>NZ_JAYEEQ010000001.1:0-283254 GCF_034651555.1 Aurantibrevibacter litoralis | reverse complement strand
TTTTAGATTATCACAATAATCCGCCATGGGCGGAGTAGATGAAAACCTTTAGTCCTGCTTCAGTGGGACTTTTTTTTTAGATTATCACAATAATCCGCCATGGGCGGAGTAGATAAAAATCTTTAGTCCCGCTTCGGTGGAACTTTTTTTATGCGATAATAGGTTTTAAAAACCCTATATCTGGAAGACTAAGAATCCGTGTAAACGCAAACACAAGTACAAAATAAATTGGGAAGAAAAAATGCTTTTAAAACAGGAATTGATTCGTATTTCTAGAGGTTTCCATATATAAAAGATACGAGATTTTTAGATAGTATTAACTCCTTGCAACGGTCTTAATTTCTTGAAACCTACTATCCCCGAGGCAAGCCATAGGGCTATACCTCTACTGCGCTCAGTACGGGTTTCGCCGGTTTCATTTTGGCCTTTGAGCCAAAAACCGAAATGTTGTATTTTCCTCACCCGGAACTGCAAAAAGCAGTTCCGATCGCTCCAAAGGAGCGATAAATAGGAAACCCCGACCCTAAGCGCCGGGGAATCTTTAGATTGAATAGTTTTACATTCAAAATATGAATGTCGCATTTGGCCACTAGCTCACATCAAAATTAATCCCAAGCTGGGCACTAGTAGACGATACTGTCCGAAGTTATGGGTGGCAGGGTATACTTACCATACTCCAAAACCGTTTTTCCTCCGGCTAAAGTTTGCGTTCCCATTTGATCGGCCATAGTATTGTACAAAAACACTTTTTTTAATTGCCTCAACTTCTGTAGCTTGGGCACATGGCCTTCCTTAAAGTTTGTATGCGACACATTGAGGCTTTTTAGGTGTTGCAAAGAAGCCAACTGTTCAATTTGGTCTCCGGTTATTGAGGTATGATCTAGCTTTAAAATGGTAAGGTTGGGCAAGGTGGATAGGGTACTGAAAATAGCGTCCGAAATTTGGGTGCCTCCTAAATCCAATAGTGCGACCTGCTCCTTTACCGGCAAAAGAGATGCAACATCGGAATCCTCAAAGCTTGGCAAATTTAACGCCGATACTTTCAAAAAATTGGTCGTTTCGCTTATAGGGTGTACATGCAGACCCGTTTCCTTAACTTTCAAAATACTATCCTTGTGGGCTTCAACAATTTCACTGCTAGGATGATCTAACTCGGTTGATTTTGGAAAGAAGGCCGCAAGAAGGGACTTTTCCAGCCCTATTTCTCCTATGGTCTTATCAAAGGACATCCCGTTTTTAATCCAAGCCCCGATCAAGGCCACCTCTTCTTTAGTTGGCTGTCTTTTTCCATCAGGGGGCATATGTTTGTCATCTTCCTTTGGAAGTGCCATCCTTTTAAAAAGTTCACTGCGATCGGGCTGGTTGGCCATCACCACAGGGGCATTCTCACCGCTTGTCTCGATGCCCTCTTTGGTATGTAAAAGCAAATCGCCCTTAGATTTTTTGGGATTATGACAACTTACGCAATTATTGTTTAATATGGGTTGAACAATATCTGTATAGAGTACTGCATTTTGCCAATCCTCTTCTGATAGTACAATTTCCTTTTCCTCGAAAATTTCATATCCCAATGCAGCTTTTAGGGAATTGGGCAACGGTTCTACCAAATAATCTTCGCCATGGGTAATGTTTCCGCCCTGATGCCCCGTAAATGAAATAAGTATAAACATTAGAACGGAATATGCGCTAATAGGGACTTTAGCAAAACTCTTTTTTATTGGAATTTTACCCAGCCTTAGCCACATTAAGAAACAGAACAGCGCAGTGACGATCCCGGACCAGAGATGCCACTGGATCGTTTCGTAAGCATACCCTTCCCCTAGATATTGGAGATATCCCGTAAGGCAGGCAATCGCGGCCGCAAATCCGGCCCATAAATAAATGGTGGCAATGACCTTTCTTAGTTGGTTATGTGTACGGTCATACGCCTGAAAGAGTAAGGCCAGAATGATGAAACCTATTGGTAGGTGCACTAAAAGTGGATGTAACCTTCCTAGAAGTTGTTTTAAAATTTCCATTGCTATTCTTACTGAAGGCCCAATCGCTCCTTTATCATTTTCATCATATATACATTTAACTGCCACTGATCGGCCACGGGTACTTTTGTATAGGGCAAGGTTGGCATGTAGTTTGGAGGCCCGAACTCCGTTGTAAGGGTAAAGGTATCGTTTGTTTTCCAATGATTTCGTATCACTTCCTCCCAAATATCCAGGTGTCTGTCCAAGGCCGATTTCCACTCGGGCGCCCGGAGATCGTTGACCTGTGGCCCCTCGGCATGCCCCACTCGTGCATGAAGATGGGCCGTACGGGCTATGACGGCTTCTAGGTCTTCCTCATTGCTTTCCAACAAAGACTCATGAACCACCATCCAATGACTGATATCCAGATTCAATTTTAGTTTCGGAATCCTGGAAAGATAAGTTTTAGTGTCGGGCAGATTAAAACTAAAACGCCCTCTGTGGGTTTCGTGGTAAACGGGAATATCGTACTCCTTGGAAATTGCGTTTGCTACTTCTATAAACGTCTTGTTCTGCTCAAAAGTAAAAAAGTCGCTCCCTGTATGGCAGTTGATGTATTCCGGGGACAAAGCCACCAATTTTTTCAGATGATCGCCAAAAGCCTTTAGGCTTTCCCCAATGGGCAAGGACTTATTGGTCCCGTTCAAAAAACCTACTTTTAAGCCGTGCTTCGAAAGGGCTTCAAGGAGTTCCTGTTGTTCCTTTTCCGAACTTGGCAACCACACTTCGATTCCGTCATAGCCGGCTGCCTTAGCTTTTTCACAGAATTCATCTATGGTAGCGGTTCGCCCCCAATCCGTTTGGAAGAATAGTATCTTTTTTTGACCTTGGCCATAGCTGTTCATCGCAAGGAGTACCATTACGGTAAAAATTATGGCGCTATATCGTGAAACGTTCATGCCCTACTTTAAAGATTCCGAAATTTTAATCATCAGGATAGAATTTGATGAATTACCTCACCCTCTACATCCGTCAATCGAAAAGGCCTTCCCTGAAAATTGAAGGTAAATTGTTCGTGATCAAATCCTAAAAGGTGCAAGATAGTGGCATGCACATCGTGTACGGAAACCCTTCCATCTATACCTGAAAAACCAATGGCATCTGTCTGCCCATGCGACGCCCCTTTTTTGATACCGCCACCGGCCATCCACATGGTAAAGGCATCCCCATGATGGTCCCTTCCTTTGAACCCCATCGTTTTGCCTTCCCTGTTTTCCTGCATCGGCGTCCTTCCAAACTCACCGCCCCAAACGACCAAGGTATCCTCCAACAACCCCCGTTGTTTCAGGTCTAACAACAACGCACTCATGGGCCTGTCTATCTCCCTGCATTTGTTTTTCAATCCCAAATCTACGGCGGTACTGGGATCCGTGCCATGGGCATCCCAGCCCCAATCGAACAACTGAACAAAACGCACGCCATCCTCTACCAGTTTTCTTGCTAAAAGACAATTGTTGGCAAAGGATTCTTTGCCCGGCTCCACCCCGTACATTTCCTTGATATACTCAGGTTCACTGTTAATGTTCATGACCTCCGGAACCGCAATCTGCATTCTGTAGGCCATCTCATATTGATTGATACGAGCCAGAATTTCCGGATCGGCATATTTGGCATATTCCTTTTTATTGATCTCGTTGATGGCCTGAACGGTTTTCTTTTTTAGATCGCGAGACATTCCATCGGGATCGTCTATATACAGCACCGGGTCTCCTTTGGACCGGCATTGAACGCCTTGGTAAACCGATGGTAAAAACCCGCTTCCCCAAACACTTTTTCCGGCACTCGGGGCTTTTCCACCCGAAGTAAGCACCACAAAACCTGGTAAGTTCTGGTTTTCGGAACCGAGCCCATAGGTAACCCAAGAACCTATACTGGGCCTGCCCAATCTTGGGCTACCGGTATGCATGAACAATTGCGCCGGGCCGTGATTGAATTGATCGGTATGCACCGCCTTCAAAAAAGCTACCTCATCCACTACCTTCTTAAAATGGGGTAGGTTATCCGATACCCAATTTCCGGATTCTCCCTCCTGTTTAAAGGTTGCCTGCGGCCCTAACAATTTAGGCGTGCCACGAATAAAAGCGAATTTCTTTCCTTCCAAGAGCGATTGCGGACATTCTTGGTTATTGAGTCTGGCCAGTTCCGGTTTATAATCGAACATCTCCAATTGGGATGGCGCCCCGGCCATGTGCAAATAAATAACGTTCTTCACTCGGGGCGAAAAAGGTGGGGGCAACGTGGCCAAAGGATTCAAATCGCGTTCGGTAAATCCGGAAGCTACGATCGATTTATTTTTTGATCGGTCAAATGGATCGCATCCCAAAAAAAAGGAACCCAGGGCGAGACCGCCCATACCCGTGGCGCATTGTTTGATGAAATGGCGTCTTGTCTTGACTTCCAGTTCTCGCTGAATTTTTTCCGCTATAAGGTTATCGATATTGGGCTTCATATTTTTCTAAACTATTTTAATTATGCCTTGGTCAAAAATTCGTCCAAGTTCATGACCGCATTTGCGACGACTGTCAAGGCCGCGATTTTATGGGACGGTCTTTCCTTAAGTCCCATAAAGTTATATTCCTTTTCCAATCCCGATTCAAAATCCATCAAAGCATCGTCATAAAGGTTTTTCAGTACCGTTAGTTTTTCCGTGTCAATTTTGGAGCGCATAGCCTTTTCAAACCCCAATGCAATGCCTTCTTCCACATCCTCCCGATCCATTATTTTAGCCAATTCAAAGGCGGCTTCCAAATACACAGGGTCGTTCAAGGTTACTAAGGCCTGTAGGGGTGTGTTGGTGACCGTTCTGCGAATGGTGCAGACCTCCCTACTGCCGGCGTCAAAGGTTATAAAAGACGGGTACGGGCTTGTTCTTTTTAGATAGGTATAAATGGCCCTTCTGTACCGGTCATCGCCTTTGCTTTCCACCCAACTTTCATTACTATATACGGATTGCCAAACACCCTCTGGTTGTGGAGGCATTACCCCTGGACCATACATTTTATCGCTAAGCAACCCGGATACCGCCAGTGCCTGATCTCGTATTTGCTCTGCCGACAAACGCAATCTGGGTCCGCGGGCATACAGTTCATTGTGGGGGTCCTTTTGGTATAGTTCCGGTGTGGCAACAGAACTTTGTCTGTACGTACCGGACATCACAATCTCCTTGACAAGCGATTTTATTTGCCACTCCTGCTCGTTCATAAAACGCAAGGACAACCAATCGAGCAAGGCAGGATGGCTAGGCGGATCTGACTGGGTTCCCATATCCTCTATGGAAGCGACGATGCCCCTTCCAAAAATCTGATGCCATACCCTGTTGACCAAGGTTCTAGCCGTTAAAGGATTCTCTTTGCTGACCAACCATTTGGACATCCCCAAACGGTTCTGAGGCCATTCCTGTAAAAATGGGTTAAGGGATTTGGGCGTACCTGGTTGCACCGTATCCCCAAGAACCATCCAACTGCCTCGCTCAAAAATTTGCGTCGCCCTCGCCATTTGTTCGTTATTCTCAACCATGATGGGTAGTTTGTCCGTTTTGGCATTTAGTAAATCCAAAAATGTTTCGTTTCCCTGAGAATGCCCCCTTTCACCCTCCCCGGGAATATCTTCCAAAAAGGCGAACCAAGTGATATAGCTTGTAGAGACCTGAGGTGCGATTGCGTTGTTCTTGCTTTCAATAAATAAATCGACGGGTTCCTCAATTTGCCGGAAAGGTATCCGGCGGATAATCCTACCTTCGGTTTTATCAATTCCAAATTGGGCAAGTATCTGGCCTTGGGCATTGTTTTCTCGTATGGTCATTACTGTGCCGTTCAACGGGGCACTGTACTCCATATACATGAAGGATGCACCGTTGGTATGGATGTTTTTAAGCTCGCAGGAACCATCTTTCCAGAGGGCGAGATATTTGGTATCGGCAAGTTCCCCATTCACAAAGTTCGCCGCATTATGCGCCAAATATTTGGGTTCCTTAAAAAGTAAGAAGTCGCCATACTGCTGGGCAGTTTCTTGAGTTCCATATTGTTTTATCCAAGAAAGGAGCGCTTCCTTCCTTTTTAATTGTGCTTCATCAAAAAAACGGATGTTGGGACTTTCATCTGGGGTATCCTCGTCTCTTGTGTTATTAAAAAACGCCAAACTTTTGTAATATTCCTCAAATTTAAAAGGATCGTACGTATGAGAGTGGCACTGTACACATTCCATGGTGGTACTTTGCCAAACGGAATACGTAGTGTTTACCCGGTCTATTACGGCGGCCACCCGAAACTCCTCGTCATCCGTACCCCCTTCGTCATTGTTCATGGTATTCCTGTGAAATGCGGTGGCAATCAATTGATCCACCGAAGGATTGGGTAAAAGGTCGCCAGCTAACTGCTCCATGGTAAATTGGTCGTAGGGCATATCCTTATTAAAGGCGTCTATGACCCAATCCCTGTAACGCCACATCGTTCTTCCATTATCCTTTTCATAGCCTTTGGTGTCCGCATATCTGGCAAGGTCTAGCCACCAACTGGCCCATTTTTCGCCAAAGGTTTTCTGAGCCAAGAGTGTATCTACCACATTTTCGTAGCTAAGGTTGCCATTGGTAAAATCGGAATATAAACGTTCCGAAGGCGGCAGACCTGTAATGTCAAAGGCCAATCTCCTTATGAGTACATTTTTATCCGCTGGCGCATTTGGTGAAACCCGCTCATTTTCCAATCGGGCTAAGATAAAGTTGTCGATATCGTTTTGTAAAAAAACGTCTTCCCCTACTTGGAGCATACTCGCCTTTTGGACGATTGTCGGCACTGCTACTTCCTTTGGTAACGAGTACGCCCAATGAGTTCCCCATTTGGCTCCTTGGTCTATCCATTTTGAAAGCAGTTCTATTTCCTCATCGGATAGCCTTGGTTTCTCATAGGGCATCCGCAGTTCGGGATCATCTTCTTTCAACCGTCTTATAAATTCGCTGCCAGCCGCATTCCCAGGTATTATGGCCGGTTTCCCCGATTCGGTTACAGCGAAGGCCTCATCCTCAAAAAGCAGGCTGAAACCACCGCTTTTTTTGACACCCCCGTGACAGGTAATACATTTCGAATTTAATATAGGCTTTATCTGCGTACTGAAGTCAACCTGATCTGCAGAAGTATTACAGGAATAAAATAGTCCAATAAGAAACCATAAAAATGAAATCTTAAGCTCTTTTTTACGTATAATTTTAATATTCATAACCCGTTACGCATTATGCTTTAAAAGAAAAACGTTGTTCATTTTACTGATAATCAGCACCTTGTTTTAGCTATAACACATTTACAATGAACAACTTAAATGCAAATTACGAAAGAATAATGGAAGTATTGATAAAATATCAAAAGAAGACCTTTTAACCTATCCAAAACGTGAGCCCAAGTTTAGCGACTTAGAACGGGTTGGTTTGGCTATAACCGCTGAATTTCCGGGTAATAAAAAATTTCTTGAAACTGACTATCCCTATCCACAAAAAATGACCCGTAGGGTGCTAAATTTTCTATCAGAAATCAAATTAATTTTTGGAAGATTTTAGTTTCATAAAAGATGAATTAGCGGAACTAATAAAAAAACGACAAATGGAACTGAAAGTGATTTTTAGTGGTGCAAATTCTCGTTGTACCGTATAACAGCCGTTTTTTAGAACTTAATTTTACTTTTAAAATATCCGATATATGTGAAAAAGTTTGAACAGTTCAGCTTAGAGACAAGAGTTTGCCAGGGAATCAAAATTGATTTTCTACAATGAAAACTTTGCTCTTTTTTTTAATCAATTCTAAAATCCCAAGATGGTCTTTGTTTTCTACGAGGTTAACAAAATTTGGATCGGCTTTACAAAAAACAAAAAACTGCTCCTTTCTTTGTAGCCTTCCCCAAAATATTTATCCTGTAATTTAATCCGCAGGTTATCCCGCAACCTTATTCAGTACTATCCAAGACTTGTTTTATAGTATCCTTGAGAAAATACCCTCCTGTCTTTTTACTGCCGCAGTACTCAATAAAATCTTCGAGCCTATTAATATCAGATGTTATCGTTCTTTCAGATACATTAAGGGCTTCTTGTAGCTCTGTCGATTTAATGCCGGGGTTACTATAGATTTTGGCAACAAGCGTAACCAACCGGTTTTTTACTCCCCCGGTTAATCCATCAATTGCTCCTCCGATTGCTCCCTCAATTGCTGCATCATTAGCTCCACTAATTCGTCATATGCATCAATTAGATTGCTGGTACAGTACAACCGATCGTCATAACGCTCAACATTATCTTTGCGCACCAAAGCATAGATTTTATAGTGTGGTAAAATATGCTGTATGGTTTCGTCTTTACCAAATAGCAAAATGGCCGCCATAGTATACCCTTCCTTGCCGGTGTCATAGTCCTTTTCCAAAGCCCTGCCTTTTGCAACAATTGTTCGTCGGATAGTGATAACCACGGATGATTTTGATTCTTTCCCCGAATCAATTTCCTTGCTCGCGAGAACAATCAGGGATTAAAATCAGATAGTTGTACAAATAGATAAATTATATCCTTGGAATATTGGTCGCATTTCTCAGATAAATACGCTTATATCAATTTCTTTGCTATGGGCTTCCCTTTTAGCCCAGCATCTACCAAATAAGCTATGAATTGCGCAAAAGGTTCAATATTATTTTCAACACTCGCACTTTCAAGTGTCTTCATATAGACATCCCTTTCTTCAATGGGGATTACCGTCCAAGGATACCCCCCAGAGATAAGCATCGTATTCATTAAGAAACGACCCATACGACCGTTACCGTCCATGTAAGGATGTATGTACACAAAGAAAAAATGACCTAACACCGCACGTACGCAAGCCTCTTTTTCAGACGCCAGCAACTCAAAAAGCAAGGGCATCACATCCCTAACACCATGTACATTGACAGGGGTATGTTTGGACTGTCCAATATAGACTTGGGCATTTCGATACCCTGCCAAATCCGAAGGTTTTAATATTCCGGTGGTAATACTTGGGCCAAATAATTCCCTGTACCAATCGCCGTGTTCTTCATCTGCGACATTACCTGGGTTCTTTCCTTCAACAATCTGCTGTATACTTTTCTTGACCGCGTTGAATGCTAACCAATAACCTCTAGCGGCCATGGCATCCTTTTGTTTTAAGTCCTCTACATTATCCTCGGGATTCCAATTGCCACTTCGAACGCGTTCGATAAGTTCCGGTGTTACATTATATTTTTCTATGGATAAGGAATGATAGGCATCGGTTACGTAGATTTCATCGATTTTTTCCATATATGATTTCAAATCTTCTGGAATGCCCGGAGGTTTCGGAAAGACTGCAATCACAACTTCCCTCATTTCTTGCCACATCAATTTTATTCGATTCACATATGGGGAACGTTCCCTTGGGTCAAATTTAATTGTGGATGGTGCTGTAAATGGGTCTGTTTCCCTAACATCATATCCGGCCGCTGTCATCGTTTTTAAAATCGCGTCCGCAATTTTATCCTGTCCCAGATTTCGGTACGCTCCTACCAGTCTTCCTGCAATGGTTGAGTGCCCACCTTCTAACAGAATTGGTAGAAGTTCGGACGCGTCCTGTATCATCATAAGTGCTGTTCTTGAATCAATGGCCTGTTTCGTGAATATTGAAGGGGTGCTATGTACTATGGAAGAAGCCAAACTAACGATTCGCATTCCTTCACGAATCTCGATTTCAGCAATATCGGGCAAGGGCGATTTCATAACGAATATCGAGGTCCCGAATAACAAGTTTGTAGCTGAATTGTTTCCCTTACTCGATCTAATAATCAGTTGCCCTGGAACAGCATTATTTCCAGCATGGAACATGAGGGATTGTTCCGCTGAAACACAGTAGTCTTCCCCGTAGCGATCTTGTAGATATCTTGCGGAAAAGTCCCAAAAAGAGGTAAACCAAGAAGTACTATCGCCCTGTAGCTCGTCATGCGGTGTGGCAATGTACCAACCCTTTATCACTTCTTTTATAAATCCATTTTTTATTAGTCTTTCTTTATGAACCCTTGAAAGATCATCGGCCCTTATCGCAACAATGCCTGAATCTTGAAGTGCTTTTAACTTTTCCAATGATTCCGCTAATTTCTCTCCCGGTGTTGCCATTTGTATATTTTAATTTTACAGATATCTCTTTTTAAACCTAGATTTCAACGTTGTTCACTGATTATTAATTGATGTTGTGCTTAAATTATTATTAGAGGATGTGCATTATTTATTAATAAGTGTAGTGTTAAAATTATTATTTGATGTAAATTTAGTGATTATCTATTGATTATCAAATCGGTTAAATAAGCTTTTTGACAGAAATAGTCCAGTAGATACCACTTCGAAGAAATAAATTTCTATGAAAATAGTCCCATACTTTGTTACCGATAAAACTTCAAAATCAAATTTTGATTTAGACTGGAGAAAAACTTGCATTTACATTATACAGATGATAGTACTGTAAATCTTTCATAAACCCTTTCATGCTAAGTAGTTAGGAAAGAAGTTTGATATATTGATTGCGTGCAATCTACGTGCAACCTAAAATCAAAAAAGCTTCCAATTTCTTGGAAGCCCTTTATTTACTGGCTGTCCCGGACGGGACTCGAACTTTGCCTAAAAATCCCTCTATTTTATTGAGGCTTTTCACGTAAGATATTGCCTTACACGCCCATTTACTCACCTGAAAAATTTAACATTTTTAACATTTTTTCTGTTTGAATTCGGGGTTATTTGAGGGTTAAAAATGACCTACTTCACCCCATTTGAATTAAAATAGGTTGATAGTAAGAGCTATTTTGAGCCAATTAAATATCCTAATCAACTCAAATTTTCATTATATTTGAGCCGATTATTAAAGCTAATCGGCTCATGAAATACAATTGGCAACAAAATGACTGGCCTAATTTTCGATACGACATTATCGGTATTGAGGATATGTTATTTCAATTCGCTGAGCGAACCGGAAGAATAAGTGGGTTTTTAGAAGGACTTCCCAAAGAAATGCAAACGGAAGCCATGATTAACATTATGGTTTCCGAGGCGATTAAAACCTCTGAAATAGAAGGAGAGTATTTGAGCAGAAAGGATGTAGTATTGTCTATCAGAAGAAATTTGAATCTCCATGCTGAACTTCCTATAGTAAATGACAAAAGGGTAGAAGGCATATCTGAGCTGATGATAGCGGTTAGAAAAAGCGTTTTGGAGCCTTTAACAAAAGAAACCCTATTTTCTTGGCATACTATGCTGATGAAAGGAAACCAAGCTATTGAAGCCGGTGTCTGGCGAACCCACCAAGAACCTATGCAGATTGTGTCCGGTGCGATGGGAAAGGAGAAAGTACATTATGAAGCTCCTCCATCGGCCAAAGTAGAAACGGAAATGACCACCTTTATACAATGGTTTAATTCTACTGCACCGGATGGTTCCAATCCAATTAAACAACCCATTATACGAGCGGCAATAGCACATTTATATTTTGAATCTATTCACCCTTTTGAAGATGGCAATGGCAGAATAGGCCGTGCCATTTCGGAAAAAGCTTTATCACAAAGTATCCAAAGACCTATTTTATTAAGTCTATCAAAATCAATTGAGCAGCATAAAAACAACTTTTATGATGCGCTACAATTGGCTCAGCGCTCCAATGAAATAAAACCTTGGATAACCTATTTTGTAAAAACCGTTTTAGACGCACAAATACAAGCGGAGGAAGAAATTGAATTTACTTTAAAAAAGACCAAATTCTTTGACGTTAACCTAACCGCACTTAATGAACGGCAACTAAAGGTAATTAAAAGAATGCTGGAAGAAGGTCCAAAAAGATTTGAAGGTGAAATGAACGCCAGAAAATACGTTGGCATTGCCGGAACTTCCAAGGCAACGGCGACAAGAGATTTACAAGACTTAGTTGAAAAGCATATTTTTGTTCCGGTAGGAGCGGGTAGAAGTGCAAGGTATTTACTTCAATTGTAGTTTTGTTTTAGTAAGATATTGTTCCGAAAAATAGGCTGAAGAATTAATAATTCATTCCCTATTTTATCTTGTAATGAGTTAGGTTCAGTTAACCAATTGAGCCGATTAGAAAACTAATCGAGCTTCATCGTGTTCTTTAAAAGCATTACTTTTTTCTAATTGGTTCTGCATAATATCTATAGAATTCGCTGTTAGGGTACTACAAAAAAGCTGCGCTCTTTGCAACATCCTAATATATACCTCTGGTTCTGATTGCCTGGTCAATCGTCTCAAAGCCCCTAAATAGTCGTCCCTGTAAACGGTAGGGATCATAATTCTAGTCTGTCCTGCCTTTACAAGTTCAGCATTCATCATTACCCGTGCTATTCTTCCATTACCATCCAGAAACGGATGAATCTCACTGACCATAAACATAATGTAGGCTGCTTTGGCAAAAGGATCATTTAAAACATTGTAATATTCAAACCCTTTTATTAAAGTACCCCGGACCATTGTGTAATCCACAAAATGCGTATTTCCTGATCTATTGTTCTTGTCCTTAAACTTACCTGGCTGTTTGTCCAATCTAGCACCTAAAAGGACTTGATGTCGGTATTCCAAAATCCTTAAAAGCTCTTCTGCTGATGTAGGGAGGGTTTTTATTTCCTTCACATTGCTTACCAATTTATAGGTGCCCAATATATCATGAGAATCCTCATTTCTGTTGGGCAAAGGCTGTTCTGTACTTATTATATTTTTTGCTTCGCCAAGCTCAAATACCGTTCCTTCGATGTAATTGGAAAAATAGGCCTCAAAAAAAGCAAAGTTTTTAAATGCAGATGGCTCTAAGTTTGCATCGGGATAGCTTTTAAACTCACGTTGGTGCAATGCTAAAAATAAGGTTTCGAACAACTTAATTCTTGCCGGGTCGAATGGGGTTCCGAATGCCCTAGCCATCGCTGCGGGAGAGGTCAATATTTTTGAAGTATGGGTGGTTAATAAAGCACTTATCAACCTATCCAGTTTTTCAAATTCCTTTTGCATCATCAACTTTTCGGCTATGACCCTAGATCTATCCCTGACCTCATTTAAAGCATCTTCCCCATTTACCCTAACAATTTGTTCCAGTTTTTCTTCTATCTCAGATAGGGTCAGTGTTTTGGATTCTGGCCCTAGTCTTCTGGAAACTTGCAAATTTTCAAGAAAAACCCTTTCTCTTTGGGAAACATACAATTCCCCAGAAAACAATGTATCCCCTTCAATAGGACCTTCTCCCTGAAGAAACCGTATGGTTATTCCGGGTAAACTTACTTTTTTAGTATAGGTATAGGTTATGAATATATGCCCTTTTGAAGTAGGTTTGAATTCAATAGAAGATCTATGGCTTAATAATGATCCCGGGTATAGTTTTCCGAGAATGGTAAAAAGATTCCTTTTAACAATATCTTCATTGTTATCCGTAAAGTTTGAGGTATAGATACGGGATGCAATTTTCCTGATTTTCCCTTCCTTTTCCAATACCGAAATTTGCCTGCTTATATTGGAATCGCTCGAAGAAAAAATAATTTCTTGGAGGTGTATGGGTATACTTTTTTCCATTATAACTAAATTAAGTAGCTAAAATTACAAATATTTTCCATTATAAAATGATATTTGACCAAATATTTCCAATATAACACAAAAGAGAGATGAAAATATTTTCCATTAAGAAGGCACTTTATAGTATTTCAAACAAATATTTTCCATTATGAGCGCATTATAGTTGAATGTTTTCCATTAGTAGTCATAATTTACCCAAAATGAATTATCCCTTTATGGAGTTCACTCTGTATACTCTTACTTCTCTTTAAAACTTTATCAGGTTATTTTTAGTTAACAAATGGTTATTTATCAAGCTGTTACAGCTAATAGAATACAATATTAGCACACAAAAAAAGTTATTACAAACCAACCACTTTTGTAATACCATGCTTAAAAGGTCCATTTTAATAGAAAAAAAAGCCTCGATAACCTGTAAGCGAAAAGAATGTTAGTATATAGGACACTAATTTAAACCAAAGGCATTATTATTTCTGGATTTAGCAATATTAAATGTAGATAGCTGGAGTCATAATGCAAACAACGGTCAGTGAATGCGATAGGTTTCAGAGGTTGAGGTGAGTAAATTTTAAAAATAAAAGTACTCACCTCATTACTCACCCGAGAGGGCATATTAAATACCATTTAATAAAATGAAAAAAGCCCGTAAACATCATATTTACGGGCTTTTGATAAAATTAAACTAAATTTAAGCGGTCCGGACGGGACTCGAACCCGCGACCCCCTGCGTGACAGGCAGGTATTCTAACCAACTGAACTACCGAACCGTGGCGTAAAGCGAGTGCAAATATACACCGCTTATTTAATTGCACAAACAAAATACTATAAAAAAACACGAATTATAAAAACTTTTGACGCGCCACCAAAAAAGTGTTTAAAACCCTTGAAAATCCCGAGTGCACATCGGCTTCAACATACTGTATTTTGTATTGGGCACATTTTAATTTTACCGCATTAATATAATCGTTTATTGCGGTTTCGTAGTGCTTTCTTATTTGGTGGGCATATACATCTATCTGCGCTCCTGTTTCTACATCGACAAAGCGTTTTGGGGTGTCGTCAAAATTAAAATGAACCTCCTTTTCCTTATCTAATAAATGAAACAGAATAACCTCGTGCTTTTTGTATTTTAAATGTTGTAAGGCATCAAACATGTATTGGTCGTCGGTGTCTTGTAAAAGATCGGTAAAGAGAAAAAACAGACTTCTCCGGTGCATTTTTTCCGCAATTTCATGAAGATGGGTAACCATGTCTGTTTTCTTTTCCGGATTAGCAGCCTGTGCAATTGCATTTAATTTTGCAAATAACATCTGATAATGCCTCTCGCTGCCTTTCTCTGGCGCATAATAACTATAATTGCCTGCATATACACTAAGTCCAACAGCATCTCTTTGCTTTTTCAAAATTTGCATTAAAGCTGCAATAGCCAATACGCCAAAACTAATTTTGTTGAGATTATCCACATCCGGATTTTGAATCGATGGATAGTACATGGACGCCGAGTTATCCAAAATCATATGACACCTAAGATTGGTTTCTTCTTCATATCTTTTGGTATAGAGCTTGTCGGTTTTGGCGTAAAGTTTCCAATCGATATGCTTGGTACTTTCCCCTTTATTATAAATTTTGTGTTCTGCAAATTCTGCCGAAAACCCATGAAAAGGACTCTTGTGAATGCCACTCACAAACCCCTCTACAACCTGTGTAGCCAACAGTTCTAAATTGCTAAAAAGAGAAGATTTTTGAAGTTCCGATACAATATCCATCACACGAATATACGCATAAAAAAAATCCCACTGAAAGGGGATTTTTTACTTTAAGATTATTGTATAGTCAAAGATGCTTAGATCGCTGCATCAATGGCATCGGTATACACTTTTTTGGGAGATACACCTACCTGTCTGCTTACAATTTCACCATTTTTAAAGACCAAAACGGTCGGGATATTACGAACGCCGTATTTGGCTGCAAATTCTTGATTTGAATCTACATCTACCTTGCCCACAACGGCCCTACCTTCATATTCATTGCTTACCTCATCTATAATGGGCCCTACCATTCTACAAGGACCGCACCAAGCTGCCCAAAAATCTACTACTACCGGTTTATCGCTTTTGAGTACCACTTCATCAAAAGTGGCATCTGTTATTTCTAATGCCATATCTATGTATTTATTAATTGTGTAAATTTAGTCATTTATTTTTCGTTTTCCTTACTATGGGTAAATTCCTTTTCCTTATGGCTTTATTGATAAACTTTATATCTTTAAGAGTGCGCCCCCTTGAAAGGGTTTTAAGCTCTTTTATACGCCTCTAAGACCTCTTTTAGGCAGTGCCTTTTTTATGCCCCTCAATCCCCTTTACTGTACAAGAATTACTACTTCTTAGTTTAATTTATAATGTACTTCTTCTGCTTCTAAGGCCGCCAATAGGCTGCTACTAATTTCCACTTTTTGTTTTCTACTTGCTAAATTGACTTTAATTTTTTGCTGTTTTTCGAAGATCGAAAAATGCAACAAATGTTCTCCTTTGTGCGCCGTTAACGTTTTCTTTAATTGATGCACGCGTTCTTCTTGAAGCTGATTAATATCGAAATTAATCGTCAACTTCCGGGCATAGGTTTGCATGACATCCTGTAGCAACATTACATGCGTGAACTTTAAACGTGGTTCGCCCCTTTTACCGGTTTCTTTGTTGATCCATCCTTCCTGAACAAAGACCTTACAATAGACAAAGGCATTAATCATTAAAAAATGTCGGTATTTTAAATATTCTTCTCCAAAAATGCGAAACTCAAAGCTGTCTGTATAGTCTTCCAAGGTGAAAGAAGCCCAACCTTTGCCATTCTTAGACGTTCTATGCTGTACATCGGAAACGACGCCCGCAAAAGTGAGTTCTTTGTTGATGTGGTTTTCTAATGCCGTACATGCGGCCACTCCTGCATTACAAAAGGCGTTTATTTCAGTTTTAAAATCGTCTAAAGGATGTCCGGAAATATAAATACCCACCACTTCTTTTTCCCGTCTTAGCTTTTCCATGGTACCCCATTTCGTGCAAGGAGGAACCACCGGTTCTGCAATTTGCACCTCACTGCTATCTCCAAAAAGACTTACCTGACTAGAATTTTCATTTTCCTGATATTTGGCACCGTATTTTATGGCCTTCTCCAAAAAGGTAATACCGTCTCCGTCATCGTGAAAATACTGTGCTCTATGGGTAGGTTTAAAGGAGTCGAAACCACCTGCAACGGCTAAATTTTCGAACGCTTTTTTGTTAGCCGCACGGAGGTCTATACGTTTGGCTAAATCAAAAACAGATTTATAAGACCCTTGTTTCTTTCGGTGTGCTACAATCGTTTCTACGGCTGCCCGTCCTACCCCTTTTACAGCACCCATTCCAAAACGAATGGCATACGCTTTATTTACAGCAAATTTGTAGAAGGATTCGTTAACATCCGGCCCTAAAACTTGTAAGCCCATACGTTTACACTCTTCCATAAAGAAAGATACTTGCTTTATGTCGTTCATGTTATTACTTAATACCGCAGCCATATACTCTGCCGGATAATGTGCTTTTAAATAGGCCGTTTGGTATGCAATATAGGCGTAACAGGTAGAGTGACTTTTGTTAAAGGCATAGGATGCGAAAGCTTCCCAATCTTTCCATATTTTCTCTAGAATTGTTCTGGGATGACCGTTTTTTTCACCCCCATCCAAAAACTGAGGTTTTAATTTTTGAAGCAGTGCAAATATTTTTTTTCCCATAGCTTTTCGTAGCACATCGGCATCACCTTTAGAAAAACCGGCCAGTTTTTGAGATAAAAGCATTACCTGTTCTTGGTACACCGTAATACCGTAGGTTTCCTTCAGGTATTCTTCCATTTCGGGCAAATCATAGGTTATGCTTTCCATGCCGTTTTTCCTGGCAATAAAACTGGGAATATATTCCATAGGCCCGGGGCGGTAGAGGGCATTCATGGCAATAAGATCATCAAAAACAGATGGTTTTAAATCTTTTAGGTGCTTTTGCATTCCGGGCGATTCGTACTGAAATATTCCTACGGTATCTCCTTTTTGAAATAGGGCATAGGTCTTTTCATCATCTAACGGAAAATCGTCGGGCACCAAATCGATGTTTAATCGGGCTTTTACAATTTTTACAGTATCCTTAATTAAGGTGAGCGTTTTTAATCCCAGAAAGTCCATTTTTAGAAGACCGGCACTTTCCACCACTGAGTTATCGAACTGGGTTACATAAAGATCAGAATCTTTGGCGGTGGCCACTGGCACAAAATCGGTAATGTCGCTTGGGGTTATAATAACGCCACAGGCGTGAATTCCGGTGTTGCGAAGGGAACCTTCAAGAACCCGTGCCATTTGCAGGGTACGACCTTCCAAATCGTCACCTTCGGCGATATTCAAAAGTTGGTTTACCTTTTCAAAATCATCACTTCGAAACTTCTTTTTTAATTCGCCCTCATCTACTCCAAAAATTTTGTCTAGTTTAGACATGGTGGGAATAAGCTTGGCAATGCGATCGGCATCATTTAGAGGAAGATCCAAAACTCTGGCCGTATCTCGAATGGATGATTTTGCGGCCATGGTGCCGTAGGTAATAATTTGTGCTACCTGATTGGCCCCGTACTTTTTAATGACATAGTCCATAACACGTCCTCTGCCTTCGTCATCAAAATCGATATCAATATCGGGCATGGACACCCGATCCGGATTTAGGAAACGCTCAAAAAGCAAATCGTATTTTAAAGGGTCTATATTCGTGATTTTAAGACAGTAGGCCACTACCGACCCCGCTGCCGATCCTCTTCCGGGACCTACGGAAACATCCATATTTCGTGCTTCGCGTATAAAATCTTCCACAATTAAAAAATACCCCGGATAGCCCGAATTTTCGATGGTCTGTAATTCAAAATCAATCCGTTCCCGGATTTCGGGGGTGAGTTCCGGATATCTGTTTTTTGCTCCTTCGTAGGTAATGTGCCTCAAATAGGCATTTTCCCCTCTTTTTCCCCCATCTGTAGCATCATCAGGTACTTTAAATTCGTCTGGAATATCAAATTTGGGCAAAAGGACTTCGCGAGCTAATTCATACGCCTCTATTTTATCGGTAATTTCCTGAATATTAAATATGGCTTCCGGAACATCCTTAAACAACGCCTTCATCTCCTCCGGAGATTTAAAATAGTATTCTTGGTTGGGTAAGCCATAGCGATATCCGCGACCTCTGCCTATGGGTGTGGCTTGTTTTTCTCCATCTTTTACGCATAAAAGCACATCATGCGCATCGGCATCTACCTTACTGCAGTAATACGTATTGTTGGTAGCTACCAGTTTTACGCCATGTTGTTGTGCAAACGCGATTAACACCTGATTTACGCGGTCTTCATCTTCCTGTCCGTGACGAATCAGTTCTATGTATAGGTCGTCCCCAAATTGTGTTTTCCACCACAATAAGGCTTCTTCGGCCTGCTTCTCTCCTACATTTAATACTTTTCCCGGGACTTCCCCATATAAATTTCCGGTGAGTACAATAATGTCTTCCTTGTATTTTGCTATCGTTTGGCGGTCAATTCTAGGAACGTAGTAAAAGCCTTCTGTGTAGGCGATAGAGGACATTTTACAAAGGTTTTGATACCCTTTTTTATTTTTGGCCAGCAGGACTATTTGGTAGCCGTTATCCTTACTGTTTTTATTAAGGCGGTCTTCGCAAACAAAAAATTCGCAGCCAATGATCGGTTTTATTTCTTGCTCTGTGGGTTGTTCCCCTTTTTCGATAAGGGTCTTATTGCGCTCTTTAACACCACTGTTATGTGCTTTTATTTCCTTTACAAAATGAAAAGCCCCCATCATATTGGCATGGTCGGTTAGGGCAACCGCAGGCATCCTGTTTTTAGCAGTAGCCTGCACCAAATCCTTAATATTAATGGTAGACTGCAAGACGGAAAATTGAGAATGATTGTGTAAGTGCACAAAGGAAGCCTCTTCTAAATTGGCAATATTCGCTTTTATTTCGGCTTTAGAAATGCCGGTATCTTTTTGCCAAAGGGCGTCTGCAATTTTTTTTGACGCTTTTTTTAGATTGATGTGCTTTAGACCGATAGGCTGAATTTCTTGTGGATTGGCCATCGAGAATTTTTCAAAATAATCCGATGGAACATCCAGAATTTCTTTGGAATAGTGCTCACGGCGCAGCAGCTCTAGAAAACAACGCGTAGTTGCTTCAACGTCTGCCGTGGCATTATGGGCCTCATTAAAAGGTTCTTTAAAAAGGTAGTGGTGCAATTCGGTAAGGGTAGGCAGCTTAAATTTTCCGCCACGACCTCCCTGAAGTTGGCAGAGCAAAGCTGTTTCCTCGGTACAGGTATCCAATACCGGCAAGGCTTGCAAGGGGTTGGCTACTTGAAGTCGGTGAAACTCAGCCCCCATAATGTTGACATCGAAACCTACATTCTGGCCTACTATAAATGTTGCCTTGGAGAGCGCAAGATTAAATTTTTCCAAGACCTCAGCCAAGGGTACCCCTTCTTTTTCGGCCAGCGCTGTAGAGATTCCATGAATTTTTTCGGCGTCATAAGGAATATTAAATCCGTCGGGCCGAATAAGGTAGTCCTGATGTTCTACCAAAACCCCCATAGCATCGTGCAATTGCCACGCAATTTGTATGCAACGGGGCCAGTTATCGGTATCGGTTATTGGCGCATCCCATCGTTTGGGGAGCCCGGTAGTCTCTGTATCAAAAATTAGGTACATGTTTCGTTATTCGTTGTTGGTTGATGGTTGTTGGTTCTCGGTTGTCGGTTGATAGTTGTTCGTACTTCCTCCTTAAAAACTGTATAAAATTATAAAAACATCCGCTTGTGGTAAAGGTTAGTTGTAAGGAGTTATTAACCTCGGTTAAGCGCAGTCCGTTGAAGCTATTTCGTTGTATTTTGCATTGTGCATATGCTAACGAAGAAAACAGCCAATCACTCAATTATTTGATTTTTGTACGTATTGGTTTGAAGTTTGGTATATTGGTATACTTTATACTAAAAATGCCTAAGCTTTATAGGATGCGACTACATTTATTATCTAATGTGCTTAAGGTATTTAGTTTGGTAGGTTTATTACGTATAAATTCTTTTGACTATTGATAGTAAAGAGTCAAAAGAATTGACTGTTGGTAAATGAGCTACAACCAAAATTAGAGGCTTTGTTGAACAGTAATAAATTTGACGCGGTAGGGTTTGTGCCACCAACCATTAGACCTGAACTCCAGCTGATGAAATATTTGGAAACCCATTTGAAGATCAACTTGCCAAAAATCAATATTCAAAAAATTTCAGGAATTATTCCTATCCCTCAAAAATCACTACACAAACTTGAGGAAAGGATATATAACGCAGAAAATACTTTTGCCGTAACAAAAACAGTAGGTTATAAGCACCTCTTATTATTAGATGAAGCTGTCGGCAGTGGTTCCACCTTAAACCAGATTGCAGGAAAAATCAAAAAGAAAGGCATAGCGAACAAAATAACCGGACTTGCCATTGTGGGAAGTTTCAAAGGCTTTGATGTGGTAACGGATGTGTAAATTAGTGCTGTAGATTCAATCTAAAGATTCCCCGACCCTTGGGTCGGGGTTTCCTATTTACCTCTCCTTTGGAGAGGTCGGAACTGTCTTTTTGCAGTTCCGGGTGAGGTGAAATACAAAATTTCGGTTTTTGGCCCAAAGGCCAAAATGAAACTGGCGAAATACCCCTATGGCTTGCCTCGGGGATAGTCAGTTTCAAGAAATTTTTTATTCAAAAGAATTACCAGTAGCAGTGCTTTCGAGGAATTATTTGGAGTAAGGTTCTCATTATTAGGCATTTTTTTGACCCTTATAGATTTTTGTTTTCAAACATTTCCTAAATCATCTCGGATAATTCCCTTTTAATGGCAATAGCGGAACCGTTTCCACAAGTTCCAGCGATTGCACCATATGAAGCGTACCATTTTTGTACTTTAGGAAGTGTGGGGTTTGTATATGGGCTTTGTAGGCGTCCATATCCTGATAAATTTCCAAAATGGTAATGTAGTTGGGTCTTTCCTTTTCCGAAACCGCATATAGTGTCAGTACGCCCGGTTCTACTCGTAACGAGGTTTCTATCTCTTCTTTTAGAAAAACCTTATAATCTTCCAATTGCACCGAATCAATAACCAATTTGGCTAACCGAACCAGTTGTTCCTTCTCTTGTGCCTTAGCACTATGTAAGGCGAATTGGATAAGCAGTAGAAGAATTAGCGTTTTAAAAGATTTCATCTGTTTCTATGTTTTGGTACACTTTTTAAATTTTGCGAAGTACTTTGGCAGGAACACCCCCCACAATACAATTGTCCGGAACGTCTTTATGCACTACAGCACCCGCAGCCACAATGGCATTTTCACCCACGATAACACCGGGTAAGATTGTGGCGGCAGCACCAATCCAGGCATTGCGTTTTATGAGAATCGATTTTAGATCCAGGTGTTTCCGCTGTGTGGGGTCTATTGGATGGTTTTCGGTAATCAAATTTACTTTAGGACCAATCAACACATCGTCTTCAATGATAATGCCGCCCATATCCAAAAAACTGCATGCGTGATTGATAAACACATTTTTGCCTAAACGTGTGTGTTTTCCAAAGTTGGTATAAAAAGGTATAAACACCGTAGTGCTTTTATGAATTGGACTCCCTATAATTTCACTTAAACGCGCTCGCATCATTTGGATATCCGTAGAAACATTTAGCGCAGGTACAAGTTTTTGGGTTTCTAAAACCACCTTCCAGGCTTCCCGCATCACCGGGTCATCTTTTTTGATAATTCCTCCGGAAAGCAATTTTTTAAGGGTTTCCATATGCTACATATTTCAATAAATTAAATGCTTTTTATGGTGAAATCTAAATCACAATCCATGCGGATAAATGGATAAGCCATTTTTTGATGAAACCTAGCTACCCCCAAGAAGCACATAACTTAGCATTTTCATTTACTAATAAATATTGACTCCATTCTTGGCTAAAATTACAACAATTTTCGATCTCCGAGTTTGGCAAAAAAGGCATCCCTAAAGTTTCGGCTTATGGGGTAGGTTTCTCTACCAATAACCACTTCGTTGGCATGTACCTCATCTAAGTGGCGCATGTTAATGATATACGACCTATGTATACGCACAAAATCCGGTGGCAAGGCATTGGCAATACTGGTTAGGGATACCAACGACATTACTTTCTTAGTGTGGGATATGATTTTGATATACTCTCTTTGAGCTTCTATAACGAGCACTTCCGAAAACAAAAATTTTACAATCCGGGTATCGGTTTTAATGAAGAAATAATCATATTTTTCATCCTTTTCCTGCGCTTTAACCTGAACGGAAAGATAGTCTATGGCCTTATCTATGGCTTTCTTAAATCGCTCAAAAGGCACTGGTTTTACGAGATAATCAATGACATCCAACTCATAACCTTTTACGGCATACGCTTCGTAGGCCGTAATAAGAATCGTTATGGGTCTTTCCGGCAGGTTATTCAGCAGCTCTATCCCGGTTAACAAGGGCATTCGAATATCAAGGAGTAAAATATCCACACTGTTTTCCTTAAGAAAGCGAATGGTTTCCGCACCATTTGTGCAAACCCCTGCGAGTTCCAAATTTCCTATTCGGGACACATAGTCTGCCAGTAGCTTCCGTGCGGGCGGTTCATCGTCGGCAATTAAACAGCTGTACTTCATTTTAAGTCGATGGTTACATGTACCTCAAAATAATCTGATTCTCGATTTAAGCGCAAAGTGTGTTTATGGGGATAAATGAGTTCAAGTCGTTTTTTAACATTGGCTAATCCTACGCCACTTTTCTCCTCTAAGGTATTGCGAACCTCAAGAATATCGTTCTTTAAATAAAAATGAAGTATATCCTCTTTAGTTACGTTCAGTTTTATTTGGATATTGCCGTTCATGGTATTTCCGTGTTTAAAGGCATTTTCAAGAAAAACCAGAAAAATTAAATGGGCAATACGGTGTCCTTCATGAACCCCTTCATGTTCAAAAACAATATTGGGTTTTTCATCTAGCTTTAACCGCCATAAGGATATAAAATTTTCCATAAAATCGATTTCCTTGGACAGAGAAATAAACCTTCCCTGATCGTCGTGGAGCATATGCCGCATTAATCCGGAAAGTTTCATAATGGCGGGCGCCGTATTAGAATCCTTAAAATACGCCATAGAATAAATATTGTTCAAGGTATTGAACAAAAAATGCGGACTCAATTGAAGTTTTAAAAATTTGAGTTCGGAATTCAACTGATTGTTACGGAGTTCAATTTCCCTTTGTTGGGCAGCGATCATTGTAGTAAAGAACCAGATGACTGTGGTAATCAGATAAAAACCGACCACCGGAACCGACCTGATAAAATAGGTGTAGGTAACGGATCTATGGCTTATGCCTAAAAAATAAACGCGAAGCAATACCAGGAGCAGCATAAGGGTAATAGCAGCAATAATGTACAACGAGTACTTGCCCCTACGGTACAGTTTTGGCAAAAGCCATAAAAGGTTTGCGTAAGAAATGGCAGAAGAAATGACCACATCAGAAATCACCGCCTTCCAAACAGCTGCCGGGGAATCTATCCAATTGCTCAGCGAGGCGTACAAAATGGCACCATAACACAACCAGAAAAGTATATGAAAGAGGTATACCAAAAATTTTGATCGAGTAACTGTCTTCATTCAACAAAATTAAGTCGCTAGCGCTTTCTTTTAACCGATTGAAACCCATGGATAGGGGCAATCGTCATTTATTAACATCAACCTTTACCCTTATAGAAAAGGTTGAATATTCCATACGGCAAATTAGGATTTAAAATCATTCATGGCAAATACAATCAACCAAATGAACGGTATTCACTATGGATGCCACTTTTTTTTCATCAAACAGCTAATTCGGTGCCTATGTGCGCACTTATAAAATGAACAAATATGCACTCGTAGATAAAAAAGGGGGATTGGGTGAATGATTTAAGGCACCTATTGATTGGTGCTTTTTCAAGGCTATAAATTACCTAATTTGTAGCCATATAAGAATAAAACTATTAATGACACACATTATGAAATCTTCAATTTTAGCCGTTATTTTTTTAGTTGTGGGAACACAATTCATCTGGAGTCAATCACATTCGACCGCTCTGGAAAAAGAAATTATGCAACTCTCCAAAGACAAATGGCAATGGATGGCCGATAAGGATGTGGCTAAATTAGAGCCTCTGTTTCATGAGAAATCAAGGTTTGTACACATGAGTGGCTCTTGGAAGAAAGATCGGGAACTGGAAATTATAGAAACCGGAAGCATATGGTATAAAAATGCCGATATACACGATGTGGTAATAGAAATCTTTGATGCTACCACAGTGATCTTATGGAACCGCATTACGCTACAGGCCGTAGTTCGCGGCAACGAGGTAACTACCGAATTTACCGTTACCGAAGTCTACAAAAAACAAGGGGATACGTGGAAATTATTAGATTTAACTTTCAGTAGCGTTCGCGACACCCATGAAATTGCGCATTAATTTATTACCTCTAAACATACAACCTATGATTAAAAGAATTGCCTTTGGTTTTTTACTACTTATGTTTTGTGGGCAAATTGCAAGGGCGCAATCCGCAGATATGGAAAACGAAATAAGAGCACTATCTACCCAAAAATGGCAATGGATGGCCGATAAAAATGCCGATGCCTTGGCAGAACTTTTTCATGACAAATCCAAATTTGTACACATGTGAGGCACTTGGGGAAAAGAGCGAGAGGTAGAAATCATTAGAAACGGCTTCATCCACTACAAAAAAGCCGACGTGCTCGAGGTGATGGTAGAAGTGCTGAACGAAAACACCGTCATTCTTTGGAACCGTATTACACTTTTGGCTGTTGTGGGCAGCAATGAGGTTACCAACCCTTTTATGGTGACCGAGGTGTATGTAAAGGAAAATAACCAATGGAAATTGGCCGATTTGACTTTTAGTAAGCTGACGAGCTAAAATTAAAACAGCGCTGTTTTTGAGTGCATTAATTTAGGGTTGCTTAATTTAGAATAGTTAGAAAAATGAAAAAATACATTATAGGGTTGGCATTGGTTTTCAGTATAGCAATTACTGCTCAAGAAAGTGTTACAAGTGCTGTGAAGGTAAAAACAGAACCCGGGATGCTTAGTGGGGTTACCGAGGGAGATGTGGACAGCTTTAAAGGAATTCCTTTTGCCGCCCCGCCCGTGGGCGAGTTTCGCTGGCGACCGCCGCAACCGGTTAAACCGTGGGAGGGCGAAT
Organism: Aurantibrevibacter litoralis; assembly: GCF_034651555.1. Lineage (NCBI taxonomy): Bacteria > Pseudomonadati > Bacteroidota > Flavobacteriia > Flavobacteriales > Flavobacteriaceae > Aurantibrevibacter > Aurantibrevibacter litoralis. The sequence continues at coordinate 257,336 of NZ_JAYEEQ010000001.1, read as the reverse complement.
GGGATGCGACAGAATACGGTGCCAATTGCGCACAGTCCGGATGGGGCGGTGCACCCGGTACTATAAGTGCAGGTTCTTCAGAAGATTGTCTTTACCTTAATTTGTGGAGACCCGCTACTGTAAAAACAGACACCAAATTACCTGTAATGGTATGGATTCACGGCGGCGGTTTTGTAGGAGGCAGCGGCTCCGACCCCGGTGCGGCGGGCAATGCATTTGCCAAGCAATGCATTATCTTGATTACCATCAATTACCGTTTGGGACGTTTGGGTCATTTTGCTTTTCCCGCCTTAAGTGCAGCACATCCTGAAGAACCAAAGGGTAGTTATGCCTATATGGATCAAATTGCAGCACTGCAATGGGTTCAGAAAAACGTTGCTGCCTTTGGGGGCGACCCGGACAATGTTACTATTTTTGGTTTTTCTGCCGGAGGGGTTTCCGTTCATTCCCTAATGACCATACCCTCGGCAAAAGGTCTTTTTCATAAAGCCATTAGTGAGTCTGGTGGTGGCAGGGACGGTGTCCTTACGGGAAGACCCATCCGTAAAGAAAATGAGGATCCCTTCTATGCCGTATCCGCAGAAACTATAGGCATAAACTTTGCCCGTAAACATAGAATTACCGGAACAGATGCTGCCGCACTTACTAAATTGAGAGCTTTGAGTGTAGAAGATATTGTGGACAGCGGTCAGGAAACGGATGGCGAGGGAGGGCCACGAACCTATTCCGGGCCAATTTTGGATGGCACCTTGGTTGTAGAAACCGCAGAAAATGCCTACAAGGCAGGGCGTCAGTTAAATATTCCATTACTTATAGGATCTAATAGTGCCGAAATAGGAGGTAGTTTTGTCAATACAAGTACCACTAAAGAAGCACTATTTGCACTTTTTGGCGAATATAAAGATGAGGCCAAAAGCGCCTATGACCCCGATGGCACCAAAGAATTTGCTGAGGTCATTACAAAGTTCAATACCGATTGGGTATGGGCAGAGCCCGGACGGTTTACGGCCAAAGTCTTTGCGGCTAAGGCACAACCAACGTACATCTACCATTTTGGCTTTGTGCCGGCGCCCATGAAAGAGCGCATGCGCTACGGTGCAGGACATGGCTCCGAAGTGGGGTATGTTTTTAACAATTTGCATGCCCGTTGGGGCAACCCGGAAACAACGCCGGAAGAGAAAGAAGTGGCTAAAATTATGAATACGTATTGGGCTAATTTCGCCAAAACCGGCAATCCCAACGGAGATGGCTTACCAAAATGGCCTTCGTACACACCGGAAACCAACCAAATTCTCGATGTGCAGGCCGATGGTCAATTTTTAGGAATCCCGGATCCAAGAAAAGAAAGATTGGATGTCATTGAAAAAGCATTTAATAAATTGAAAAATCAACTGCAAACCCGGGGAATTTAAAAGAATCTCAAAGTAGAAATTGAATTAGAAAAAACAGAAATGAGAAAAGGTACTGAAAACTCGAAGGTGAACGACAAGGAGAATCGCAGCACAAGTCGACGCGATTTTCTTTCAAAATCTACGCTTTTAGGTGCGGGATTGGCAGCAACCCCTTTTGCATTTGCCCAAGGGAACACTACTAATGAAAAAGAAAAAAAACATAACCCTCATCCCGCCAACGAAAAGCGTAGGTTGGGTACCTTGGAGGTTTCCGCCATAGGTCTCGGTTGTATGAGTATGAAAAGTGGTAGCTACAATCCGCCCAGCGACACTAAAGACATGATTCCGGTCATAAGAGGGGCTTTTGATCTTGGTGTAACCTTTTTTGACACAGCAGAAGTATATGGCCCTTTTACCGATGAAGAATTGGTAGGCGAGGCACTACAGCCTATTCGTGACCAGGTGGTTATTGCCAGCAAATTTGGCTTTGAACTGTCAACCGGAAGTCGTGGAGGACGCAATAGTAAACCCGAAAACATAAGAAAGGCCGTAGAGGGCATGCTAAAAAGACTTAGGACAGATCGTATCGATTTAGTGTACTTACATCGCTTAGACCCCAATGTACCTATTGAAGATGTCGCAGGAACGGTAAAGGATTTAATCAAAGAGGGCAAGGCGCTCCATTTCGGACTATCCGAAGTAGCACCAGCAACTATTAGAAAGGCACATGCCGTCCAAAAAGTTGCTGCAGTGCAGAGCGAATACTCTATTATACAACGCACATTAGAAAACGAAGTTATTGACACCTGCGGAGATTTGGGCATCGGTTTTGTGCCTTGGGGCCCGGTATGCCGCGGTTTTTTGGCAGATAAATTTAACGAGTACAGTTGTTTTTCACAAGATTCGCGCCTCTCGGCCGTTCCCTACTTTACGCCCGAAGCTATAAAAGCGCACATGCCGGTACTTAGGCTTGTACGGGCATGGGCAATAAAGAAAGAGGCTACACCCGCACAAATAGCATTGGCTTGGCTAATAGCGCAAAGACCGTACATTGTTCCTATTCCCGGTACCATAAAATTGCACCATGTTAGAGAAAACCAAGGTGCGCTATCCGTTGCATTTTCTAAAGAGGAATTAACGGAATTCAGAACCGCTTTGGAAAAAATACCTTTAGTTGGTGTCAGAGGTCCTGAAACGGCTTTGGTAGATCAATAAAACTCATAAAACCCACTGTTTTTAATGCGAAAATTAGTTTTTCTATTTCTGATTGTTTTCTCCTCTCTGCCGCTATGGTCTATGTTCAGCCCCGGTCAGCTAGAGGAAAAGGTTCTGATTGTGTATTTGTCGCGAACAAACAACACGAAGGCTGTTGCTCAAATGATATATGAACATATAGGTGGGACACTTGTGGCCTTGGAGTTAGAAAGTTCCTATCCGGAAAATTATAAGGCTATTGTGGCGCAAGTTGCCAAAGAAAATGAAACAGGTTACTTGCCGCCGTTGAAAACAAAGATTCAAAAAATGGATGGGTACAAGGTGGTTTTCGTTGGTTTCCCTACTTGGGGAATGCAGTTACCTCCCCCTGTAAAAAGTTTTCTAAGCACCTACGATCTCAGTGGAAAAAAAGTGGTGCCTTTTAACAGCAATGCCGGATATGGTTTGGGCAACAGTATCAAAACGCTAAAAGAAATGTGTCCCAATAGCACTGTTTTAACTGCTTTTTCAACACGAGGAGGCATTGAAAGGGACGGCGTTTATTTTGTGATAAAGGACGAAAAAGAAAAGCAAGTGCGGGATGAAGTGAAAAGGTGGTTGTCCGGACTGGGTCTGTTAAGTGAATAAGCGCTATTTGGTCAATTTAATTTTCAAAAAATAATAATCTCAAATGCCAAATAAAAGATGAATGTTAATATAATGAAAAAGGCAAAGGCTATATCATTAAAAACCAGTATTTTTAGTCAAATGGAGTTTTTTTTTACTTGTCTTCATCAAATTAAAATATAGATATGACATCCACTATCAAAACCCTAAACCGAAGATCATTCTTAAGAGTATCCGCTCTTGCCGGAGGCGGAATGGTTATTGGCGTGAGTTGGTTGGTGGGATGCGAGTCTGGTGCCAAAACGGCTGATGTTCTTCCCAAAGAATGGGTTACATTAAATGGCTTTTTAAAGATCAGCGATACCGGATTGGTAACCATTATGTCGCCCAATCCGGAAGGAGGACAAAATGTAAAAACCGGGATGCCCATGATCGTCGCAGAAGAATTAGATGCCGATTGGGCTAAAGTTATCGTAGCGCAGGCTCCGCTGGACACAGCCAACTTTACCCGTCAGTTTATAGGTGGCAGTCAAGCCATACGTACAAGTTGGAAAACCCTGCGCACCGCCGGTGCAACAGCCAGACAAATGCTTATTGCCGCCGCTTCACAACAGTGGAACGTGCCTAAAGACGAAATAACGACCGATGCAGGAATGTTAAAACACTTGGGCAGTACTAGGTCTGCCCATTATGGCGAAGTGGCCTCATTAGCAGCCTCACTGCCCGTTCCCGAAGATGTTCCGCTTAAAGAAATTTCCGACTTCAAAATCATCGGCACCTCACAGAAAAATGTAGAAGCCAAAAACATCGTTACCGGAAAGCCACTTTTTGGCATCGACACGTATGCGGAAGGCATGTTAACGGCAATGATTGTACATCCTCCTGCTTTTGGCATGAAATTGAAATCTTTTGATGTTGAAAAGGCCAAAGCCATGCCGGGCATCAAAGCTGTGTTTCCCATTAAAGTGCTCGATGATGCCTATGTAAGACAACATTTTGATACCTGCACGTTTCTTGAAGTGATTGCCGTAGTGGGCACAACCACATGGGAAGTGATGAATGCAAAAAAGGCATTAAACGTAGCTTGGGAACCTTTTGAAACGTACACAGAAGAACGTGTTCCCTATGGTGGTCAACAATATACCGTAACCATTCCGGCTGGACTGGTACACACAGAATCCCTCAAAAAAGAAATGTCCGTAAGCGCCAAAAAAAGCGCAAAAACGGTACGCAGGGATGGCAATCCTGAAGAAGCCTTCAAAAAAGCTGCAAAAATTGTAGAGGCTACTTATGTAGCTCCTTTTTTGGCCCATAACTGTATGGAGCCTATGAATTTTTATGCCGATGTCAAGGAAGATAGCGCACAACTTTCGGGATCCTTGCAAAAAGCAGAGCTAACAGAACATGTTTTGGCAGCGAGATTGCAACTTCCTTTAGAAAAAATTGACATACAAATGACCCGTTTGGGCGGTGGCTATGGGCGTCGTTCCTATTCCCATTGGGCGGTAGAAGCAGCACTTATTTCCCAAAAAATGAAAGCCCCCGTAAAATTGGTCTATTCCCGTGAAGACGACATGACCGGCGGCATCTACCGCCCCATGTACCAAGCTACGTTCCGCGCTGCACTGGACGCCCAAAATGAGCTCATAGGGCTGCACGTCAACGCTGGGGGTGTTCCGGAAAGTCCTCTATATGCCAATCGTTTTCCGGCAGGGGCTGTGGCCAACTATTTAGCGGAAAGTTGGACTATGAATACTAATATTACCATTGGTTCCTTCAGAGCACCCCGATCTAACTTTATGGCTGCCTCAGAACAGTCGTTTTTAGATGAAGTGGCTGAAGCTGCAGGAAAAGACCCAATCGATTTTAGACTGGAGCTCTTACAAAATGCCAAAGAAAATCCGGTAGGGCAGCATAATGACTACGACCCGGAACGCTATGCCAGTGTGTTGCACTTATTAAAGGAAAAATCGAATTGGGGTGTTAAAAAACAAGGGGTTTCTCGAGGCGTTGCAGCTTATTTTTGCCACAATAGTTATGCCGCTCAGGTGGTAGATGTAAAGATTAAGAATAACCAAGTGCAGGTAGAAAAAGTGTACACAGCCGTAGATTGCGGATTGGTCATAAATCCCGATGCGGCCAAAAATTTGTGTGAAGGTGCAGTTGTAGACGCTATTGGAACAGCCTTATATGGTGAATTGGGATTTACTGAAGGAAAACCGGACAAAACCAATTTTGACACGTATAGAATGATCCGAATGAAAGAAGCACCAACGGAAATTGAGACTTATTTTGTTCAAAGTGAGATAGATCCTACCGGTCTGGGTGAGCCAGCCTATCCTCCGGTTTTCGCAGCATTGGCAAATGCGCTGTATAAGGCCAAAGGGAAACGAATTTACGAACAACCGTTTATAAAACAGATGAATTCATAAATGGAACAGGAATTTTATACTAAAAAGGAGCAATTGATTGTTTTTCGTAAGTTCTTGTTTGATTTGTATTTACGACATGTCTAAGACATCAGTTATATTTAATAAAATAAAAATCACATGGCACAATTTAATTTAGAAATCAATGGTCAAAAGAGCGTAGTTGATGTAGATCCTACTACTCCCATGCTTTGGGTTTTGCGCGACCATTTAAATATGGTAGGAACCAAGTACGGATGTGGTATTGCGCAATGCGGTGCTTGTACTATTCATATGGACGGCGTGGCTGTACGATCGTGTCAGCTGCCTGTTTCTGCTGCCGAGGGTAAAAAGTTAACCACAATAGAAGGACTATCAAAAAATGGCGATCATCCGGTGCAACAGGCATGGTTAGCACACGATGTACCACAATGTGGCTATTGCCAAGCGGGTCAGATTATGAATGCAGCAGCCTTCCTTAAAGACAATCCAAATCCGACTGATGAACAAATTGAAAACGCCATGAATGGCAATATTTGTCGCTGCGGCACCTATACAAGAATAAAGGCAGCAATTAAAACGGCAGCAACATCTGAATCCTTATAAATCCAAGTGACATGACATCTACAAAATCAACAATCGATAGAAGATCCTTTTTAAGAGTATCCACGCTAGCTGGTGGTGGTATGATGCTAAGCTTTAGCTGGTTGGCGGGTTGTAAACCAAGTAAAGAAGAAGCGTTAGCACTTCCCAAAGAATGGTTTGAACTAAACAGCTATATAAAGATAGGCGACAATGGGTTGATTACCTTATTTTCGCCCAATCCCGAATTCGGTTCTAATGTGAAGACTTCTATGCCCATGATTCTGGCGGAAGAGCTGGATGTGGATTGGAAGAAAGTACTTATTGAACAAGCTGATTTTTTCCCGGAACGCTATGAGCGACAGTTTACAGGAGGAAGTCAGGGCATTCGACAAGGTTGGAACCCATTGCGAACAGCAGGTGCTACGGCCAGGCAAATGTTGGTAAATGCCGCAGCCCAATCTTGGAGTGTTCCGTCTTCGGAAATTACCACTGAGGGAGGCTTTATTTACCACAAAGCTACTGAGAAAAAAGCCAGTTATGGTGAAATGGCCTCTTTGGCCGCAACACTTTCCGTACCGGAAGAAGTGGCATTTAAGGAAGTAAAAGACTATAAAATTATAGGAAACTCTAAGAAAAATGTAGAGGCCAAAAATATTGTAGTTGGCAAGCCTCTATTTTCTATAGATCATACCCCAGAAGGGACTCGCACAGCAATGATTGTCCATGCGCCGGCATTTGGAATGCAACTAAAATCCTTAGACACCTCCGAAGCTTTAGGTTTACCGGGTATTCAAGATATATTTCCTATTAAAGTTTTTAATGAGGATTATGCACGAAATTATTTTGATACGGCCGCATTCACAGAGATAGTAGCTATTGTAGGTGCTACGACCTGGGAGGTGATGAATGCAAAAAAAGCACTAAAAGTGGAATGGGAAAAAATGCCCGAAAGCAGTTTTACCATGGATGCCTTTGGCAATACAATACAGGCAAAAGTACCAGCCGGTTTAGAAAACACCGAAGACCATGTGGTAAAAATGGCCGAATTCGCCAAAAAACCCGGTAATATCTTACGGCGAGACGGCGATCCGGAAAACGCTTTTAAAAAGGCAGATAGGATTGTGGAACGCACGTACACCGCACCCTTCCTTTCGCACAATACCATGGAACCTGTAAACTGTTATGCGCACGTTACTTCGGAAAGCGCTGAAATTTACGGTCCGGCTCAGGCACCTGAATTTACCATGAGAACCCTTTCTGACCGCTTGGGACTTCCAAAAGAAAAAATCCAGATCAAACTGGCGCGCATGGGCGGCGGTTTTGGGATTAGAGCTTACGGACATCACATGGTAGAGGCTGCCGTGATTTCCCAAAAAATTAATGCTCCGGTAAAGTTAGTCTACACTCGAGAAGATGACATGACCTATGGCATTTACAGACCTACCTACAGCGCAACCTATAGGGCAGCTTTAGATAAAAATAATACACTTCTTGCTTTTCACGTAAAGGCAGGTGGCGTACCGGAATCGCCCCTTTTTCCAAATCGGTTTCCCGCAGGAGCTATAGACAATTATCTTGCAGAGGGTTGGGCAGTAGAAAGTAATATTACCATAGGCGCTTTTAGGGCGCCCAGATCTAACTTTATGGCCAGTGCCGAACAGTCGTTTTTAGACGAATTGGCTGAAGAAATGCAAAAAGACCCGATCCAATTCCGTTTAGAATTGCTAGATCGAGCTAAAACAAATCCCGTTGGAGAAAACAATGATTATGATGCGGCACGGTATGCGGGAGTGCTCGAATTGGTGCGAGAAAAATCGGATTGGAGCAACGCACAACTTGGTGTTTCGCGAGGCGTGGCGGCTTATTTCTGTCACAACTCTTATGTGGCAGAAGTGCTAGATATCGTTATAGAAAACAACCAGCCAGTCGTTAAAAATGTTTGTGCCGCAGTAGATTGCGGTATTGTCATTAATCCGGATGCCGCTACCAATATGGGCGAAGGAGGGATTGTGGACGGAATAGGAAACGCCTTTTTTGGAGAACTAACTTTTAAGGATGGTATGCCGGAAAAGAAAAATTTCGATACCTATCGCATGATCCGCATGAAGGAGACACCCAAAAATATCGATATTCATTTTGTGCAGAATGAAATAGATCCAACAGGCTTAGGAGAGCCTTTATTTCCTCCGGTTTTCGCAGCATTGGCAAATGCGCTGTATAAGGCCAAAGGGAAACGTCTCTACAACCAACCTTTTAGCAAGGAATACGCTGCATCCGAAATTCCAAATCAAGAATTAAAAACGTAATAGGCACACTCATAGGGCATAACAAACCCTAGGCAGGAATCAAGTGTTTGCACGGATGCTTTTTAAGGGAACACAAAAGCTGTTGTTTGAAGTAGCGCAAGACGCAACTTTAGCTAATGATATCCAAGCCATAACTTAAAATTAATACGTTAAAAATTCCTAAATATCATAAAGATTGCACAATTTTTAGTAATTTAAACCATTCATTATCAATTAAAACTCATTTTACAAATCAACAACCATGGCAACATTCAATTTAAACATCAACGGTAAAAATCAGGTGGTAGATGTAGATCCCACAACCCCTATGCTTTGGGTTTTACGGGATCATTTGAATCTAGTAGGCACCAAGTACGGATGTGGTATTGCACAATGCGGTGCCTGTACCATTCATTTGGATGGTGTGGCTGTCCGCTCTTGTCAACTACCTGCTTCTGCTGCCGAGGGTAAGAAACTGACCACTATAGAAGGGCTATCAGAAAATGGCGATCATCCGGTGCAACAAGCATGGCTAGAGCACGATGTGCCCCAATGCGGCTATTGTCAAGCGGGTCAAATCATGAATGCAGCAGCCTTCCTCAAGGACAATCCAAATCCTACAGATGAACAGATAGAAAATGCCATGAACGGGAATATTTGTCGTTGTGGCACCTACACACGTATAAAAGCGGCTATTAAAACAGCTGCTTCCAGTAATGTTGTGTAATACGCTTTTTCCTGCCTTTAACGCCAGGTGTACAAGTACTAAATAAAATAATGAACAGAAAATGACAACGTTAAAAACATCATACGGAAGACGATCTTTTTTGAAAACAACCGCACTAACCGGAGGAGGATTGATGCTTGGGTTCAGTTGGTTGGCTTCGTGCCAATCGAAACCAGAAGCAGTGTTGCAAATGCCGAAGGAATGGTTTGACCTAAATGGGTATTTAAAAATTGGTGAAAACGGACTTGTAACGATCATGTCTCCCAACCCCGAAATAGGTCAAAATGTAAAAACTTCTATGCCCATGATCGTGGCCGAAGAGTTAGATGCAGACTGGAACAATGTTCTTGTAGAACAAGCTCCGTTAAACACGGCTATTTTTACCAGACAATTGGCAGGTGGTAGTCAATCGATACGCCAAGGCTGGGAAGGGTTGCGCATGGCAGGAGCAGCCGCAAGGCAAATGCTCCGAGAGGCAGCATCGCAGGCATGGGATGTTTCTATTGACGAAATTACAACAGATGCCGGATTCTTAGTGCACGAGGCAAGTGGCAAAAAAGTGGGTTATGGTGAAATGGCCTCTGCCGCTGCCAAAATTGCAGTACCGGAAGAAGTACAACTCAAAGAAATAAAGGATTTTAAAATTATTGGCACTTCTAGAAAAAATGTCGATGGTTCAAAAATAGTAACCGGTAAGCCCCTATTTGGGTTGGATTACCAAAGCGAAGGAATGTTGATTGCTATGATGGCGCATCCGCCCGCATTTGGGATGAAGCTTAAATCTTTCGACGGTGGTGCTGCGGTAAAATCCATGCCCGGTATAAAAGATGTATTTACCATAAAATCCTATGAAGGGATAGACAAGAATATGTTTGATGCCACCGCTTTTACCGAATTGGTTGTCGTTGTAGGCACTTCTACTTGGGAGGTAATGAACGCTAAAAAAGCACTAAAAGTGGAATGGGAACCCATGGAGGGTTACTCGGATGCGTTTGCCCACTATCAATCAGGAGCAAAAAACTACAGAGAAATGCCGGCAGGATTAGAGAACTCTAGCACTCATATGGCAAAAATGGCCGAATTGGGTGCGAAGTCGGCCAACGTGCTTCGCAGGGATGGTGATCCGGAAGGAGCCTTTAAAAAGGCTGCTCAAGTCATAGAACGAACCTATTCCGCCCCTTTTCTTGCGCATAACACAATGGAGCCCATGAATTTCTTTGCCAATGTTACCCAAGAAAAGGCCGAATTAGTAGGACCCATACAAACTCCGGAATTTTTGGAGCGAAGTGTCGCAGCTCGTTTGGGGATGCCTGTAGAAAAAGTAGACATTCAAATGACCCGAATGGGTGGTGGTTTTGGACGGCGACTCTATGGCCATTTTGGCGTGGAAGCCGCAGTAATTTCTCAAAAATTAAAGGCTCCGGTAAAATTGGTTTACACGCGTGAAGACGATATGACTTATGGGGTGTATCGCCCTGCATACCACGCCACTTACCGTGCTGCTCTCGATGAAAATAAAAATCTTATCGCATTTCATGTGCGCGCCGGAGGAATTCCGGAAAGCCCCATAGCGGCAAATCGTTTTCCGGCAGGGGCGCTAGATAATTATCTCGCCGAGGATTGGGCTATAGCATCGAATATTTCCGTAGGAGCTTTCAGAGCCCCACGTTCTAATTTTATCGCAGGAGCAGAGCAATCATTCCTTGATGAGGTAGCCGAAGCTATGGGTAAAGATCCAATACAATTTCGTTTAGATTTGTTAGATAGGGCCATGAAAAACCCGGTAGGCGAAAATAATGACTATGAAGCGGAACGCTATGCCGGTGTATTAAAACTTGTTCGAGACAAATCGGGCTGGGGCAAAGAGCAAACCAAAACCAATCGCGGTGTTTCTGCGTACTTTTGCCATAATTCTTATGTAGCTCAAATATTGGATTTGGTGGTTGACAATGGCAAACCGGTAGTAGAAAAAGTACATTGCGCTATTGATTGTGGCATTGTCGTAAATCCCGATGCAGCCACAAATTTAGCCGAAGGAGGTATTGTAGATGGTATAGGGCATGCCTTGTATAGTGGACTCACTTTTAAAGACGGAGCTCCGGAGCAGAAAAATTTTGATACGTATCGCCTTATTCGCCACAGTGAAGCACCCAAATCGATAGATGTGCATTTTGTGGACAGCAATATAGACCCTACAGGCTTAGGAGAGCCTCCTTACCCGCCTATTATGGGTGCGCTGGCCAACGCACTATACAAAGCTACCGGGAAACGATTCTATGATCAGCCATTGCTTGTAAATCAAAAGATTATTGGATAAATTTTTAACCCTAGCTCATGGTTTAAGCCCGTGCGCTAGGGTTAATAAATCTAGTATTTAGGCCACTTCTTCGGCTAAAAATTGAGCTTCATACAGTTTTTTGTAGAAGCCGTTTTTCTTTAAAAGTTCCTTATGTTTGCCGCTTTCTACAATCTTACCAGCATCCATCACTAAAATTTTATCGGCTTTTTTAATGGTTCCCAAACGGTGGGCAATTATAATGGAAGTACGTCCTTCAGTAATTTTTTCAGTTGCCTTTTGTATTAATTGCTCGGAATAGGTATCAACGGAAGAGGTAGCCTCATCTAACACCAAAATGCTCGGATTGGTAACATAAGCTCTCAAAAAAGCGATAAGTTGTCGTTGTCCGCTAGACAACATAGCCCCGCGCTCTTTCACATTATACAAATAACCTCCCGGTAAACTCTCAATAAAATTGTGTACCCCAATTTGTTTTGCGGCCTCCTTTATGGTTTCTATGGTAATATTAGGATCCTTTAAGGAAATATTATGCGCTACCGTATCGGCAAACAAAAAAACATCCTGAAGCACCACGGCAATTTTGGATCGAAGTGAACTTAATTTATAGTCGGCAATAGGAACGTCATCTATAGCGATTACACCCGAGTTTATTTCATAAAAGCGGTTCAGCAGGTTAATGATAGTAGATTTTCCGGCACCGGTAGCGCCAACAATAGCTACGGTTTCACCCGCTTTTACTTCAAACGAAATACCGTGCAACACCTCCTCATCTTCGGAATACCCAAAACGCACCTCTTTAAAAGAAATGTCCCCTTTTATATATTCTTTTTCTATGATACCGAGATCGTCTATGTGACTTTGAGTATCTAAAATTTTGAAAACCCTATTGGCTGCCACCATACCCATTTGAAGCGTGTTAAATTTATCGGCAATTTGTCGTAAAGGTCTAAACAACATTCCGGATAACATAATGAACATAAAAATGGTTCCGTAGTCTTCTTTGTCTATATTCGCCACATTTTGAAGCCCTCCATACCACACAATAAGTCCCACCGTAATGGACGATACAATTTCGGCTATCGGAAAGAAAATGGAATTGTACCAGACCGTTTTGAGCCAAGCATTCATATGCTTTTCATTGATCTCTCTAAATTTTTCCTTTTCAATATCCTCTCGCGTAAAAAGTTGCACTATTTTCATTCCCGAAATACGTTCTTGTAGAAATGAGTTTAAATTAGATACTTCTGCACGCACCTCTATAAACGCACCTTTCATTGCCTTTTGAAAGAGACGTGTTGCGTAGCCAATAAGCGGTAAAAGGGCAAAAACCAGTAATGAAAGTTTCCAGTTTACGGCCAGCATCACGGCCGCCACAACGATCATTTTTAATAAATCGGACACAATCACAAAAAACCCTTGGGAGAATATTTCACCAATCCGCTGCATATCCGTCACCGAACGGGTTACCAAAACCCCCACGGAAGAGCTATCGTAATATTTCATCTTAAACCCCATTAAATGCGAAAAAAGATTGATTCGGATATCTTTTATCACCATTTCTCCCAACCAATTGGCATAATAGTTAAAGTAGAGTTGACTTAAAACTTCGCCCAAAAGCACCCCAAGAAGTGCCCAGGTAAGCCCTACTAATTTAGCGCTATCCTTTTCTTTGATAGCACCGTCTATAATTTCGCCAACAATAACGGGTGTTAAAACGGCAAAGGCCGAAAGTACTATGGCGGAGAATGCTACACTAAAAAACGTGATGCGATACGGTTGGGTATGGGCCACTAATCGCTTAAACAATCGGTAATCAAAAGCGTTTCCTGTGTCCTTATCCATGTGTTATATAAATGCGTTCGGGGTATGTTACTTTCATCAAATATAAACCTTTTGCAGGTACCGAAAAACCGGCGTTAGCCCTGTTCTTACTTTCAATAACAGCATTCAGATCTGCCATAGTTAATTTCCCTGAAGCTACTTCCAAAAGGGTGCCTACAATGGCTCGTACCATATTTCGCAAAAATCGATCTGCGGTTATGGTGAAAACCATTTTATCCTCGTCTTGTGTCCACATCGCTTTTGTAATATGGCATTGGTAGGTCTTTACATCTGTATTCGACTTGGAAAAACATTCAAAATTAGTGTATTCCAATAATACGGATGCGGCTTTATTAAGTACTTCTACAGACAACGTATTCTTGATATAATAGGCCGAATCTGTATAAAAGGGGTTTTTCCTTGTGGTAATCCAATACGCATAGGTGCGTTCTAGGGCGTCAAAGCGCGCATGAGCGTCTGTAGTTACCTGTAAAATTTCCGATAGGGCAATATCTTCGGGTAAAAAGGCATTGCATTTGTGTATAAAACGATCCTTTTCGGCAATTTCATCACAATCAAAATGCGCTACCATTTGTTTGGCATGCACCCCGGTATCGGTACGTCCTGCCCCAACCAAGGCAATGGATTTTTTTAGTACGGTAGATAGGGTTTCTTCCAAAACTTCTTGTACAGTAATGGCATTGGGCTGCCGTTGCCAGCCGTGGTACGCCTTGCCGAAGTATGAAAAAACCAGGAAATATCTCAAAAGATTGCTTTATTTTTGTAAGCTGCAAAGATATTGTAATCCCACCAAAAGTGAGTAACAACCTTGCTTTTAATCGCTATTGCACTGTAAAGAGACCATACACCACCTTATGAGACGTATTTTATTGATGTCGGATACCCACAGTTATTTGGATGAGCGGATTTTAGAATATGTAGCACAAGCCGATGAAGTTTGGCATGCCGGGGATATTGGCGCTATTACCGTTGCCGACACCTTAAAAGCGATGAAGCCATTAAGAGCCGTTTACGGGAACATAGACAATCATGAGATACAAATGGAATTTCCATTAGATCAACGCTTTACATGTGAAGAAGTGGATGTGTGGATGACTCACATCGGTGGTTATCCTAATAAGTACAATGTACGCATCAGAGAAGACTTAAAACAAAAACCTCCCAAACTTTTTATAAGCGGCCACTCCCATATTTTAAAAGTGATTTGGGATAAAAAACTGGAACTGTTGCATATGAATCCGGGCGCATGCGGTACACACGGTTTTCATCAGGTACGCACCATGCTCCGGTTTGCCATTGATGGAACAGAAATAAAAAACTTAGAAGTTGTAGAACTTGGAAAAAGAGGATAAGCCGACCAAAGAAGTTATTTGTTAGGTAAGGTCTTCTTTAATCATATTTTCTAAGGCACCTAGGTTGTCAAAAAAAACAAACTCTCCGTTTTTAATGTACGAGATAAGTCCGGTTTCTTCACTAACTACAAGGGCAAGGGCATCCGTTTTTTCCGTGATGCCCACGGCCGCCCTATGTCGGAGTCCAAAACGAAGTGGAATATTCCGTTCGTTAGACACCGGAAGAATTACACGGGTGGCTACAATGTAATTATTTTGAATCACGGCAGCACCATCGTGCAAGGGACTATTTTTATAAAAAATACTTTCAAGGATGGGTTGGGTTACTTCAATGTACATGCGATCGCCTGAAGATTTTACAAAATCGAGCGCATTGTTCCTCTCAAACACCAGCAAGGCGCCTGTTTTTGTAGCACCCATTTTTTCGCAAGCAGCCAAAACCGCCCTAACATCGGTAGATGTAGTGGCCACATCCCGTTTTAGAAATTTAAAATGGCGGACAAAATTCCGTTTGTTGGAAAAGTTGGTAGAGCCTACCATTAACAAAAACTTACGAATTTCTTGCTGAAAGACCACAATTAAAGCAATCAACCCAATATTCATAAACCCTCCGACCATGCTGCTAATCATTTTCATGTTGAGCAATTCGGTGAGTTTCCAAAGACCCCAAACGATAACAATGCCAATAAAAATATTGATGGCTACCGTGCCACGCACCAATTTGTAGATATAATACAACAACAAAGCAACCAACACAATGTCGATGATATCGGTCACTTGAAATTCAATAAAGTTTAAAAAGTCCAATGCGGTGGTTTTTGTAAAAATAGGAAAAATAGATGAACCAAATTTTACAGAGTTCTACCTTTAAAAGCGTCCACCAAGCGAATACACTCTATGGCTTCCCGCACATCATGCGCCCGCAAAATATGGGCTCCACGATCTAGGGCTAAAGTGTGCAAAACAGAGGTGCCGTTAAGCGCCTCTTTCGGGGTGGCACCCAAGGTTTTATAAATGGTTGATTTTCTGCTTAAACCTACTAAAATGGGCAGTTCCAAGGCATGGAATGCATCCAAATTAGACAATACCTCGAAGTTTTGTGCTATGGTTTTTGCAAAACCGAACCCTGGATCTATAATCACATCATTGATACCCGCTTGTCTGGCCAATGCCACTTTTTCTGAAAAATAATGCAATAGATCCTGAATTATATCTGTGTAAACCGCATGCTGTTGCATGGTTTGCGGTGTTCCTTTCATATGCATTAATACAAAAGGCACTTTATGTTTTGCTATGGTAGCCCGCATTTGTGCGTCCAAATTTCCACCGGAAATATCATTGATTAGTGCGGCACCCCGATGCAGGCATTCATCGGCTATGGTACTGCGAAAAGTGTCTACCGAGAAAAGGGCTTCAGGAAATTCTTTAAGAAGCAGTTCTAACACAGGAAGTACGCGTTGCAATTCTTCATCTTCAGATATATGAGGCGCATTGGGTCGGGAACTATACCCTCCAATATCGATAAAAGTAGCCCCTTCGGCCAGCATAACAGCCACTTTTTCGAGTACTGTTGCAGGGTGGTTGTACAAGCCGCCATCATAAAAAGAATCGGGGGTATTATTTAAGATTCCCATAACTTTAGGAAAACTCAGATCTATTAATTGGCCTTTACAGGTAACGGTCATGCTAGCGTGCTATTAAAGATGCGTATAAAAAAGATCAAAGAAGAAGTTTAAACCGCTACCTTTGACCATTTAAAAAATTTAAGCGAAATTTACGCAAATTACTAAGAATACATGCAACAAACCTTAGAACAATACGATGCAGTTATCTTTGTTTGTCGGGATCTATTTTCTAGAAAAATGAACGATTACGGTGCTGCTTGGCGTATTTTGCGCTTGCCTTCACTAACCGATCAAATTTTTATTAAAGCACAAAGAATTCGAGGGTTACAAGAGAATAAGGTTCAAAAAATAAACGAAGATCAAGCCACCGAATTTATTGGCATCATAAATTACGCTTTAATGGCTTTGATACAACTGGAAAAAGGAGTGGCAGAACAACCAGACGTGTCTGGGGAAGAAGCTTTAGAATTGTACGACGCACAAATAGCAAACACCAAAGCGCTTATGGAGGCTAAAAACCACGATTATGGGGAAGCTTGGCGCGAGATGCGCATCAGTTCGCTTACGGATCTCATTTTGCAAAAATTACTGCGGGTAAAACAGATAGAAAATAATCAAGGAAAAACAACCGTAAGCGAAGGCATAAGAGCGAATTATGAAGACATCGTGAATTATGCTGTGTTTGCCATGATACATCTTCAAACCCCATTTCATGAAAAATCAACTCAATTTTTAAAAAAGTAATTTGACGTAGTTTATGAAGTATTTGGTAGGATTTTCAAGGATTGTGGTCGGTGTCCTTTTTATTATAAGTGGTTTCATAAAGTTAAATGATCCTGTTGGTTTTTCGTTTAAGTTAGAGGAATATTTTAGCACCGGCGTATTAGACCTGCCGTTCTTTATGCCCTACGCCTTGGCCATTTCTTTATTTATGGTTATTTTGGAAGTGGTTCTAGGGGTTATGCTCTTAATAGGATTTCGGGTAAAGTTTACGCTCTGTAGTCTTTTGCTGATGATTGTATTTTTTACATTCCTCACCTTTTACTCTGCCTATTTCAATAAAGTTACGGATTGTGGTTGTTTTGGCGATGCCATTAAATTAACACCATGGGAGTCCTTTACAAAAGATGTGCTGTTGTTGGGACTTATCATCATTTTATTTTGGGGACAGCGGTTTATTACGTCCTTTTTAGGGTTTAAAGTAGAACGTATGCTCTTTTTAGGTACGCTGGCAGCCTGTATTTTCTATGGAATATATGTGTTGAGACATTTACCAGTTTTTGATTTTAGACCCTACAAGATTGGGGTAAATATTCAGGAAGGCATGAACACTCCCGAAAATGCACCAAAGCCAATTTATGAATACGCATGGAAGTTTAATGTAAACGGCGAAGAAAAAACAATTGTAACCAATGGCGATTATCCTACAGTTGACGGATCGTATGTTGGCGTAGAAACTAAAGAAATACAGAAGGGTTATGAACCCCCAATACATGATTTTTCTATAGAACAGGAAGGTGAAGATTTTGCTGCTACCCTTTTAGAGGAAGAAAAGTTGATTATGGTGGTGGCTTATGACCTTAGAAAAAGTAATTATGACGCTTTTGAAACGGTTAAAGAAGTTACCGATGCTGCCCTCAAAAAAGGCTATAAAGTGATTGGTATGTCGGCATCCGGGCCTGAATTTTCTAGCGAAGTTGTAAAGAAATACCAATTCGGATTCGAATTCTATTTTACGGACGAAACCACCTTAAAGACCATAGTGCGCGCTAATCCCGGTATCTTGGTAGTACACAAGGGCACAATAGTACAAAAGCTACATCACAACGATATAGACAAAATTGAATTAAATTAAAAATGTATAAATAAGTACCATGGGAAATAAAATAGTGGCAGGAAATTGGAAAATGAATAAAAACGCAGAAGAAACGAAAGCGCTGCTTACTGCACTAACCGCAAAAATTGGGGACACCCCCGCTGAGGTTATGGTAGCGCCGACCTTCGTAAATCTAGCTGCTGCGGTACAGCAGCTACAGCATTCTAAGATAGAGGTTATTGCGCAAAATATGCACTACGCCGATAGCGGTGCTTTTACCGGAGAAATATCGGCAGCAATGTTGTTAGGGGTTGGCGTGCAAACCGTGATCATTGGACACTCGGAAAGAAGAGCCTATTTTGGTGAAACCGACGAAATTCTTGCCAAAAAAGTTGAAGCTGCCTTAGCCAAAAACCTTCGGGTTATGTTTTGCTTTGGCGAAGAGTTGAATGAACGCAAATCTGACAATCATTTCAAGGTCGTAGAACATCAATTAAAAAAGGCTCTTTTTAGTTTGGCTCCGGAAAGCTGGAATCATATCATTTTAGCCTATGAACCCGTATGGGCCATTGGCACCGGAGAAACCGCCTCACCGGAACAAGCACAAGAAATGCATGCATTTATTCGTAAAACCATTGCGGATGCCTATACATCGGAAATTGCTGCTACCGTTTCTATTTTGTACGGCGGTAGTGTGAAACCTTCCAATGCAAAGGAAATCTTTTCGAAACCTGATGTAGATGGCGGACTCATAGGCGGTGCTTCGTTGGTGGCGGATGACTTTTTGGCGATTGTTGCGGCGTTATAACCATCACCACGGTATTTAACCAAAATAATTATAGTTGGGGCTGTCCTATATGGCAGCCCTAAAATTTTTTGAACCTTATGGCTTATAATCACTATATCGAATATGTATTTACCATTACACCACTACAACCGGCATCAGATATTCTCATGGCCGAGTTAGGCGAAGTGGGCTTTGAAAGCTTTCTCGAAACTGAAACCGGAGTGATGGCCTATATTCAAACGCAATTTTGGTCTGCAGATATCCTAAAAGATGTGGCCATCCTTTCCAATCCAATTTTCAAAATTGAGCACCACTATTCGGAAATTGCACAACAAAATTGGAACGCCACCTGGGAACAGAATTTTAATCCAATCTACGTGGAGGATGTGTGCATGGTTCGGGCACCTTTTCATCCTAAACCGCATGTGAAATACGATATTGTGATAGAACCCAAAATGAGCTTTGGTACAGGGCATCACGAAACCACCTATATGATGTTACAACATATTTTGGAGGAAGATTTTCAGCATAAATCCGTTTTGGATATGGGAAGCGGCACAGGTGTATTGGCAATATTGGCAGCCTTGAAGGGCGCTACTCGTATTGATGCCATAGATATCGATAATTGGTGTTACCAGAATGCGATGGAAAATGTAGCACGAAACCATTGTGAACAAATCCGTGTGTTAGAAGGCGATGTATCCTTGCTTGAAGGCTCTATGTATGATGTTATTTTGGCCAATATAAACCGCAATATATTGCTAGAAGATATTCCGCACTATGCGAAATCATTAAATAATGGCGGCATTTTATTGGTAAGTGGATTTTATCAGGAGGATTTAATTTTAATTTCTGAAAAATGTAATCAAATGAAGTTAAAATTTGAAAAAAAACGCATAAAAAACAATTGGGTTGCTGCAAAATATGTATTTTAGTTAGCGTTAAAACCAAAATCTATGAGCAATCAGGAAAAATTCTCAGAAGAACTTCTCATCGCTGAGGAGACGGTAAAACAACAAGAAATCGTTCTCTTTAATGATGAAGTGAACACTTTTGACCATGTCATAGAGACTTTGATTGCGGTATGCGATCATACCCCGGTGCAGGCAGAACAATGTTCGCTTATTGTACACTACAAAGGGAAATGTACCGTAAAAACGGGAGAGTATCAGGACTTAAAACCCCGTTGCAGCAAACTTTTAGAAGCCGGCCTCAGTGCGGAAATTGTATAAATTAGTTCCACCATGGTTGCGGTATGCCTTCCTTTTTTTTTCACCTCCTTTAGTAGCTCAAAATGACCCTGTAATACTATGGGAAGAAAATTTTGAAGGTGCTGCTTTAAACGAATTGTATTGGAATATAGCGCTTGGCAACGGCTGTCCGGAGAATTGTGGGTGGGGCAATAACGAACGCCAATATTATACCAAAGACAATTACAGAATAGAAGACGGCCTATTGTTTATCACGGCACAAAAGGACGGCAGTACTTATACTTCTTCCAAAATTACTACAAAGGATAAGTTTCAATTTCGCTACGGAAAAATAGAAATAAGAGCCAAATTACCCTCTGGCCATGGTGTTTGGCCGGCATTTTGGCTACTGGGTGCAAATATTGATACTGTAGGATGGCCTCTTTGTGGCGAAATTGATATCATGGAGTATGTAGGTAAAGAGCCAGAAATGCTGATGAATGCCATTCATACACAGGCAAGTTACGGCAATACCGTCAACACCAAGAAAACGTTGATTTCGGGTATCGATGAGGGGTTTCATATCTTTAGCGCCCTCTGGACACCGGATCGGATCGATTTTTTTGTGGATGATGTGCTGCGCTATAGCTTCAGCCCGCCAACCAAAACGGAGCAAACTTGGCCGTTTGACAAGCCATTTTATGTGATCTTAAACATGGCCATCGGTGGAAATCTTGGCGGCCCTCAAGTGGATGATACCATTTTTCCGCAAGATTTTGTAATTGATTATGTGCGGATTTTCAAAAACCCTTAAGTCGCATACGCCTTATAAAACGCTAAATGTAGATCTTTTTAGATGTTTATGGTGGATACATTTAAAGTTTGGGTAGGAAATTTAACCATCACCAAGAGATTCTAGGCGAAACGTTTTGATTCAACTTGCGCAACAACTCAACTTCGAAACATCTTTGCCAAAAGTGATGGCGGCCAATTTTATACCTTCTCCTAGGGTTAAATAGGGGTAAAAATTATCCGCCAAGTCTTTTACCGAAATACCGTACTTGATAGCCATGCTTAACGATTGTATTAATTCCCCACCTTCCGGTGCTACTACCCTAGCCCCAATTAAAATATCCGTTTTAGGGTTGCGAATGAGTTTAATGAAACCGCGGGTATCCTGAGCCGCTAACGCTCTTGGAAGGTGAATTAAATCTAATTTTGAAATTTCAAAAGGGATGCCCGCCTTTTCGGCTTCTAATTCATCCATTCCGGCTCCTGCAATTTGTGGGTCTGTAAATACAACCCAAGGTATGGAGGTATAATCTACTTTAGTGCCACCATCGGAAGAAGTGCTAAAGGCGTTTTCTATAGCAATTTTGCCCTCTAAAGCGGCTGTATACACAAATGCGGGTGTGTTAGCACAATCCCCGGCAGCATAGATATGCGACAGATTGGTTTCCATTCTTTCGGTAACAATAATATGCCCCGTTTCTTGAAGTTTTATATTTGTATTTTGCAGTCCCAATGGTTGCGTGTTGGGTTTGGTGCCCGTGGCAACCAGCACTTTCCCCTTCTCCACAATTTTTAGCATAGAGCCGTCTGGACATTGGCAATGAATGATCGTTTCAGTTCCATGCTTTTCAAATTTAATAGCCCGGTAATTGGGTAAGATTTCAATACCTTCTTCCCGCATTTGGGTTTCCAAGGCTTCGCTGATATCTGGAGTCTGGGTGCGCAACACTCTATCCGTAAATTGAATCATACGCACAGGAACGCCCAACCGGTTATACGCCATGGCAATTTCCAAAGCCACATAGCCGGCACCCATAATAGTGAGGCTTTCCGGTTTTACTTCCAAGTTAAAGAGCGAGCTATGGGTTAGGTAATCTATTTGCTGTAAGCCTTCAATATCAGGAATATTCGTGGCAGACCCAGTAGCCAAAAGAAATTTGGAAGCGGTATACTGCGTGTTGTGGTTTACGATGATCGTGTTGTTATCAATAAATGTTGCCCAACCCTTTAGTATGGTTAGATTTTTAAAATCGCTTACCACATCCAAATACTTTTTTTTCTGAAGGCTCGCAACCAATTTATTTTTATTCTGAATAATCTGAGCAAAATCGAAATCCACACCTTTAGGGCTAATACCTTCAAAATTAGAATGTGTGGCGCGGTATACCGTTTCGGCAGCACGAACTAGTATTTTAGAGGGTACACAACCCACATTAACACAAGTGCCCCCAATATCGAGACCCGCATTAACCATTAGGGTGGTTAATCCCAAACTTTCCGCTTTTATAGCTGCCGAAAATGCGGCCGACCCACCGCCAATTATAATGAGGTCATACACACCTACCCCCTTGGTATTCTTGCCCGAGGACGGCTCATTTTTAGTGTCTTTATCCATAGGGCGGGCTTTGTAGTTGGCTGTGCTGTTTATGGTTTTGAGTATGGCTTCCTTGCTGGTTTTAGACGGATCAAAAGTGCATTGACCCGTAGCTTCTGAATACCGTATATGGACAGAAGTGATACCATCCTTCGCTGCCAGCAAATGTTCAATTTCTGTAGCGCAATGATCACAAGTCATTCCTTCAATAGCTATGTGTAACATTGCTGCGCTTGTACTATTTTCATTTCTTTTCATTGGTACAGTGTATTTTTACGGGCAACCACAGTAGTGATTCCCTTTTACTTTCTCAAAACACTCCTTTCCTTCTTTAAAAGCAAAATAGGACAATCCTAAGGTTCCGATACTGTCTATATACTGGATGGCCGTTAATTCGTAGATAGCACTGCTTAGTAACAGAATTACGGACATATAAACGCAAATTTTTGTGCAATTGGCATCTGCTAGTAACGGGGTCGAATGTAATTGATGCCCAATCTTTTTTTTCCAAACGACCAAAATCCACATCACCAAAATGGAACTAATGGAGATAATGACACCCCAAAAAGTAGTTGCAGGAGTATGACCACTCCACAAGGCATATACGGCACTAAAAGTAAGTCCAAGAACCAAAATATAAAAAGCTATTCCCGTAATTTTAAGGGCAGTTCGTTCAAAATGAGCTCTTTGACTTTCAGGTCGTTTTTGGATGCGAAGAATCATAAAAGCAATGCCTATCCCCGAGATCACCTCAATAAAACTATCCGATCCAAAACCAAACAACGCCAAACTTTCATCCTCAAAACCGAGATAGGTTGCCAATATCCCCTCAAATACATTGTAAATTATTGTAAATAAGGCTAGTCCAAATGCGATATTGTAAAGCCTGCGCTGCGTCTTCATAGGTGTGTAGCATTTCTAAATTGTGTTCGTCTTAACTTTGTGTGCTACTCCTGTGTCGCCACCTGATACCCCGTTGTTTTTATTGCATTAATAATGGCTTCCATATTGGTTTTGCTGCTATCAAATTTCACAACCGTTGTGGCATCGTCATAGCTTGCTGTTACATCCAATATTCCGGGCAATTGGTGCACGGCATGAGTTACATGCACCTCACAACCGGAGCAGGTCATTCCGTTTACACGAAACGTAATTTCTGTTATATTCGTGGCTTGAACCACCACAATTTCCTTTTCTTTTGTGGGCGAAAAAATAGGAGCATAGCTAGGGAAAGCCAGCATTAAAGCGGAAAAAATAGTGACTATACCCAAGAAAGTGATGGACTGCATAAATGGCTTTTTTATTTTGCCTTCTTGCTGATTTTCTGTTGATTCGCAGTCGCATTGTGCGCCATTTCCCGGTTCTGAAGGTGTCGTTTTAGGTTTCAGTTTTAAATACCAAGCAAATCCTAATACCAATACGGAAATGGCAATGAGATAGGGTCGAAAAGGCGTGGTCCATGAAAAGGCAGCGGCCAAACCGGTTGTGCCCGAAAGAAGCGCCAAGATTGGGGTGATGCAACACAGGGAGGCAGAAAATGCGGCCAACAATCCGGCTCCAGCAAATGTTGTGGTTCTTATAGTGGAAATGTCAAACGATTTGTTCATGAGAATTTATTTTTTGACTGGCAATGTGTACAAATAGGGGTTTCAGTATATTCAAATTTTCCGTTCTAAGCGCATAGAAAATGGTCTGCCCCTCACGCCTACTTAGCACTACCTTCCTGTCTTTCAGTTTTCGAAGATGTTGCGATACGGCAGGGATGTTCATTCCAAGAATATCTGAAATATCGCACGGACACAGTTCGTTTTCTTCTTCTAACAGAAACAAAATTTTTAAGCGCACTTCATTTCCGGCCAAGGCCAACAAGCCGCTCAATTGGCTAAATGCTTTTTCATTCGCCTTAATAATTTCCCGACAGGTATCTATCTGTACCTTGTCTGCAAATTGTCGGATACATCCTTGCTCCTTTTCCATTTTTTAGAAATTAATTAGGCTGCAAGATACATAATTATATTATTATTTAAGCAAATACTTAAATATATTTTAAACATCCTTTAAACCATGTACGTTGCATGTTTTTCACTCTTTTTAATGCGCGGAAGGTTTAAGGACTATCCAATAACGTGTACTATCACCGAGCCACCTAGTGTGGCAATTTATCTTTTAACAAACCGTACACAAACGTGCCAATTAAGGCTGCAAAAATAACGAGCAGCATACTTAAAACACCCGTGCCTAAAAGAATATACATGGGCCCGGGACAAGCACCGGCAAGTGCCCACCCCAACCCGAAGACTGTGCCGCCAAGCAAGGCACTTTTATAATTTTTTTGTTTCTCAGGTACATTTATGCGTTGCCCATTGCTGTTTTTTATTCCGGCTTTTTTTAAAAAATATAAGGCTAGTATTCCGGTGAGCACGGCTGTACCTATAATACCATACATATGAAAGGATTGAAATTTAAACATTTCAAAAATGCGATACCAGGATACGGCTTCCGATTTTACGAGGACAATCCCAAAAAATATACCTACAAATACATATTTTAAAAGTTTCATTCGGATCAATTTAAGTTGAATAGTTTATTCTAAATATTTTACGTCATACCCCACATAAGTGCTATTGCCCATACCTCTTTTAATTTCTTCCTTCGCTATCGTCAAGGCAAATTTCTTAGTGATTTTAAAGTGCTCATAAGGGTTTTATGAACTAGAAAATTAACGGTAACAAAAAATGAGTCATTACTAAGCCCCCAATAAAAAACCCTATTACGGCAATGAGGGAAGGTAACTGCAAGTTGCTAAGTCCGGTAATGGCATGTCCGGAAGTACAGCCGTCTGCATAACGTGTTCCAAATCCTATTAAAAACCCGGCAAGAAGTAAAATGGAAATGCCTTTTAACGTAAGTACACTATCCCAACCGTAAATTTCTTCCGGGAGTAAAGACGCTCCCACATTAGTAAAACCCATAGCTTGCAAATCGTCAACCGTTTCAGGATTCAGTGCTATGGTAGCGCCGTCCGACAGGAAAAACACGCCGATAAAACCCCCGATAATCGCACCGATGACCACGGCTAAATTCCAACGGTTTGCCTTCCAATCGAACTTAAAAAAGTCTGAAAACTTGTCTGCTCCTGCAATACTGCATAGGGTTTTAAGATTGGAAGACATCCCAAACGTCTTTCCAAAATAAACCAATAACAACATTACCAAGCTAATCAACGGACCCGTAACATACCACGGCCAAGGCTGCAAAATAACTTCCATAGGTTTTGTTTTTTGCAAATATAGGATGAAATACGATTTCCAAGATAAAACGGCGTTCTTATTGCGTTTTATAATATGCTTTCGACAGCGTCTTAGCTTCGCTTACAGGTGTAATTTATCCTTAATTTTACGTAAAATTCGTTTAGGATGACAAAAAAGTATCAAATTTTAGCAGAATACAGGAAACAGGAACACCTTATCTGCATTAGTTTTGTAGATGTTCGTTGATAAGATTTTATAGTAAGAGTTTGGATTTTCTCAAAATAGATTAACTTTAATTGCTTAATCCATAGTTTCAATTGCTTTTTATAAGAAATTCTAAAATGCACAAAACCATAAGTACATGCAAGAACATAATTACCCTAAACTCCATAACGCTTCGTGGCCGGGCGTAGTAGGAAAAGGGCACGATTCAGAGCCACCCATTTCTTTAGATACTATAATAGACCTCACTGCCAAGGCAGAGGTTAATGGAGTAAAATTTGACGGTTTTGATCTGTTTCTATTTGACCCTCACATGAATATTGACTCCACCGAAGACGACATTAAAAAAATGGCTGATAAAGCGCGTTCCAGAAATCTTGAAATTGGCAGTTTGGTGGCGCCGGTTTGGACACCCACCGGGGGTGGTTCTGCCATGGGCACCCAAGAAGAGCGGCGGCAGTTCGTTACTCAAGTGCGAAAATCCTGCGTAATTGCTCAAAAACTAAGAGAATTAGGAGTTCGTCCTAACGGGGTTATCCGCATCGATTCTTCTGTAGATCCTGCCTCATGGGACGCAGACCCTGTAGGGAATACAAAACGTATTGCGCAAACCTTTCGTGAAGCCTGCGATGTTGCCGCAGATTATGGAGAATCCTTGGCAGCGGAAGGTGAAATTTGTTGGGGCGGAATGCATGGCTGGAAATCCATGTTAAACACCTTAGAAGAAGTTAACAGACCTAATATCGGATTTCAAGCAGATATGGCGCATACCTTATTGTATCTGTTGGGATATAACAAGGAAGATGAACGGATACTTCCGGTCGATTTTCAATGGGAAGACAGAGCAACGCTTACGGAAGGTCTCAAAACCTTAACCAAAGCACTTCGACCTTGGACCATCGATTTTCATGTGGCACAGAACGATGGAACTGTTTTTGGAGCCGGAACCCATGATAAGACGGGAAGGCATTGTTTAGCTACCGATCCCAATGGAAAACTAGATATAGCCACAGATGCTGGTCATTGGCTGCGCAATGAAGATGGAAGCCTTACCAAACGGTTTAAGCATATTTGTTGGGACGGTTGTATGTTTCCTAATGAAGTAATGATGCAACAAAAAACATGGAACGATATTTTGGCCACCATGATAGAAGTACGCAAGCGACATGGTTGGTTTGAGGCAGAATAGGATTTAAAAACATAGCTAAAACGATAAAAATGGCAAAAAAGAAAGCGCTTAGAATAGGATTAATTGGGTATGGCTTCATGGGCAGAACCCATTCCAATGCGTATAAGAGGGTGGGCGATTTTTTTCCGGAATTGGAATATCAACCCGTATTAAAGGCGGTATGCGCCCGGAATCCGGAAAGGGTTCAAGCCTTTGCCGAACAATGGGGCTATGAATCGGTTGAAACAGATTGGAAGGTATTGCTTGCACGCGAGGATATTGATGCCATAGATATTTGCACCCCCAATAATATGCATGCAGAAATAGCCATAGCTGCTGCCAAAGCAGGAAAAATGATCCTTTGTGAAAAACCCTTGGCCAGAACCATTGCCGAAGGGCAACCTATGGTAGATGCCGTGGAAAAAGCAGGAGTTAAAAATACGGTTTGGTACAACTACCGAAGGCTTCCCTCTGTCACATTAGCCAAACAACTTATCGATGCCGGAAAATTGGGGCGTATTTTTCATTATCGCGCTAATTTCCTTCAAGATTGGACTATTAGTCCGGAACTTCCCCAAGGAGGAGAGGGTTTATGGCGTTTAGATAATGATGCCGCCGGCTCCGGGGTAACCGGAGATCTTTTGGCGCATTGCATCGATACAGCCATGTGGCTAAATGGGGGCATCAAAGATGTATCGGCAATGACCGAGACCTTTATTAAGGAACGAGTACATACTCAAACGGGGGAAGTACAAAAGGTAGGAATAGATGATGCTTGTATTTTTCATTGTCATTTTGACAACGGTTCCCTTGGATTGTTTGAGTCCACACGCTATGCACGCGGTCATAAAGCCTTGTACACTTTTGAAATTAATGGGGAACACGCCTCCATAAAATGGGACTTGCACGACCTGAATCGATTAGAGTATTTTGATCATAGAAATGCTTCGGAGGAACGGGGCTGGCGGTCCATACATGTTACCGATGGCGATCATCCGTATATGGACAAATGGTGGGTACCGGGATTATCTATTGGATACGAACATAGCTTTGTACATCAGGTAGCCGATTTTTTGAAGAGTATAGAGGACGGAACCCCTTGTTCGCCAACTTTTAAAGAAGCACAAGAAACACAAAAAGTTTGTGAGGCGGTATTAGAATCAGCAAAAACAAAAAGCTGGAAAGATACCGGTGTAACGTGGTAAGTTTTTGTTGATGTGCCGTTTTTTAGTAAAATGCCATTTCCAGCCCACTGTAAAAAAGCAATAGGCGAATAAAATTGATATACATTGAGAACGAACACCGTATTTTTTAAAATTGAATATTCGGTATTTCGGATTTTGGAAGTTAAAGAATTGAAGCGTAAATGGATATGTTTTTAACTAATCGAATAATTACTTACGAATAACAAAAACGAACTTCTAAAAGTGTAAATTCAAATAGCCAACAGCCAACCGCCAACAGAATAGCCATTAACCATTTACAATTAAAACACACTGTACTCATATTAAAAATAACTATTTAAATGGGAGTTTCAATACAAGGGTTTTGTCTACATGGCAAGGAAAAAATAACACCTACCTCGGAGGGACTGGTTACCAGAAACACTGCCGTTGTTGATATGGAATTGCCCACTTTAAAGCACGGGGAAATTTTGGCAAAGACACTCTATACAGGGATTTGCGGTTCCGACAATAGTGCGGCTCTAGGCAAACCCAATTTCGATTGGGTAGAGCGCCCCCGAATTATTGGTCACGAATTCAGTGCAGAGGTACTAGCCACAGGGCCCGGAAATCATGGGAATGTAAAAGTGGGCGATATTTTTACTCCTTTGGCCATGTTGGGTTGTCAGGATGAAAATTGTCCCGCATGCAGTGTGGCGAAATGGAATTTATGTCCCTCCAAACAAATCATCGGTTTTCATAGAAATGGGGGATTTGGTCAGCAGGTTATTCTGGAATCGGATCGTGTGGTTCATTTACTGCCCGGACTAACACCGGAACAAGGAGCCTTGGTAGAACCGCTTTCGGTTGTAGTCAATGCGCTTCATAATAAATGCCATATCAAACCCGGTCAGGATGTGGTAGTTACGGGTTGTGGTATCATCGGATTAATGTCGGCCGAATTGGCCAGAGCTGCAGGAGCAAGGGTGGCTATTACAGGAATTGCCCATGACAGGGATATTCGGTTAAAAAAGGCGAAAGAACGGGGATTTATCACTATAGAAGTTTCTATGGACCGACCACTAAAACTGCAATTGGAAGAAGGAATATCGGATGCTATAGGTATTTCCTTTGGAAGTCACGGTAAGGTTGATTTGTTAATTGAATGCTCCGGAGTGCCACAGGTGCTTACCGAAGCCATTTCCGTAGTACGACCGGAAGGAGATATCTGTGTTATTGCCACCTATCCAAAAGATGTGGAAATCAATGCCACGCATTTAACGAGAACCTCTTTAAATATGAGAGGCTCCATGGGATCCTGTCGCGAAGACTATATGGTAGCTCAAAAATTACTTTTGACCGATATTTTTCCCGCAGCTCATTATATCAATCAATATGATTTTGTAGATATTACTCAGGCCTTTGAAGATTCCATTAAGGCGAATAATGTAAAGGCAGTGATTAAAATGAATTGACAATGCCTTCAATGTGAAAACGGGATAATGTGGAAATGTGAAAATTTGTGAATTTAAAGATTGATAAATTTTAGAAAAAATAATAGTAAGGGTGTACAAAAATTAAAGGAAGGAAATGCAAACCATATTTATCACAGGAGGAACAGGGTGTATAGGATCAGTCACCATTTACAAATTATTACAATCTAATGAGGTAACTAAAATTGTAATCGCCACCCGATCCAATAACACAGATCCCTTGAAGCTGTGGTTTGGGGAAGAATTGAGTCCAAAGCTGGAATTTGTTCAGGTAGATGTAGCCGATTATAAAGGGTTGGAATCCGTGTTGTTAGAGGTTAATCCCACCCATATTATTCATTTGGGGGCGTATCAAAGTCCGGATTGCTCCAAATACCATATCGCAGGAATGGAAATTAATACCGGAGGTACCATGGCTTTGTTTGATGCCGCTGAGAAGCTACCCAATTTAAAACGGTTCGTTTTTGCCAGTTCGGCGGCAGTATACGGAATGCGGTCTATGTACCCTGAACCGGGAATTACAGAAGATGCAGCTTTGGCACCACCAAACCATTACGGCATTTGGAAGTTGGCAGGGGAACATTTGGCCAGACTATTCTATGATACCACCAAGATACCTACCCTTTGTTTGCGGATTAATACCACCTATGGAAAAGGACGAGATAAGGGAAAAACTTCGGCACCCACCAATGCGCTTAAGGCCATTGCTATGGGAACGGTTACCGGAAAAAAAATACCTTTTGAAATGCCTTATAATGGCCGTGAAAATTATCATTTTGTGGAAGATGTGGGAGCTCATTTTGCCGCCTGTACGTTGCAACCCTATGACGGATTTGGAGCTTTTAACATTCATGGCGAAACCATTGCCATCGATACTTTTTTGGATATTGTAAAAGAAGAAGCCAACGCCTTAGGAATGGGCGATTTTGTGCAACTGTCCATAGCCGAAGGAGCCGAACCCAATTTGTTTGTATCCGATTTGAGTCACGCTAAAATAGCAGCTACGTTTAGCGATTTACCACGTACTTCCATCCCGGAAGGGGTACGTAAATCCCTCCAAGAATTTCAGGAAATGGCAAAGAAAGGAATATTAGAATTTTCATAAAAAAACAAATGCGAACCATAAAAATAGGATTACTCGGCTCGGGAGATGTAGCCGATTTACATGCCGAAGCCATAAACACTCTTCCGGGAGCGGTGCTGGTCGGACTCTGGAACCGCACAGCAGAAAAGGGCAAGCAAAAAGCTGCGCAGTATGGCTGTACAACTTATGCCACGGAGGAAGATCTTTTTAACGACCCCGAAATTGATGCCGTTTTCATAGTAACCAATATGGAAACCCACTGCGAATATACCTTACGAGCCGCTGCTGCGGGAAAGCATATTTTAGTAGAAAAACCGGCAGCTTCTAACATTGGAGAACTAGAGAAAATGCAAAAAGCGGTGGCGCAAGCAGGGGTACTCTGTATGCCGGTACACAATTATATTTACGAGGCAGGGATTCAGCGAACCAAAACCATGATCGATAGTGGTAAATTGGGGACAATAACCCAGTTTTATATGCTCTACAATATTCATCATGCAGACGAAATACGAGCGCGGTATCCCGGTGTTATCCGGCAGATTTTAACCCATCACAGCTATACCATGCTGTATCTGGCAGGGATGCCAAAGACCATTTCATGTTTAAAGTATACGGTAGATGCTACGCTAGCGCCTCAGGAAAATGTAGCCATGGCCAACATGCAGATGGAAAATGGAAGCCTGAGCCATCTTTGTGCCAGTTTTGCCAATGATGATCATGCCGGAGATCCATGGACCTGTATGATTAAAGTGATGGGCACCAAAGGAAGTGCCCGGTATAGCTATAGGGATTGGGTAATCAATGAGCGCAATGGACCGCATTCCCAAACCTATTTTTGCTATCCGGAATCGATCAAAAATACAGCCACTCATTTTATCAACAATGTGGTAAGAAACAACGAAAAGCCCCTTTCCAGTTTGGAAGATGCTATTACGTGTCAGCGCATTATTGAGGCCTGTGAAAAGTCGGTTTTGGAGGGAGTTCATGTGCAATTTTAGCCCACAACAAGAAAAATATAATGAAGCAATTTACAATCATATTTTTTTTGGTTTTCATTAGCTGTAAGAACGTATCAAAAATTGAAAGCCGCGTAGACAAAACAGTTTATGAAATGTGGAACAACTACACCAAATCGAATCCAGAATTTAAAAACAGTGAAATCCCAGAATCATGGTATTTCCATACTAATAGGGAAGATGCGAATCGGCTTGCAGCATTAACTGTGAATGGAAAAAAGAAAGCTGCTTCCGGATTATATGCTTGGTATAAAGAAGCTAATGCGGATTTACCAAAAATCGGAACAAAACATATTATAACTGATTTCGATGGAAAAGCACAGGCGATAATCGAAATAAAAAAAGTAGATACCATTCCATTTAATAAGATATCCAAAGATTATGCGGAACTGGATATGGGAACTACAAAGGAAGCACTCAAAAAATGGAAAAAAGCACATTGGGACTTTTTTGAAAGCACACTAGGAGAAAGTAATTCAAAACCAACAGAAGAAATGCTAGTTGTTTGCGAACGATTTGAAAAAATCTGGCCAAAATTGAAACTATAGCGATTGGGTTTGATACATTAAATAATACCAATAAATGGTATTGAGACATATCTTTACGATCTACCAAATATGGAAAGTGAGTGACTGCCTCAAAAAAATCAAATGAACTAATTTAAAGGCATTTCTTTTAAATGTGGGCTTACAAAAAAAATGGATATACGACTTGCAAATAAAATTCAACTTATAAAACAATCTAGGATTAATGCCATTAGAGCCGTAAACCATCAATTGATCAACCTTTATTGGAACATTGGGGAACAGATATGCAAGAAACTTGAAAAATCGGAATGGGGTGATGGTGTATTTACGGAATTAGCCAAGTATATCCAACACAATGAACCTGAATTAAAAGAGTTCTCCGACAAAAACATTTGGAGAATGAAGCAGTTTTATGAGACGTATAAGGTACGTCTAAAACTCTCAACGCTGTTGATGGAAATAAGTTGGTCGTATAATTTGGCAATATTCTCAAGGTGGAAGAGCAGTGAGAATAGGGCATTTTACATGAATATTACCAAACAAGGGAATTACAAGTTTAAATAACTCAATCTTTTTGAACGGATGAAAAATAATAAACCCCACAATCAACCAAACTAAATTAATTATGCCTGTTAAA
The DNA here is from genome assembly GCF_034651555.1 of Aurantibrevibacter litoralis. Taxonomy (NCBI): domain Bacteria; kingdom Pseudomonadati; phylum Bacteroidota; class Flavobacteriia; order Flavobacteriales; family Flavobacteriaceae; genus Aurantibrevibacter; species Aurantibrevibacter litoralis. The sequence continues at coordinate 224,261 of NZ_JAYEEQ010000001.1, read as the reverse complement.
AATAAAATTATACTGCCTATATTCTTCCTAACTGTTTTAGGTTTGCTTGTTCAAAGCTGTGAAAAATCTGAAAAGACCTTAGCATTAAAAAAAGAGGCTCATATTGTCTTAATAGGCAATAATCTGGCCTCCAGAATGCTGCATTTTGATCATTTTGAAACGGAAATGCAACTGCGCTATCCGGATAGTTTATTACGCTTTAGGAATATGGGCGATGGAGGAAACACACCCGGTTTCAGGCCCCATTCTTCCCGCAATTCGCCTTGGGCTTTTCCGGGAGCTGAAAAATTTCAAACCGAATTAGCGCAAAATTCGGGCAGTGAAGGACATTTTGAAACGGAAGACGAGTGGCTTGCCCGACTAAAAGCAGATATCATCATCGCTTTTTTCGGGTATAATGAATCGTTTCAAGGGGAAGCCGGCCTCGAAAATTACAAAGCAGAACTTCGGGCGTTTATTGCGCATACCAAAAATCAAAAATATAACGGTAAGAATGCACCACAACTGGCTTTGGTTTCACCTATTGCTTTTGAAGACTTGTCGGCTCAACGAGATCTACCCAATGGCGAAAAGGAAAATGAGAATTTAGCACGGTATACAGAAGCTATGAAAGAGGTAGCTGCCACCGATAGTATCTTTTTTGTGGATGCATTTAATGCCTCAAAAACATGGTATGCTGAAGAAAGTGAGAATGTAACCGCAGATGGCTTTCAGTTAAACGATTTGGGCTATCAAAAATTGGGAAAATTGTTGGCAGACACGCTTTTTGGCACTGTAAAAAGTAAGGCAGAAGAAAACAGAAAATTGGTATATAATGCCATTTTAGAAAGAAATTGGTTCTGGCACAATGATTTTAAAATACCCAACGGGGTACATGCTTACGGAAGGCGTTTTGATCCCTTTGGGCCGGACAATTATCCGGCTGAAATTGAAAAAATAAGAGAAATGACCGCCATACGGGACAAAGCGATTTGGGCGGCTACGAAAGGCCAAAAAGTAAATCTAGCTGCCGAAGACGCAAAGACAAAAACCTTACCTCCGGTAGCAACCAATTACAGGTCGAATGATAAGGAAGCAGGGCCAAAATATCTTTATGGAGAGGATGCCTTACATACCATAAAGGTGGCAGAAGGATATAAAATTGAATTATTTGCTTCGGAGGCAGAATTTCCGGATTTGGCCAATCCAACCCAAATCTCTTTTGACAACAAAGGACGATTGTGGGTAGGGGTGATGCCCAGCTATCCGCATTACCGACCGGGGGATAGTAAACCTAATGACAAGCTCCTAATTTTAGAAGATACCAATGGGGACGGTAAGGCCGATACACAGACCATTTTTGCAGACGGTCTTCATTTGACCATTGGTTTTGAATTTGCTCCGGAAGGAGTTTATGTCTCCCAAGGGACTAATTTGGTGCTAATAACGGATACCGATGGAGATGACAAAGCTGACACCAAGGAAATTATTTTAAGCGGCTTCGACGATCACGATACCCATCATGCCATTAGTGCCTTTACTACAGATCCGTCCGGGGCGCTCTTTATGGCCGAAGGTGTATTTCTGCATACCAATGTAGAAACCGCCTACGGACCTGTTCGCGCCACCAATGGCGGCTTTTATCGGTACAGTCCGCAACGGCACCACTTAGAGCGTACCGCACAATTATCCATTCCCAATCCGTGGGGTATTGCTTTTGACGATTGGGGGCAACAGTTCTTTGCCCATACCTCGGGTCCGGATATGACTTGGATGATGCCGGGCACGCTAAAACCCCGCTACGGGGTTGCTTCGCCTCTGCCCAAAAACCTCATTGAAGAGAAACACCGCGTTCGACCAACTTCCGGACTGGAATTTATATCGAGCCGTCATTTTCCCGATGATGTTCAGGGAGATATCATCATCAACAACACTATTGGTTTTTTGGGCACCAAACAGCATACCCTAAAAGATGATCCTAATTCGGCAGGATACCTCAGTACACACCGTATGGATTTGATCACTTCCAGCGATCCTAATTTTAGGCCGGTAGACATGGAGTTTGCGCCCGATGGGTCGCTCTATGTGATAGATTGGCATAATATCCTCATCGGACATATGCAGCACAACGCCCGCGATCCGTTGCGCGACCATGTGCACGGGCGCATTTATAGAATCACCTACCCGTCGCGACCTTTGGTAACACCGGCTAAAGTTGCTGGTGCTACGATTGAAGCACTTTTAGAAAACTTAAAACTCCCGGAATACCGAACTAAATATCGCACTAAAAGAGAATTAAGGGCACGAGACACCCCAGAAGTGTTGTCTAAATTAGCGGTTTGGGTGCAAAATTTGGATACGAATGACTCTAACTATGAACACCACCTGCTGGAAGCACTTTGGGTGAGTTGGGGACTGAACCAAATAGATACCGACCTGCTAAAGCACCTATTGAACGCTAAAGACTTCAGGGCCAGGGCTGCTGCCGTTAGAGTGCTGCGATATGCCGGACACCAAATTCCGGATCAAGCCGATTTGTTGCTGGTTGCGGCGCAAGATGAAAATCCACGGGTGCGTTTGGAAGCCCTTGTGGCTGCCTCTTGGCTAGAAAAAGACAAAGGGATTCCCATAGTAATCGCTGCCGGAACAATGCCTTTAGACGATTGGATGCAATTGCCTTATGAGGCCGCATTAGCGCATCTGAATGGCCATAAGCTTGGCGAGGTTCCCACCGGCCTTATAGAAGATACGGAACTTAAAGATGAGGAATTGTCGCTTTACCTAAAAGGAGAAGAAATTTACAAACGAGAAGGATTTTGTATGACCTGTCACCAACCCGATGGTAAGGGGCTAAGTGCTTCTCAATTTCCGCCTTTAGCCGGTTCTAAATGGGTTACCGGGAGTCAAGAACGCCTTATACGCCTTACGTTACATGGAATGATAGGCCCTATAGAAGTAAATGGCAAAAGCTATCCCGGTCAAGTGCCAATGACGCCTTTTGGCGGCATGTTAAACGATGAAGAAATGGCCGCCGTACTTACCTATGTGCGCAATACCTTTGGCAATAATGCCAGTAGTATTTCCGCCGAAAAAGTGAAGGCCGAACGAGAAAAGACAAAGAACAAAAAAGGATTTTATACCTCAGAAGAATTATTAAAAGACTTCCCCATGGAGTAAGCCAATTTTTCATTAAAATTTTTAGTTCACTGTAATCGTTGCCCTTTGATGATTTTGGCTTCTAGACCGTTACTTTAAATTGGATAGCAAAAAACACCTAAAATGCACCCTCATTTAAGAAAAAAATACAGCACGTAAAATGACCAATTACCTTGTTGATTCCTCTTTTTAATGGTACCTTTAAGGCTACAATAATGTTATTACACTATAGATATTTTCAATAAATCTATAAATATTATAGATAAAACTTATTGATCAAAATGTCGTAATTTAGACTTTTCAAAAGTATTAATCAATAAAAAGGAACAATGGAACACAGTAAAAACTCGAATGAATCTTATGCGACAAACGGCGAAAGCAAATGTCCTTTTAGTGGAGGATCCATTCATAAAGCAGCGGGCAGAGGTACAAAAAATAGGGATTGGTGGCCTAATCAGTTAGATTTATCGATCCTACGTCAACATTCCAATCTCACCAATCCCATGGGTGAAGATTTTAATTATGCCGAAGAATTTAAAAGTCTTGATTTACCTGCCGTAAAAAAGGATCTTGAAAAAGCACTTACCACATCGCAAGAATGGTGGCCGGCAGATTATGGCCATTATGGGCCGTTTATGATCCGCATGGCGTGGCATAGTGCAGGTACGTATCGTATTGCCGATGGTAGGGGTGGTGCCGGATTTGGCACGCAGCGTTTTGCTCCTTTGAACAGTTGGCCGGACAATGCCAATTTAGATAAGGCTCGCTTATTACTTTGGCCTATCAAACGAAAATATGGGAAAAAGCTTTCTTGGGCAGACCTCATGATTCTTGCCGGAAACGTAGCTTTAGAATCTATGGGTTTTAAAACTTTTGGTTTCGGAGGAGGACGCACCGATGTATGGGAACCTGCGGAAGATATTTATTGGGGTTCTGAAGGCGAATGGCTGGGTGATAAACGTTATGCGGGCGATCGCGAATTAGAAAATCCTTTAGGTGCTGTACAAATGGGCCTTATTTACGTAAACCCTGAAGGGCCTAACGGCAACCCTGATCCGCTTGCTGCAGCTAAGGATATTCGGGAGACCTTTGGCAGAATGGCGATGAACGATGAGGAAACAGTTGCACTCATTGCAGGTGGGCATACCTTTGGTAAGGCGCACGGCGCAGCAGATCCCGGTAAATATGTGGGTGTAGAACCTGCGGCTGCCGGTATTGAAGAACAAAGCCTAGGGTGGAAAAACACCTTCGGTAGTGGCAATGCAGGCGATACTATTACCAGTGGACTAGAAGGCGCATGGACTACCACACCGACAAAATGGAGCAATAATTATTTTTGGAACCTTTTTGGTTATGAATGGGAATTAACCAAAAGTCCGGCCGGAGCCAATCAATGGATTCCAAAGCATGGAATGGGTGCAAATACCGTACCCGATGCTCATGATCCGGCCAAAAGACATGTTCCTATCATGTTTACAACAGATCTTGCACTTAAAGTAGATCCCATTTATCACGATATTTCGAGACGTTTTTTAGATAATCCCGATCAATTTGCAGATGCGTTTGCCAAAGCTTGGTTTAAGTTGACGCATCGTGACATGGGCCCTGTAGCCCGGTATTTGGGTCCGGAAGTTCCTAAGGAAACGTTGCTTTGGCAAGATCCAATTCCGGCTGCTTCTTATAAAACCATCACAGAAGAAGATATTACGCTTCTAAAGGATAAGATTGAAGCTTCTGGTTTGTCTGTATCTCAGTTAGTATCCACGGCATGGGCATCGGCATCTACCTTTAGAGGTTCGGATAAACGAGGGGGTGCCAACGGTGCTCGAATTGCACTCGCACCTCAAAAAGACTGGGAAGTAAATCAACCTAAGGAATTGGCTACCGTACTTAAGACCCTTGAAGGCATTAAAAATGATTTTAATACCTCTCAATCCGGTGACAAACAGGTTTCTCTTGCCGATCTTATTGTCTTGGCAGGAGGTGTGGGTATAGAACAGGCCGCAAAAAAGGCTGGACATAAAATTAACGTACCTTTTACGCCCGGCCGTACCGACGCTTCTCAAGAACAAACAGATATAGCATCTTTTGCCGCACTTGAACCGGCTGCTGATGGCTTCCGAAATTATTTCAATGCAAAACACCGCGCTTCTGCTGAAGAAATGTTGCTCGATAAAGCGCAGTTGCTAACCCTCACAGCTCCCGAAATGACTGTGCTTTTAGGCGGTTTACGCGTTTTGAATACCAACTTTGATCAATCGAATCACGGAGTGTTTACACAAAACCCGGAGGTGCTTACCAATGATTTCTTTGTGAATTTATTGGATTTAGGCACCACTTGGCAAAGCACTTCGGATGCACAAAATGTGTTTGAAGGACGCGATCGTATTAGCGGCGACGTGAAATGGATAGGTACTAGGGTTGATCTTATTTTTGGATCTAACTCCGAACTCCGAGCGCTTGCCGAGGTCTACGCTTGTGAGGATAGCAACGAAAAGTTCCTGAACGACTTTGTAACCACTTGGTGCAAAGTGATGAATCTGGACCGATTTGATTTGGTTTCGTAAGGAGTAGCAAAATTTAAAACAAAAGGAGGCTTGGAAACGAGCCTCTTTTTTTATTGGTTATATTTGGTACGCCAGCAGGACTCTGCGCTATATAAAAACCTTAGAGTTTCATCTAAAAGAATCAATAGAAAAGATCCATCATCGTATCAGAATGTGCCTAAACCTGTCGTTAATAAATATTGATAATTAATACCCCCAAGGCTAGACTCACGGTATCGTATATTGTATTTTTACGAGGATTCTGAACTAAAAATTCCTTCTTAAGAATCTAAGGGCAATGAAACAATATCACGATTTACTAAGGCACGTTTTGCAAAATGGCCATCAAAAAGGAGACAGAACCGGTACCGGTACCCTAAGTGTTTTCGGGTACCAAATGCGATTTGACCTGGGTGAAGGTTTTCCTATGGTGACTACCAAAAAACTTCATCTTAAATCTATTGTACACGAGTTGCTTTGGTTTTTAAAGGGAGATACCAACATTGCGTATTTACAAGAAAACGGCGTTCGTATCTGGAATGAATGGGCAGACGAAAATGGAAATCTTGGCCCCGTATATGGCCACCAATGGCGCAATTGGAACAATGAAGACATCGACCAAATTACCGAAATTATCGCTACCCTTAAAAGCAATCCTAACAGTCGACGCATGTTGGTAACCGCATGGAATCCGGGCGTTTTGCCTGACAGTTCCATTTCTTTTTCAGAAAATGTGGCTCGTGGAAAGGTTGCCTTACCTCCTTGCCATGCTTTTTTTCAATTTTATGTGGCAAATGGTAAATTATCCTGCCAATTGTATCAGCGAAGTGCCGATATTTTTTTGGGAGTCCCATTTAATATTGCTTCTTATGCGCTTTTAACGCTTATGATTGCACAAGTTTGCGACTTAGCCCCGGGAGAGTTTATACATACGTTTGGTGATGCCCATATCTATAACAATCACATGGAGCAAGTGGAATTACAATTGAACAGAACGCCGAGACCACTACCTAAAATGATTTTAAACCCTAAGGTGAAGTCCATTTTCGATTTTACCTATGAGGATTTTACTTTGGTGGACTATAATCCTTATCCCCATATCAAAGGAATGGTGGCCGTATAACGAAATGAAGTCATTGTACACTGTAATTTTATACTAAAATGAAAGCTATTTGGAATAATGTTATTATCGCACAAAGCGATAAAACCATCGTGATAGAAAATAATCATTATTTTCCACCGGAAAGCCTTAATATGACTTTTTTTGAACCATCCGATACGCACACCACCTGCCCTTGGAAAGGAATTGCGTCCTATTATACCGTGGTTGTTCAAGGAAATAAAAATGTAGATGCCGCTTGGTACTACCCTGAGGTAAAACCTTTGGCCAAACCAATTAAGGGGTATGTAGCATTTTGGAAAGGTGTTACCATAGAAAATTAATTCTTTGGTAACACCTAAGAATCGTGTTACACTTCTAAGACACCGTTTTCGGTACCTGCAAAATCATTCCACTGAAACCGATCTGCTTCAGAATCATTTACATAAGCGCCATCGATAACATATTTAAACTCGTAGGTGTTTTCTTTCGGTAGTTCAAAAGTACCTTTGAAATTTCCGTTTTTTAATTTTTTTAAAGCACCTTCCTTAGCGCTCCATTTGTTAAAATCGCCTACAACGGCCACTTTTTTTGCGTCAGCCGCGGCTACGGTAAAGGTTACTTTGCATATGGGCTTACTCTTTAAATACTGTTTTGCTATTGCCATGATAATCCATTTTTAAATTTACGATGCAAAGCAATATATAAAAGTACTCATACACAACAAGTTAACAAAGAATTATCATTTTCATAAAAACCGCTACGCTTTCAAAAGGTTATCCTAAAAAACGGGTTCATATTTTCTGAAATAACTAAACTCCATTAGTACATTTTTAGGATCTTCACAATGCTATCAATGTCTTTTTCAAGGTTATAAAAATGAAAACTAAGGCGAATTCCGTCGCCACGTTGACTGCAAACGACATGGTGCTTCGTTACATGTTGAAACAGTTGGTCATCGCCCTTAATATTAAATATGGTACTAAGCGAGTTGCGTTTAAGAACCACATCACTGAGCAATCCTAATGCAGCGAATTCTTTTTTTGCTTTTTGGGAAAGCGCACTAAGGTGAGATTCTATACTATTTAACCCCAATTTTTCGATATACTTTAGGGAAAATTGAAGGCTTCCGAAATTAAAGGTATCCAAGTGCCCCGGTTCTAAAAGTGCACAAAAAGAGGGGTGTTCTTGTTGGGCAGCACTAAAGGCGGCGCTATGTAGCCCAATAGATTTTATATTAAATTGGCTGTGAACGGCCGCTTTGACTAAAAAAAAGCCGCAACCATACCCACCCAATAACCATTTATACGCACTGGCTCCTAAGATGTCGATGCCCGAGGTGTTAAAATTAAAATTTGTAGTACCGCAGAACTGAGTGCCATCTGCAATAATCAACACATCGGGATAGGTTTCCTTTAAAGTCTGTAAAAAACCTAGATCAATCTGAACGCCATCCAACCATTGCGTAAGACTAAGAGCAAGCACACTTATTTCTTCTCGTAGAATACAGGCCTCAATTTCTGCCTCAAGATTTTCCGTAACGGCTACATAGGAAATTGGGAATTCTCGCCGTTCGAATGGCAAATTTATCGACGGATAATCCCTGTCCAGCAATAAGACCCTACGGCGTTTATCTAGCCCTTCCAGCAGTAGATTTAATCCCAAAGAAAAATTTGGAATCAAAGCCACCTCTGTGGGGTTGCAGCCGAAAAACTGACTTACTGTCTGGCGAACGCCAATACAAAAAGCATCGCTTTTAGCTTTAAAGTGGCTCCCCCCAATTAAATAGTCTAAATCGTGTTCTTGGCGCCATTCCCATAGGTCATGGTACAACAGTCCGCAAGCGGCAGTATTCGCATAAATATGTTGCGCAGCTACCGGAAACTCATTTCGAATCTTTTCCATTGCCATTTCGGGTTAAAATGTATTAGGTTTATCTTTGTAGTAAAGATAGTTTTTGGATCGCTGCCTAAAAATTAAATTATCAGAAAATGAAACTTGAAGAACATGAGTTAATTGAATATGCGCAAAGTCGAATAAAACAAAAGAAACGACTTTATAGGCATTTCGTGTTTTTTATAATTGGCTGTATTTTTCTGTGGATTATTAATAAAAGTATGGATGTGGGAGGGCCTTCTGAGTGGTGGCTTTGGGTTGTTCTTTTTTGGTTATTTCTTTTCAGCTACCATACTTTTAATGTCTTTGTAACGCATAGATTCATGAATAGAAAGTGGGAACGTAAACAACGAGAGCAGCTGATTGCCAAGCAACGACAACGAATACAAGAACTACAAAAGGAAATTGAAGTTCATTTTCCTATGTCAGTCATTAACAAAAAAAAGGAATGAGATCACTAATTATGATAGCCGCAGCTGCGGAAAATAATACCTTAGGAAAAAATAATGCCTTATTATGGCACCTGCCGGACGATTTTAAGCGGTTTAAAAGATTAACATTGGGACACCCGATTATAATGGGCCGAAAAACCTTCGAAAGTTTTCCGAAACCCTTACCGCAGCGTAGACATATTATCATTACAAGAGACCAAGGGTACACCACACCTTTCATTGATTGTACTGTGGTGCATTCCATGGAAGAAGCTCTGGAAAAAGTAGCGGAGAATGAAGTTTCTTTTATTATTGGGGGCGGTGAAATTTATGCCCTGGGCTTGCCGTATGCCAATGTCATAGAACTTACCCGAGTACACCATTCATTTGAGGGTGATGCCTTTTTTCCCGAAATTGATGCCGCTGCATGGGAATTGATACAGCAGGAATACCACCCTAAGGATGAAAAGCACCACTATGATTTTACCTACTTCACCTATGTGCGGAAATAGGTGTTTTACATAAAAACCAAAATGGCCACTACCCTATTTCGGGAATTCCGATTAACATTCATTTAATTTGGCAATAAAGCAAAAAGCATTTAGAATCATAAATACCCAATATCATAAAGGGTTTTTACCCAAAGTTCAAGAATCTTCAACATCACCAACAAACATAAGCTTTACACGCGATTAGCACGCTTTTCCTTTTGAGTCGCATAGCCGTAAAGACTTCGGTGCAATCAGTGCTAAAATAATATCGCAAAAGGTGTAGCACCTTGCGATTGTGGAGCCATAACACCTAAAATACATACCAACGGATGTAGGGAACGTCAAAAATTTGCAACTCTGGTAATTAGTTAAAATCAAAAAAAAGATGCAATTTTAGAGGGCGTTTCAAAAATCAACCTAAAAAAAACAAATCCTTATGCAAAACCTGAAATCTGTATTTTATGCACTGATCCTCTTGGCATTTGTTTTCAGCGCATTCACTGAAATAGAAAATAGCAAGGATGATCCTGCTTCTTGGAAGCCTCTTTTTAATGGAAAAGATTTAGACGGATGGATTCCTAAAATTCACCATCACGAACTGGGCGATAATTTTGCGAACACGTTTAGGGTAGTTGACGGTAAAATTCAGGTAAATTATGATGACTATCCATCATTTAATGAACGTTATGGCCATTTGTTCTTCAAGGAATCGTTTGCCTCATTCCATTTAAAATTTCAGTACCGCTTTACGGACCAATGGCTGCAAGATGCGCCTTCGTATACCTACCGAAATAGCGGTATTATGTTTCATTCGCAAGATCCAAAAACCATTTTAAAAGAGCAAGATTGGCCCATATCGGTAGAGTACCAAATCTTAGCAGAAGAGGAAGCCGGCGTGGCGAGGCCAACCGGTAATATGTGTTCTCCGGGAACCGATGTGTTTTATAATGGCGAAAAAGACCCTAGACATTGTATTAATTCTGTTTCTAAAACCTACCCTTGGGATGAATGGGTCTCTGGCGAGCTAGTGGTGTATCGAGATTCGCTGGTAATCCACAAAGTAAATGGCGACATTGTGCTGCAATACACAAAGCCCCAAATAGGCGGTGAGGTAGCCACCGGATTCGATCCTGCCATAAAAATAGACGGTACACCCTTAACAGAGGGCTATATCGGACTTCAATCGGAAGGGCAGGGTATTGAATTTAAAGATATTCTTATAAAAGTATTCGACTAATCTTAAGAATTACGAATCATTTAATGCAATCGCCGGAATCTCATGATTACATTGCAACATTATTTTGACCACCCCCCTGTTTTAATACCCTTTGCGGACTATCAATTTCCCTGGGAAGTAACGAGTGCACTTAAGGAATTGTTAGAAAATTGTATTGCACAGCTGGGTGATGCTTTTATGATTCGGGACGGTATCGCCATTCATAAGTCGGCCACCATTGAAAAAAACGTAACCTTTAAAAGACCTGTCGTAATTATGGAAAAGGCCTATGTTGCTGCAAATACCTATTTCCGGGAAGGCGTATTTTTAGATACCTCGAGCAAAATTGGCCCGGGTTGTGAAGTAAAATGCAGCGTTATTGGCACGCATTCCGCATTGGCTCATTTTAATTATGTAGGCAATAGCCTCATTGGTGCGCATGTAAATTTTGAAGCCGGATCTATCGCCGCAAATCACTATAACGAACGAGACTCCAAAGAAATTCATGTCCATTTTAACAACACCATGATGGTAACAGGAGTATCCAAATTTGGTGCCTTGGTGGGCGATCATTGTAAAATTGGTGCCAATGCCGTGTTATCTCCTGGTACTGTCTTAGCCAAAAATAAAATTATACGTCGCTTAGAATTGGTGGAGCAAATTAAACTCTAAATCTGGCACCTTCCCCAACCGAAATCAGCCTCATAATGTACCCTGAAAACGTTTTCGGAAAATATATTGGGTGTTTTCAAGTTAAGAATCTGTTAACCATTAGATAATTATATTATATTGTAGCACATATTTTGGCTGTCTAATTATGAAATATCTATTTCCAGTGCACAAACCAACCAAAATGTACAATAAGACATAACAACTGACCTCATCGGATTAAACAAAAACAAGCAGATGAAAATTAACAAACCCGAACTAAGCTTTTGGCAAATTTGGAATATGAATGTGGGATTCTTAGGAATCCAATTCAGTTTCGGGTTGCAGCAGACAGCCATTAATCCTATTTTTTTGTTTTTAGGCGCAGCGGAAGATATGTTGCCCATTCTCAACATTGCCGGTCCTATTACCGGTCTTATCGTGCAGCCCATTATTGGTGCTATTTCAGATAAAACATGGTCTCCCAAATGGGGTCGGCGAAAGCCTTTTTTCCTCATTGGTGCCATTATTGGTAGTATTTGTTTGTTTGCCTTTCCGTTAAGTCCGGCCTTATGGTTTGCCGTGATGCTTCTGTGGATTCTGGATGTGGGCAACAATATGGCCATGGAGCCGTACAGGGCTTTTGTGGGCGACAAATTACCCGAAAAGCAATTAAGCCTTGGCTATCAAATGCAGAGTCTCTTTGTGGGTGCCGGTATTCTTTTGGCAACTTCCTCTATATTTTTATTTCAAGATTGGTTCGGAGGCGGAGAAATATCAGATGCCATAGGCACTATTCCGAAATGGTTGTACTATTCATTTTTTATTGGTGCCTTGCTCTCGGTAACCACAATTCTTTGGTCTGTTCTTAAGACACCCGAAATACCTCCCTCGCCCGAAGAGTTAGCAGAAATAAATCAAAACAAGAAATTACCGCTTCTGGAAAGAATGAAATTGCCCATCATTGAAATTGTTCGTGCAATTAAGGATATGCCTAAATTTATGTGGAAAATAGCTGCTGTTTATCTATTTCAATGGTATGCGCTTTTCGTGTATTGGCAATTTATTGTACCTCTTTTAAGGGTAACGATGAATATGGACACCTCCAATGCCGCTGCCCAGGCTGCGAAAATGAGCACCACATACAATGTGGTTACTATGGTAGTGGCTCTAGGACTAGTACCTTTAACGCTTAAATACGGTGGAAAAAAAATCTATGTGGCCAGTTTGTTGGGAACCGGTTTGGCGCTTTTAATCATCCCCTATATCTCAGATCCGCTTTATATTTTAATACCCATGGTGCTTTTTGGTATTGGTTGGGCTGCCATGATGGGCATCCCCTATACCATGGTCTCTAAAATTGTACCACAGGAAAGACGAGGGGTTTACATGGGAATATTAAATATGATGATTGTGATTCCCATGGGAATACAAACGTTGACATTTGGCCCTATCTACAGCTACCTTTTAGGTGGTAACGCTGTTAATGCAATTCTATTTGGAGGTGTTTTCTTCATTATTGCTTCCGTTTTGGCGCTGCGTTTAAATGTGCATACTGACAAATAACACGAATTGGTCCGCACATGACCTAAGGCAGTATTCATTAGAAATCCAAAATCAACAAAGATTTAGGTCTTCTGTGTGCAATAATGCGCAGTAGAACGGCTCTTTCGTTTTCCTTTTATATTCCTGCACAGCACGCTTACATGTGCGTAAGTCCGCAAAATAGGAGCATACCTATCGTATAGCATAGACATGACCGCTACGCTTTGTACCTTTCCTAAAGATACCTTTGCATCAATAAAAACAATACGATACAGACCTCTTTGTAAACTTCAATTTGGTTTTCTTTTAGTTATTCCAATTTATAAGGGCAATTCTCAAGAATACACTTAAATTTGTGATTCAAAGATTCTGATATGAGCACCGAAAAACAGCGAAGAGAAGCCTTAGTGTACCACGCAAAACCGCAACCCGGAAAAATAAAAATAGTGCCGACCAAGCCCTACGCTACACAGCGAGATCTAGGTTTGGCATATTCGCCGGGCGTAGCAGAACCCTGTTTAGAGATTGCGAAGAACAAAGACAATGTATATAAATATACTGCAAAAGGAAATATTGTTGCTGTAATATCTAATGGCACCGCCGTGTTGGGTTTGGGAGATATTGGACCGGAAGCTTCTAAACCGGTCATGGAAGGTAAGTGCCTGCTCTTCAAAATTTTTGCAGATATCGATGGTATTGATATTGAAATTGATACTAAGGATGTTGACAAATTTGTGGAAACGGTTAAAATGATTGCGCCTACTTTTGGCGGCATAAATCTGGAAGACATAAAAGCTCCGGAAGCCTTTGAAATAGAACGAAGGCTAAAGGAAGAATTAGATATTCCGGTAATGCACGATGATCAACATGGAACTGCCATTATTTCGGCCGCTGCGCTTTTAAATGCCTTAGAAATAACCGGCAAAAAAATTGAAGAAGTGCGTATCGTAGTCAGCGGAGCAGGAGCGGCAGCTGTTTCCTGTACCCGTTTATACAAGGCGTTCGGAGCCAACCCTAAGAATATTGTAATGCTAGACAGCAAAGGGGTCATCCGATCGGATCGAGAGGGGTTGTCCGAAGAAAAATTGGAGTTTGCCTCCGATCGAAAAATAGATACTCTAGATGAGGCTATGGTAGATGCCGATGTATTTATTGGGCTTTCTATAGCCAATATTGTAAGCCCCGAAATGCTGCTGTCTATGGCAAAAAACCCCGTCGTTTTTGCTATGGCCAATCCGGATCCCGAAATTGCCTATGAGTTGGCCTGTAGAACGCGCAAAGACATTATTATGGCCACAGGCCGATCTGATCACCCCAATCAGGTAAATAACGTGTTAGGATTTCCTTTTATTTTTAGAGGTGCATTGGATGTACGGGCCACAAAAATTAATGAAGCAATGAAAATGGCCGCCGTAAAGGCGTTGGCAGACCTTACCAGAGAACCTGTTCCGGAACAAGTAAATATTGCCTATGGAAAAACAAGGTTAACTTTTGGCAAAGATTACATTATACCAAAACCCTTCGATCCCAGACTCATTGCGGAAATACCCCCGGCAGTAGCACGAGCTGCAATGGAAACCGGTGTGGCAAAAAACCCTATTGAAGATTGGGACAAATACAAAGAGGAACTTTTACAGCGCTCCGGAAACGACAACAAAATTGTTCGGCTCTTGCGAGATAGAGCTCGGGTAGATCCCAAAAAAATTGTCTTTGCCGAAGCAGATCATTTAGATGTACTTAAAGCAGCTCAAATTGTCTCAGATGAGGGCATTGCCGTTCCTATATTGTTAGGCAAAAAGGAGGTTATATTAGAACTGAAAAAAGAATTAGAATTTGACGCCGATGTGCTTATTATAGATTCACATGAGGATGAAGAACATGCCAAAAGAGAGCAATACGCACAGCGTTATTTTAAAAACAGACAACGTAGTGGAGTTAGTCTTTACTCGGCCCGGCAAAAAATGAGAGAACGCACCTATTTTGGTGCCATGATGGTCTTAGAAGGTGATGCCGATGGGATGGTCACTGGCTATGCTCGTGCCTACCCTACCGTAGTAAAACCCATTTTTGAAGTTATTGGCAGAGCTGCAAATGTTAAAAAAGTATCTACCGTGCATATCATGGACACCGATAGGGGTCCGGTGTTTTTAGCAGATACTTCTATCAATATTGATCCCAATGCAGCAGAGTTGGCAGAAATCACCCAAATGACCGCCAATGTAGCTCTTACTTTTGGTTTTAAACCTGTTATAGCCTTGCTTTCATACGCCAATTTTGGATCATCGAACCATCCTCATGCCCGTAAAGTAAAGGAAGCGGTGCACATTTTGCATACAACACACCCGGAATTGGTTGTAGATGGTGAAATTCAGACCGATTTTGCCCTGAATAAGGAACTGCTCGAAAGTAAATTTCCGTTCTCTAAATTAGCAGGAAAAAAAGTGAACACGCTCATATTCCCCAACTTAGAATCGGCCAATATTACCTATAAGCTTTTAAAGGAGCTCAATGGCATAGATGCCATTGGCCCTATCATGGTGGGTCTTCGAAAATCTGTGCATATTACACAATTGGGAGCAAGTGTAGACGAAATGGTAAATATGACCGCCGTGGCCGTGATAGATGTACAAGAACGCGAGAAGCGAAAACTTGCCAAATCAAAAACGAACTAATTCGAAAATTGGGTTTAAGGCAAGGCGTCAAAATATAGCATTCATTATCGCAAGACATCCATACTATGATTACACATCTTAAAGGTAAATTGGTAGAAAAAAACCCGACTTATGTGGTCATAGAGTGCATGGGTGTAGGATATATTGTTCATATTTCGTTACATACCTATTCCAAAATCGGCGAAGACGAAAACATAGTACTCTTTACACACTTACAAATCAAAGAAGATTCTCATACGCTTTTTGGTTTTGCAGAGAAATCGGAGCGTGAAATTTTCCGCTTATTATTGTCCGTTTCCGGAATAGGCTCCGGCACGGCAAGAACCATGCTATCTTCCTTATCTCCGGTTGAAATTAGGGATGCCATTGCCAGCGGTAATGTCGCCGCCATTCAGGCAATTAAGGGCATCGGAACCAAAACGGCTCAGCGGGTAATATTAGATTTAAGAGATAAGATTCTTAAAGTTTACAATATTGATGAAGTTTCCTATAAATCAAACAATACAAATAAAGATGAAGCGTTATCTGCATTAGAGGTACTGGGATTTGTTCGACGAAATGCAGAAAAGGTAATCGACAAAGTTTTAAGCCAGGATCCTTCGCTAAGCGTGGAGAACATTATAAAATTGGCGCTTAAAAATTTGTAATAAATTTGAAAACAGGGGCGAAGTATTTTCTTATATCTTTATGTAAGCTTATTTTTCTTGTTCTCGTTTCTTTTGCACTGGCGCACAATGCCTTTGCGCAGGAGACTGACGCACAAGTAGAAGAGCAAGAAATAGATAGCACACAGACCGGTGTTGCTCTTGGGCGTATGGTCATGCCCAATCCCGACAGTGTAGTTTCTAAATACACCTATGACCCTGTAATGGATAGGTATATTTATTCTGAAAGTATCGGCGACTACAACATCAACTACCCGATCATCTTAACGCCCGAACAATACCTGGAACTCGTACGAAAAGAAGGCATAAAATCGTATTTTAAAGAAAAAGGAGATGCGTTTTCGGGCAAAAAGCAAGGCAGTGAGGAAGCCCGCAAGAATCTACTGCCCAATTTTTACGTAAACAACAACTTTTTCGAAACTGTATTTGGAGGCAATACGATCGAAGTGGTGCCTCAGGGTTCTGTCGCTATGGATTTAGGGGTAATATGGCAAAAAAATGACAATCCGGCACTATCACCAAGAAACCGAACCAATCTTTCGTTCGACTTTGATCAGCGTATTAGCCTTAGTTTATTGGGTAAAATTGGAGAGCGCTTGCAGGTAACCGCCAATTATGACACCGAAGCGACCTTTGATTTTCAAAATCTCATAAAACTAGATTATACCCCTACCGAAGACGATATTATCCAAAAAATAGAGGTGGGTAATGTGAATATGCCCTTGAACAGTTCCTTAATTACGGGAGCGCAAAGTTTGTTTGGGGTAAAAACGCAACTTCAATTTGGCAAAACCACGGTTACGGCAGTATTTTCTGAGCAACGATCGCAGAACAATACCGTTGTAGCACAAGGTGGTGGTACTGTAAATGAGTTTGAATTACGCGCACTGGATTATGATGAGGATCGACACTTTTTTTTAGCGCAATTTTTTCGCGACACGTATGACAGAGCGTTGGAAAACTATCCGTTTATCCGAAGTCAGGTACAAATAACCCGCTTGGAAGTTTGGGTAACCAATAGAGGCCAACAAACCCTAAATGTCCGAAATGTGGTGGCGCTACAAGATTTAGGGGAAGCCCTACCCGATAAAACCAGAATAGGACGTTTAAACGGTGATCCTGCCGGATTTTTTAACGGAGGTGCCGGTGACAGACCCAGAAACAATGCCAACGATTTTGATCCGGCACTGATTGGCAGCGGTGCACTAACACAAAACATACGCGATATTGCCACGGTAGACAATGGTTTTAATATCCCCGGATATCCCGTAAATCAGGGATTTGATTATGCCATTCTGGAAAATGCCCGAAAACTGGAACAAGGCCGAGATTTTCGATTAAACACGCAATTAGGTTATATTTCATTGAACCAGCGTCTTAGCAATGACGAGGTGCTGGCAGTAGCTTTTCAATACACCTTTAATGGAGAGGTTTTTCAGGTGGGCGAATTTGCCAATGGTGGTTTAGATGCTACTTCGGTAGCCCCTGGAGTAGACAACCCTGTAATTAACAACAATACCCTGATATTAAAACTTTTAAAAAGCAATATTACCAATGTGCAAGATCCCATTTGGGATTTAATGATGAAGAATATTTACGCTACCGGTGCCTTTCAATTAAGTCAAGAAGATTTTAAATTAAACATTTTATATTCAGATCCTACCCCAAGAAATTATATCACGCCCGTAGAAGATGGCCCGGGTTCGGGATGGCCCGATTTGCCAAAACCTTTAGAGGATCGTATTTTATTGGATGTGTTTAATTTAGATCGATTAAACATCTATAATGATGTTCAGAATGGAGGCGACGGATTTTTCGATTTTATTCCGGGCATTACCATTGACACCCAAACAGGGAGTATTATTTTTACAAAAATAGAACCCTTTGGCGAATTTTTGTTTGATCTTTTGGGAGGTGGTGTTTATGATGTTCCCAATGATCAGGGCTATAATCTAAATCAGCAACGGTACGTATTCCGAAATATGTATGCCTTAACCAAGGCTGCGTCTTTGCAAGATGCCGAAAAAAACAGATTCTTATTAAAAGGACGCTATAAATCCTTGGGCAGCAGCGGAATTCCTATTGGGGCATTTAACGTCCCCAGAGGATCGGTCCGGGTTACAGCAGGCGGAAGGCAATTGCAAGAAGGCATAGACTATACCGTTAATTATCAGGCAGGCACCGTGCAAATTTTAGATCCAAGTCTTGAGGCCAGCAATACACCCATCAATATTTCCGTAGAAAACAACGCTGTTTTTGGGCAACAGACCCGTAGGTTTACAGGGATTAATGTAGAGCATCAAATCAATAAAAATATAGTAGTAGGTGGTACCTTTTTAAATCTAAACGAACGTCCATTAACTCAAAAAGCAAACTTTGGCGTAGAACCCGTAAATAACACCATATTTGGTCTCAACGGTAATTTTTCTACAGAAATTCCTTTTCTTACCCGCTTGGCGAATAAGCTTCCGAATATCGATACCGATGTACCGTCTAATCTGTCCTTTAGAGGCGAAGTTGCGTTCTTAAAACCCGGATCGCCTAAAAATGCAGATTTTGCCGGAGAAACTACCTCCTATTTAGACGACTTTGAAGGGGCGCAGGCCTTAATTGATATCCGTTCATTTTTAGGTTGGAGCTTGGCCAGCGTGCCGGTAGAATTTGCAGAAGGGAAACCGGACTTAGAAACAGGATTTGAACGAGCTAAAATGGCTTGGTACACCATAGACCCCATTTTTTATACCAACCAACGCCCCGGAGGTGTAAGCGATAGCGATCTTTCTACGAATGCTACACGACGGGTTTTTATTGATGAGGTTTTCCCTCAGGTAGATATCGCACAAGGACAAACCACTGTACAAGGAACATTGGATTTGGCCTATTACCCCAATGCCAAAGGACCGTATAACAACAACCCCAGTTTTGAAGCCGAACAACCCAATAACAAATGGGCGGGGATTATGCGCTCCTTGAGCAGTACCAACTTTGAACAGTCTAACGTAGAATTTGTACAATTTTGGGTATTAGACCCTTACGTAGATGGAGTCGCTACAAGTCCTGGCGAATTGGTACTCAATTTGGGTAATATTTCCGAAGATATTTTAAAGGACGGGCGCAAACAATACGAGAATGGGCTACCTGGGGTAAACAGTAATGACTTAGTTACTTCTACCCCTTGGGGGCAAGTGCCCTCTACACAATCTTTAGTATATGCCTTTGATGTGAACGAAACCAGCAGGGCATTACAAGATTTGGGATTCGATGGGTTATCTGATGCTGCCGAAGCCAACATATTTAGTAATAACCCGGCAAATGACCCGGCATTAGATAACTACCAATATTATCTAAACAGAGACGGCGATATTTTAACCCGCTATTTAGATTTTAATAACCCCCAAGGGAACTCCCCCGTACAGGTAACCAATACCAACCGAGGTTCTACCACTTTGCCCGATGTGGAGGATATAGACCGAGATTTAACCATGAATACGGTAAACAGCTATTTTGAATACCGTATCCCGATAGCACCCAATACCACCATAGACAGTCGCTACGTAACCGATATTAAAGAAGGTGTAACCCCGCGGTTGCCAGACGGTTCTCAATTAAATAGACGATGGATTCAATACAAGATCCCTTTGAGTGATTTTACAGATGCTGTTGGGGGTATTGCCGATTTTAGATCTATCAGTTTCATGCGGATGTACCTTACCGGCTTTTCCAGTGATGTGGTTCTGCGCTTTGCTACCCTCGATTTGGTGCGTGGCGATTGGCGGTCTTATACCAAATCCCTGCAGCCCGATGTAGACAACGATCCCTCGGATGATGGGACTTTTGTGGATGTAAACACGGTGAACATTGAAGAAAACAATTCTAGAATACCCATCCCTTATGTATTGCCTCCCGGGGTCATCCGTGAACAATTAAACAATAACAACACCATCATTCGCCAAAACGAACAATCCCTTTCCTTTAAAGTAGAAAACCTAGAAGCACAGGATTCCCGAGGTGTTTTTAAAAATGTAAACATCGATATTAGGCAATACAAAAAACTAAAGATGTTTATGCATGCCGAAAAGTTGTTTGATGCCGATTACGCCAATGATGAAACTCCCTTGGTTGGATTTTTACGGATAGGAACCGATTTTTCACAGAACTTTTACCAACTTGAAGTGCCCTTGCAATTTACACCATTCGGAGCCGTATCCGAACGAGAAATATGGCCGGAGGATAATGAACTTGATCTGGTATTAAGCGATTTAGGAAAAGTGAAATCGCTTGGTATTGCCAACCAGTCGCTTAACCAAATCAATTTCTACGAAGTTATTGATGGTGAGGTTATTTTGGTAGATGAATTTGCGCCTAGAACACCCGGTGTCATCCGTATAGGAATTCGCGGTAATCCTTCACTGGGAAGTATTCGCAGTATGATGGTGGGGGTTAAAAATATTGATGATTTACCTGCCCGAGGCGAAGTATGGTTCAATGAACTACGACTGGCAGGATTAGACAACAACGGAGGTTGGGCGGCCATAGCAGCCTTAGATGCCAACATGGCCGACTTTGCAAATATATCGGCTACGGGAAGTAAAAGCACTTCGGGCTTTGGCTCTATAGACCAAATGCCAAACGAAAGGTTGCGGGAAGATGCTATTTCCTATGATTTGGTCACCAATATTAATGTAGGACAATTGTTTCCCAAAAAATGGGGCTTGCAAATTCCTTTTAATTATGGCATTTCCGAGCAACGTATTACTCCGGAGTTCGATCCGGTTTTTGATGATCTCAAGCTCAAAGATAGAATTGCAGCAGCAGAAACCACCGAAGATGCAGAAACCATAAGAGAACAGGCCGAAGATTACACCAAAAGAACCAGTATTAATTTTATAGGTGTGCGAAAAAATAGAGGCGAAGATGCCAAAGCCAATTTTTATGACATCGAAAATTTCACCTTTAACTATTCGTACAATGAAACCAATCACAGGGACTTCGAAATCGAAGAATTAAGAGATCAGAACGTAGTCACGGGGTTTGTGTACAATCACAACTTTAAGCCAGCTACCATAGCTCCCTTTGCCAAAAAAGATTCTCTTTTTACCGGAAAGTATTGGCAGTGGCTAAAAGAGTTGAATCTTAATTTACTACCCACCAGCATTTCGGTGAATTCTAATTTTAACAGATCCTTTAATCAGCAACGTTTTAGAGAGGTTTTAGAGCCCGGTATAGATGCGCTAGACCTGCCTTTACTGCAACAGCGTAATTATATGTTCAGTTGGCAATACGCCCTTAATTACAGCATTACAAAGTCGTTGCGGCTAAATTTAACCGCCTCTAATAACAATATTGTTCGAAATTTCTTTAATGAAGACGGAAATCCGGATTCCGGAATAGATCCCACTATGGGTATTTATGATGGGTTTTTAGACATTGGCGAGCCCAACCGGCATTCCCAGCAGATGCAACTCAATTACGAAATTCCCTTTAGTAAAATACCGGCCTTAGATTTTATAAGTGCCCAATATACCTATACCAGTAATTTTGATTGGCAACGGGGTGGCGATGCCGTCCGTGAAGTTGCCGGCGAAGATATAAACACCATACAAAATGCCAATACCCATACCCTAACGGCTGCATTGAGTATGCAAAAATTTTATGATAAAATAGGGCTTAAAAAACGAAGCGGCACTACGCTAGCCAATGCTAACCGCACAAACCCGTTTATAAATGCTGCGGGAGGGACTACCGCACCGCAAAAAGAAACCGGGGAAACAAGTAAATTTTTTAATACAGCAGTGGATGTCCTTACCATGATAAAACGCCTTAATATAAACTACAGCGAAAATAATGGAAAGGTCTTACCGGGCTACACCCAATCTATAGGTTTTATTGGCACCACCAGGCCATCTTTGGGTTTTGTTTTTGGAAGTCAGGCCGATATTCGCTTTGAAGCGGCACGCAACGGATGGCTTACCGTTTTCCCGGAATTTAACGAGCAATTTATACAACGTACCAATACACAACTAAACATTACCGCTACCGCACAGCCTACACCCGATTTAACGATCGATTTATTGGCCGACAGGCAACTTTCTGAAAGTTTTCAGGAAACCTTTAATGTGATTTCGGAAAATGGAGAATTGCGATTCAATAGCCTTTTAGGAAATAATTTTGGCAATTTCAGTATTTCTACCGTTATGATTGGCACTTTTTTTAGCAAGAGTGACGAATTTACATCAGAAAATTTTGAGACTTTTAAAGAAAATCGACTCACTATAGCCAACAGATTAGTTGCCGAAAGGAATCAAGATACCGGTACCGTAGATGCAGACGGCTTTCCGGAACGCTACGGCAAAACAAATCAGGACGTATTATTGCCCGCTTTCTTTGCTGCATTCACAGGTAAAAGTGCCGATAAAGTAAGTTTAGGGGCATTCCGAAACTTCCCCATTCCGAACTGGAATATTAAATATACCGGATTGATGAAAAACAAGTGGTTCAAGAGCAAATTTAAACGATTTTCTTTGGCACACGGCTATAGAGCAAGCTATAGCATCAACTCGTTTCAGACCAATTTGGAACGTCAGAATACACTAATAGATCCGGATACCCAAGACTTTCTTCCCGAGAATATCATCAATAATGTGGTGCTTACAGACCAATTTAATCCTTTGATCCGCGTAGATTTTGAAATGGTAAACGCACTGAGCGTATTGGCAGAAGTACGTACAGATAGAGCCTTATCACTAAGTTTCGATAACAACCTCCTTACCGAGATACGAGGCAAAGATTTTACATTGGGACTGGGCTACCGATTTAAAGATGTACAGTTTGTAACCAATATTGGCGGAGAACAACAACGCCTAAAAGGCGATTTAAACTTAAAAGCCGATGTGACGCTGCGCGACAATATAACCATTATTCGAAATTTAGATATTGATAACAATCAAATTACATCCGGCCAAAATCTACTTTCTATAAAATTTACGGCAGATTACGCCTTGAGCAAAAGCCTCAATGCTTTGTTCTTTTATGACCATTCTTTTTCCCAATTTGCAGTATCTACCGCCTTCCCTCAAACCACCATTAACACCGGGTTTACCATTCGGTACAATTTTGGAAATTAAATTCAAAGAAAACGTAAAGTACAAAGAGCAGTAGAATACGCCCTTGCCTCTAAACACATTTTTTTTAGCAATTCATCACTTTCTTTTTTTTGAATGTCATTTAAACTGTTACATTTGTTTTTGATAAAAAATTACAAAAAATGAATATTCCAGCCGACTTAAAATACACAAAAGACCATGAATGGGTACGAATAGAGGGCACTATGGCTACGGTGGGTATTACCGATTTTGCGCAAGGCGAATTGGGCGATATTGTGTACGTAGAGGTAGAGACGGTAGGCGATAGTTTAGAAAAAGACGAAATATTTGGCACCGTAGAAGCGGTAAAGACAGTATCCGATCTTTTCTTGCCCCTTAGTGGTGAAATTGTTGCACTTAACGAAGCCTTAGAAGATGAACCGGAAAAGGTGAATACCGATCCTTATGGCGACGGATGGATGATTAAAATACAAGTAAAAGACGCTTCAGAAATTGCCGATTTACTAAGCGCTGATGACTATAAGACACTAATTGGTGGCTAAATTTAAGTTCAAATTCTTATTTTTCGGCTGGCTTATTCTTATCACCTTTCTCAGTTTAGATTCTTTTGAGGGTTTGGACACAGGTGGTTTCAACATTCCTCATTTAGATAAAGCAGTACATTTCACTTTTTATTTTGTCGCTGCCTTATTAGGATGCCTTGCGCTACGGGAACAAACAAATGGCCATTGGAACATCGTAAAAACAAGTATTTATGTTTTTCTTTTCTGTATCCTATATGGCATAATAATTGAGGTAATTCAAACGAACTATACTGAGACGCGACAAGGCGAAAGTTGGGATGTTCTTGCCAATTCCGTAGGTGCACTTGCAGGTCTTATGGTGCTAAAAATTCTGTTTTCTGGAAAATCCGGGATAAAATGGAAAATTTAGTTGTACTTATATCAAATTAATTTTTAAATTAGCAAACATTAAAAAATGAATTATGGAACCAAAAAAGAGCCCAAAAGCGGATTTATCCAAAAATAGTGGATTATATTTTGTAATTGGATTAGCACTTACGATGCTGCTTACCTATGTTGCCTTAGAATGGAAAACCTATGATAAGGGCAATGAGTTTGACTATACCTTAAACGTGGAAGATCAGTTAGACGAGGAAGTTCCAATGACAGAGCAAATAAAGACACCTCCGCCACCTCCGCCGCCGGCTGCTCCCGAAGTTATTGAAGTAGTAGAAGACGAAAAAGAAGTAGAAGAAACGGTAATAGAGTCCACCGAAAGTAGTGAAGAAAAGGTGGTAGAAATCGATGATGTGGTCGTAGAAGAGGTCTTTGAGGACGTAGACGTGCCCTTTGCCGTTATTGAAGATGTACCTGTTTTTCCGGGATGTGAAGGTGCTAAGGACAAAAGAGCTTGTTTTAATGAAATGATGCAAAAACACATCGCTAAAAACTTTCGTTATCCAGAAATTGCTCAGGAAATGGGCGTTCAGGGTAGAGTAAATGTAATGTTTACCATTCAGAAAGACGGTAGCATTGGCAACGTAAGAATGCGAGGTCCCGATAAAAATTTGGAAGCCGAAGCTGCACGAATTATTGGCAAGTTACCTAATATGACCCCAGGAAAACAAAGAGGCAGACCGGTACGCGTTCCTTTTAGTATTCCGATTACCTTCCGCTTACAATAATAAAATTTTATACCTATCTAAAAATCCCGGTCATTCACCGGGATTTTTATTTTATATAGTAATTTTTGCTTCCACTTCCATATAGTACTTGTGTACTTCTCAATAGTGCCGTAGCATACACACAACTCGGGTAAGATAAACATAGAGTTTTGGTTGTTTAAAAATCATTTGAGGCTTATCTTTGCCGATCGAAGCAGATTTTTAATGAAAACCGCCATACATTCCGCAAAGACCTCTGTGATGTCTCTTGCCGATTTTAAAGAAATCACCAAGGCCAGACTTGCGATTAGCGTGGTATTTTCATCTGTAGCCGGGTATCTTCTCATCGTTGAAAACATTCAATTCTCTTCCATAGCCCTTTTAACGCTCGGAGGATATTGTACTGTGGGTGCTTCTAATATTTTTAATCAAATTCTGGAACGCGATTTAGATGCATTAATGTCAAGAACCAGAAACAGACCCATACCGGCGGGGCGTATCTCCGTAAATACGGCTTTGGCGCTGGCCATCCTTTTAACCTTGGTCGGTCTAGCGATGCTCTATATTTTAAACGCTAAAACAGCCATGTTTGCGGCCATTTCTATATTTCTTTACACCTGCGCGTACACGCCGCTTAAAACAAAAACGCCTCTGTCTGTTTTCGTAGGTGCGTTACCGGGTGCCATACCCTTTATGTTGGGTTGGGTCGCGGCTACCAATGAGTTTGGTATAGAGCCCGGCACCTTGTTTATGATACAGTTTTTTTGGCAATTTCCCCACTTCTGGGCACTGGGCTGGATGTTAGATGAAGACTATAAAAAAGGAGGTTTTAAGATGTTGCCCACAGGACATAAAGACAAAGGAACTGCTTTACAAATAATTATGTACACCCTTTGGATGATCGTCATCTCGGTCATTCCCGTTTTTGGAATTACCGGAAGGCTCCATCTATCTATTCCTGCTGCCATTATTGTGTTTTTATTGGGCTTAGCCATGTTAATTTTTGCCATTCAACTTTACGAAAAACGAGATAACCCTTCGGCCAAAAAGCTCATGCTCATGAGTGTTGCTTATATTACCTTGTTGCAATCGGTATATGTAATAGATCGTTTTATTTAAAAAATTATGAACCTAACAGAAAGCACACAGAAAGAGAAAAACAGCAGAGCAAAAAAAATGATGCTTTGGTTTGGCATTGTAAGCCTTATCATGGGCTTTGCGGGCTGGACCAGCGCGTACATTGTAAGCAGTGCTCGCGAAGATTGGATTAAGGAATTGCAGCTCCCCTCCTCTTTTTTTGTGAGCACCGTGGTGTTGATTTTGAGTAGCCTAACTTACATTCTTGCAAAAAAAGCACTAAAAAATAACAAACAGACATACTGTACGTCTTGGCTTCTTGCAACCTTGGGTTTAGGGATACTCTTTATTGTGTTACAATTTTATGGCTTTTCGCAAATGGTAGCCAATGGGTATTACTTTACCGGCCCTACAAGCAACATAAAGACATCTTATGTCTTTTTAATTGCCGCAGTCCACATTGTACACTTGGCGGCAGGGCTTATCTCTTTATCTGTAGTACTCACCCAACAATGTAGAGGGCGGTACACAGCTCATAATATGTTGGGGTTAGAATTAGGTGCCACTTTTTGGCATTTTCTGGATATCCTCTGGGTGTATCTTATTTTATTCATGTACTTTGTAAAATAGATTTGGGTGCAACACAGGTCTCGAGTATTATTTTTAAAAATTCATAGATAAACAAACTTTGCTTATTCAATGTATTTATTGCATCTATACCATGGCTTTCAACCGCTTGGTATGATTAGTAGTTTAATGGGTATTATGGCTTAACCTAAAATAAAATTAATTTTTGTAGATTTTTTAAAAGCCCATAATTTCCAACTGCCAAAAAAAATGTAAATTTGTGAACATTTTATTAAATATTAAAGGAAACATATGGATTCTACGGTAGTAACTGGTACAGACGAAAATGTTTGGGACGGTGGCAATGAGCCCCTTGGCGCAAGTTATGGTAAGTTAATGATGTGGTTTTTTCTGGTGTCCGACGCCTTAACTTTTTCGGGCTTTTTAGCATCCTATGGCTTTATGAGGTTTAAGTTTATAGAAACTTGGCCTATTGCCGATGAAGTATTTACCCACGTCCCCTTCTTTCATGGCAATTACCCCATGTATTATGTAGCGTTTATGACATTTATTTTAATTATGTCGTCGGTTACCATGGTATTGGCGGTAGATGCCGGACATAAAATGCAAAAAACCAAGGTGATTTGGTATATGTTTTTAACCATCATTGGAGGAGCCATTTTTGTGGGGTCTCAAGCATGGGAATGGGCTACTTTCATTAAAGGTGATTACGGAGCCTTAGAAACCAAAGGTGGGCGGATTCTGCAATTTGTTAAAGCGGATACCGGTGAACGAGCTTCGTTGGCAGAGTTTTCGGCAACACTTCCAAGTGAGCGACTCCGAAATGATCGTAAAAGCGGTGTGTGGTTTTATGACGAAGGCAGTTTGCCCTCTTTTACGGTAAACGAAGTCTTAGAAGGCTTTAAAAGCAATTCGAATATTTTAGTGCGTACCGAAACCATTAATGAAGAAGGAGAAAAAACCGTGCTCTCACGCGACGAATCCCTTAAAAAACTTGGTGAAGCCGTAATGGTAGTAGAAGGCGCCAATTTAAAACACAACGAATACGGAAGTCGCCTATTTGCCGATTTCTTTTTCTTTATTACAGGATTTCATGGCTTTCACGTATTTTCCGGAGTATTGATAAATCTGATCATCTTTTTCAATATCATATTAGGTACGTACGAAAAAAGAGGCCACTATGAAATGGTAGAAAAAATAGGACTTTATTGGCACTTTGTAGATTTGGTATGGGTGTTTGTCTTTACGTTCTTCTATCTTGTATAAATGATTTATTATAACGCATTAGGTCTAAACAGAATTTTAAACAGTGTAAACAAATGGCTCACGAACATAAATTAGAAATTTTTAGAGGACTTTTAAAATTTAAGTCGAACACCCAAAAAATTTGGGGGGTATTAATTTTTTTAACCATTGTTACCATTATAGAAGTTGCTTTGGGTATTGTAAAACCTGAAGTGTTATTAAAAACAAACTTTATTGGGATGAAAATTCTTAACTGGATTTTTATCATTCTAACCTTGGTAAAAGCCTATTATATTGCGTGGGATTTCATGCATTTACGCGATGAGAAATCTTCCTTGAGAAGATCTATTGTATGGACACCCATTTTTCTGGTGTTTTACCTAATCTTTATTCTGCTTTTTGAAGCAGATTACATCCATAATATCATGGCAGAAGGTTTTGTAAAATGGAATTTCTAACATTTAATTAACGGATTAAAAAGGACGGTATTTATACCGTCTTTTTTATTTTTACATCAATTTATTACGCATACCCAAAGGAAGTAGTTTAGTAAATCAACACACACCCAGCTACATCCAAAGAAATACATTAAAAACCTGTATGCCGGTAGCGAACCAATACGAAATGAAATGTGTATCTTAAACGTTTTCAGTAAGAAATACGCATAAACTGATACTATCCGAAATACGTGTTAGTACATCTCATTCCGGCGCGCAGCGCAGCCCTAGAGAGCCTTTTAAAAAGTAGTACTATAAGCCAATGAAAAAGACCTTAGTTTTAACGATCCTATTTGTGTTTCCCATTGTGGTGTACCTTTTCTTCGCTTCCGGAGTTACGCATTTTGGAAAATTGGCTGTATTAACAAATGAGGTTGATGAGGTATCGCGTTTAGATGCTTCGGTGAGTTTCACCGACAAGATTACCATATTAGGATTTTTAGGCAGTGATGTTCAAGGTAAAAGAGGAAATGCTTTTAATCTCAATCAAAAAATTTACAAACGATTTTCTGAGTTTGATGATTTTCAATTTGTAATGGTTGTAAAAAAGGGGTTCGAAAAAGAAGTTACCGATTTAAAAAAGGAATTAGGCCATCTTGGCAACATCAATAAATGGCAATTTGTTTTTGGTGATGAGCAAACCATCTTCGCCTTATTTAATAGTTTAGATACCGATCTTAGTTTAGACGAAAAACAAAGCACCCCTTTTGTTTTTATCATTGATAAAGATCGAAATTTAAGAGGACGAAACGACGATGAAGATGAGGGTATTAAATATGGTTTTAGGACAGACCAAGTGGCAGATCTTAACAATAAAATGGAAGATGATGTTAAAATAATATTAGCGGAATATCGATTGGCATTAAAAAAAAATACGACAAGACCCAATGAAAAAGAATAAATACACCTATGTATGGATATCCTTAGTGGTTTTGGTTTTTGGAATAGTATTTATCCCAAAAATTATAGACAGGATACAACATAGCACCACCACACAAAACGACCGGCTGAACAAGAAAGATAATGCCGGAAAACTTGCCTACATTTTAGGAAACAATCAGAAACGACGTGTTCCTCATTTTGCATTCATGAATCAAGACAGCTTGGTGGTCACCGAAAAGGACTATCGCGGAAAAGTCTATCTCGTAGAGTTTTTCTTTACCACCTGCCCCAGTATTTGTCCTCTTATGAATAAAAATTTGGTAGAAATACAAAACGAATTTAAAGCTTTTGAACAATTCGGCGTTGCTTCTTTTACCATAAACCCCGAACACGATACGCCAACTGTGCTAAAAACCTATGCCGAAGAATACGGTATTACCAATATGGATTGGCACCTGCTTACCGGCCCACAGAATGAAATTTATGATTTGGCTTACAACGGCTTTAATTTTTATACCGCCGAAACACCCGATGTTCCGGGTGGTTTTGAACATTCTGGAATGTTTGCGCTGGTAGACAAAGAAGGTTATTTGCGTTCGCGAGTAGACGACTTTGGCAATCCTATTGTATATTACAACGGCATTATTTCCGAAAGTCAAGGTACTAATGCAGAAGGCCAAACACAACAAATAACCATCCTTAAAGAAGATATCGCTAAATTATTGAACGAGTAAGGGCTATGGATACTAAGACCATAAAAGAAAAAAAAATCAATAAAATAATCACTATTGTATCCATAGTAGTACCCATTGTGGTTGCCCTTTTATTTGGGGTTAAAATCCCAAATACTAAACCCCTTAGCTTTTTACCTCCTATTTATGCGTCGGTGAATGGGGTAACCGCTATTCTTTTACTTCTAGCTGTATGGGCTATTAAAAACGGAAAAAGAGATGTACACCAAAAACTAATGACAAGTTGCATAGGACTTTCCGTCGCTTTTTTGCTCATGTACATCGCCTATCATATGACTAGCGATTCTACCCCTTTTGGGGGACAAGGTGCCATAAAATACGTATATTTTGCGATTCTAATTTCACATATTATCCTATCTATAGCCATTATACCCTTGGTACTAAAAACATACGCCAAGGCCTATTTACAGGATTTTGTTGCGCATCGTAAACTGGCAAAAATAACATTCCCGATATGGTTATATGTCGCAGTAACAGGAGTACTAGTCTATGTAATGATCGCTCCATATTATAAATACTAAAAAGCACAGCGCAGAATAATGAATTTTAAGGATGTACATTTGAAAAGGATTTTTTGTACGAGCATAGTGGTATTTCTTTTGTGGCATCAGCCCATAGAAGCCCAATGTGCCATGTGTCGTGCTGTTTTAGAGAGCGAAGGCAATACTGCGGCCGCCGAAGGGGTTAATAATGGTATCGTATATCTCATGGCTATCCCTTACATCCTTATTGCAGGGCTATTCTATTTTGTATTTAAATCTAAAAAAGGGTAAATACATACAAATACCCATAATTTAACATTGTAAGGTGTAACATTTTCTTAGGAACCGAGTCTATTTGCTGTACCCCTTTTTAGTACCACATCTAAAACGACACTATCCAAGTTATGTTAGACATTGAACGGTGGCAAGAAATTTTTGACACCATCCGCAAGAACAAATTACGCACCTTTCTTACCGGTTTATCCGTAGCTTCTGGCATCTTTATATTGGTTATTTTATTGGGCTTTGGGCAAGGGATGCAAAATGGTATCGCCAAGGAATTTGAAGCCGATGCCAGCAATCGCATATGGGTTTGGACACAAGTAACTACTAAAGAATACAAAGGACTTAATCCGGGGAGACCTATTCAATTAAGAAATAGCAATTATGACTTTGTAGAAACCCGATTTACAGAGTATATCGATCAACAATCGCCCGTTGTTCGGGTTCGGGATGTGGCTGTAAATTATAAGCGAGAATCAATAGGGTATCCTGTACAAGGGGTTGCTTCGGGGTATCAATTTATTGAAAATATGTACCTGTCGCAAGGACGTTTTATCAACCAAAAAGATGAAGAAAGCACTGTCAAAATAGCAATCATCAGCAATAAAATAAAAAGGGAAGTATTTAAAAATGGGGAAAATCCTTTAGGAGAATACCTCACAATATCTGGACTTAAATTTAAGATTATTGGTGTTTATGGCGATGCGGGTGGCGAGCGGGAGGAAGATCGAATTTTGATTCCTGCAACTACCGCACAAAAGGTATTTGGCGGTACCGATGTGCTAGATAATGTTTCATACACCCTAAAGTCATCGGCAACCTTTGATCAGGCCTTGGCGGAGTCCATGCAATTTACAGAAGAGCTTAAAGCCTACTTAAAAGAAGCACATACTGTAGCCCCTGATGACAACAGTGCTATTAATGTTTTTAATACGCTAGAAGAGGTAAAACGTTTTTTAACCCTTACGAACGGAATCGCGTTTTTCTTTTGGTTTGTAGGTATTTGTACTATTATTGCAGGCGTGGTGGGCGTAAGTAATATTATGCTCATCGTAGTAAGAGAAAGAACAAGAGAAATTGGGATTCGGAAGGCTTTAGGAGCCAGACCTTGGAGCATTATTGGGATGATTCTTCATGAAGCCATATTTATTACCACCATATCGGGGTTTTTAGGCTTAATTTTTAGTATGGGACTCCTAGAACTTGTGGGTCCACATATTGAAGTAGATTACATTCTTAACCCCTCTGTAAACTTTAATGTGGCCTTAGCAACCGTTTTTGTTTTAATTGTTGCCGGTACGGTAGCAGGCTTTTTTCCGGCCTATAAAGCAGCCAACATCCATACTATAGATGCCCTAAGGGACGAATAATAAACCCAATGACCCGTATAACCGAAAACGATAAGGATGTTTAATAAAGATCGATGGAAAGAAATCTTGGAGGTGCTTACCAGCAATTGGTTCAGGACCATACTTACTGCGTTTGGGGTGTTTTGGGGAATTTTAATTCTGATCATTTTATTAGCTGCCGGAAAGGGCATGGAAAACGGTATTAAGCAAGATTTTGGAGATATTGCTACCAATACTATGTTTATGTGGTCTCGCAATACCACCAAGGCGTTCATGGGTTTACCTGAAAGAAGATCCTACACCTTCAAACTGGACGATGTGGATGCCATTCGGGACAACGTCCCAAATTTGAGGTTTATTTCACCGAGAAACCAGCTAGGGGGCTTTGGTGGTGCCAATAATGTAGTTCGAGGCATAGAAACGGGTGCCTTTAATGTATATGGCGATTACCCGGAGATCATCAATCAAGACCCTATGTCCATTACCTCCGGACGCTTTATAAATCATTCAGATATAAAAGAAAAGCGAAAAGTAGCCATTATTGGCGAAGGTGTTCGTTCCAGCCTATATCAGAAGGAAGAAGAGGTAATGGGCAGTTATATCAAAATTCAGGGGGTAAACTTTATGGTGGTAGGCACCTATAAGAAAAAAACCACCGGGGGCAATGGCGAAGAGGCGCAAAAGGAAATTTATGTTCCATTTACGGCCTTCTCACAAGCTTTTAATAAAGGGAATGATGTAGGCTGGATGGCCATTACGGCAAACGACGGTACTTCTATTACCGACCTTAAAGCGCAAATTTTAACACTGGTAAAACAAAATCGAAAGATTCATCCGGAAGACGAACGCGCTGTAGGTTATTTTGATTTGTACCAGCAGTATAACAGGGTAGAGAGTTTGTTTGGTGCTATGCGCTTCATAGCTTATTTTGTGGGGATATTAGTTCTGTTATCCGGCATCATCGGAGTCAGTAATATTATGTTGATCGTCGTAAAAGAACGCACTAAAGAAATTGGTATTCGCCGAGCTTTGGGTGAAGATCCTTGGTCTATAAAAAAACAGATTCTGATGGAATCTTTATTTCTTACCATTATCTCAGGTATGATGGGTATTAGTTTTGGAGCTTTTTTTATCTATGTTATCAATACCATTCTGGATATGAATGGTCCGGTAGATATGTTTTTAAATCCCAGTGTGAGCCTCGGGGTGGTACTGGCCGCACTTTTTATCCTTATAGTGTCGGGACTCTTGGCAGGGTTTATCCCGGCAAACAGTGCCATAAAGGTACGCCCCATTGATGCCTTAAGAACTGAATAAAAATGATCGCATAATTTTTACCATTCATCAAATCAATCAAAAAATGAAAAAATCAGTGACTAGAATTATTTTAATAGCTATCGTACTTTCCTTTGGCGTTGCCCTGTTTTATTTGTATCAGAAAAATGCCGAAGACCCGGTAGTGTATCAAACCGAAAAACCAACCTATCAAACCATTATAAAAAAGGCGGTCGCTACGGGTAGTATATTGCCTTTAGAAGAAGTGCTGATAAAGCCCAATATATCGGGAGTTATTGAAGAAATTTATGTTGAGGGGGGCGATTTTGTAAAGTCGGGCGATTTGTTGGCAAAGATTAAAGTTGTACCCAACCTTAATGCGCTTAACGATGCCAGAAACAGTATTGAAGACCTTAAAATAACATTGGCCGATCAGAAACGAAATTACGAGCGGCAATTAAGTCTGTTCAATAAGGGGGTCATTCCCAAAACAGATTTAGAACGCGCAGAGGTAGCCTATGATCAGGCGAAACAGGCCTACAGTGCCGCAAATAAACGCTATGAAATTATAAGCACTGGTACCACAACCGGATTTGGCAATGCCGCCAATACCATGATTAAAGCCACGGTGAGCGGAATGATTTTGGAGGTACCTGTAGAAGTTGGGAATCAGGTCATAGAAAGTAACAATTTTAACGAGGGTACCACAATTGCAGCTATTGCAGACATCAATAAGATGATTTTTGAAGGCAAAGTAGATGAATCTGAAGTGGGTAAAATAAAGGAAGACCTTCCTTTGGAGATCACCGTAGGTGCCTTGGAGAATATTGTTTTTGATGCTGTTTTAGATTATATCGCTCCCAAAGGAAAAGCAGAGAATGGTGCTATTCAGTTTGAAATTAAAGGAACTCTAAATCGACAAGATTCTATTTTTATTCGTGCGGGGCTCAGTGCTAATGCCGCTATTATTTTGGGTAAAGCCACCAATGTGTTGGCCATAAAAGAAGGGTGGGTACAGTTTGATGCTGAAACAAAAAAATCTTTTGTAGAGGTAGCCACTTCAGAAAAAGAATTTACAAGAAAAGACATCGAACTCGGATTAAGCGACGGTATCTACGTGGAAGTAAAATCTGGAATTTCAGAAGAAGATTCCATTAAAATATGGAATCAACTAAAACCGGACGAAACCGTAAAATAAAAATTTCTTGAAACTGACCGTACCCGAGGCAAGCTATAGGGGTTTGCTTCTACTGTGCTCAGCACGGGTTTCGCCAGTTTCATTTTGGCCTTTGGGCCAAAAACCGAAATGTTGTATTTTACCTCACCCGGAACTGCAAAAGGCAGTTCCGACCGCTCCAAAGGAGCGGTAAATAGGAAACCCCAACACAAGGGTCGGGGAATCTTTAGATGGAATTTAACAAAAGATTTAACTATAGCCTGTAACAATTTAGACACTTTTAAGTCCTATAAGCAGCATTGAAGCAAGCGTAAAAAAACGTCGTATTATGATTGAGATCAAAGACCTTCACAAATCGTATAAAATGGGAAGCAATTCCCTACATGTATTAAAGGGGATAAATTTTTCAGTAAAAGAAGGAGAATTAGTGGCAATCATGGGATCCTCCGGATCGGGAAAATCTACCTTACTCAATATTTTAGGAATGTTAGATGAGTTAGACGAAGGCAGCTATATGTTAGACGGCGTTCCTATTATAAATCTAAATGAAACAAAAGCAGCCAATTATAGAAACAAATTTTTGGGCTTTGTTTTTCAATCGTTTAACCTTATCAATTATAAAAATGCCATGGAAAATGTGGCATTACCTTTATATTACCAAAAAGTGCCCCGAAAAGAAAGAGAAGAAAAAGCATTGAAGTATTTAGAGCAGGTAGGCCTTAGAGAATGGGCAACCCATTTGCCTAGTGAACTGTCCGGGGGGCAAAAGCAAAGAGTCGCCATAGCCCGTGCCATGGCCGCAGAACCTAAGGTGCTATTGGCCGATGAGCCTACGGGTGCCTTAGACAGCACCACTTCGTATGAGGTTATGGATCTTATTCAGAAAATAAACGATCAAGGAAACACCATTTTGATTGTAACTCACGAGCCAGATATTGCGAATATGTGCAAACGAATCGTACATCTAAAAGATGGCGTTATCATTGAAGATAAAGTAGTAAATCAAGTAAGAGCAGCTGCTTATGTTCAGTAGAGATAGCTGGAAAGAAATTTTTCAAACCATCGGGAAAAATAAACTTAGGACGTTTCTGTCGGGGTTTACCGTAGCCATAGGCATTCTTATTTTTGTGGTGCTTTTTGGTTTCGGAAATGGGTTAATCAACACCTTTGACAAGTTTTTCGGGCAAGACGCAACCAATGTATTTTATCTTTTTCCGGGGCGTACCACCATTCCGTATAAGGGGTACAAATCTGGCAGGCAAATTGAATTTAAGAACGACGATCTCGCCGATATTGAAAAGAATTTTCCTTTGTTTTTAGAGTATATTACACCGCGCATTTCTAGGAGTGCGCTGGTAAAATACAATAACGAATCTAATAATTACACCACGCAAGGTGTTGCTCCGAGCCATCAGTTTAGTGAATTAACGATAATGATGAAAGGCCGATACTTAAACGAGCAAGATATTACAGACAAAACAAAGTATGCCGTCATTGGGAGATTGGTAGAACAAGATTTGTTTGGATCAAAAAACAGTATTGGAGAATTTATAGACGTCGGTGGTAGTGCGTTTAAGGTGATAGGAGTTTTTCAGGATGATGGCGGCGATAACGAGGAGCGCATCATTTTTATCCCCTATACCACACGGCAACTCATAGAAAAGAACACCGACAAAATAGATCAGATCATTGTGGGGTTTAAGCCGGAAATCGGGTATGTGGGTGCCATGGCTTTTGACCGAAGTCTGGATAAATTTATAAAAGACAAAAAGAACATCAGTCCGGACGACCAAGGTGCACTTTTCTTTCGCAACGTTGCCGATCAACTACAGCAAAACCAACAATTTGCCAGAGTATTACAGCTTATTGTGGCCTTTGTGGCCTTTGGCACCATCATAGCCGGAATTATCGGAATTAGCAATATTATGGTCTTTGTAGTTAAAGAACGAACCAAAGAACTGGGCATTCGTAAAGCTCTGGGAGCTACACCAAAGGCCGTAATCGGAACTATTTTGTTAGAATCTGTCTTTATAACCACCATCTCCGGGTTTATCGGAATGCTCATTGGCATTGCTTTGTTAGGTTCGTTGGGTGAAAAGTTAGATGATTATTTTATTACAAATCCCTATATAAATATGGGCGTAGCCATTTTTGCCACGGTGCTCCTCATCATTTTTGGGGCTATTGCGGGTTATATTCCGGCAAAGCGAGCGGCAAGCATAAAACCCATTGTAGCACTTAGAGACGAATAATATGCGTATACTTTTTGACAGCAATACATGGCAAGAAATTTTTGGCTCTATTAGCAAGAACAAAACACGTACCATCATTACCGTTATTGGGGTGCTTTGGGGCATCTTTATTTATATTGCTTTGGCTGGTGCGGCTAAAGGCTTAGACAACGGTTTTGAACGTCAGTTTCAGACCATAGCCATGAACAGCATGTTCGCTTGGGCACAAACGACCAGCATGCCCTATGAGGGATATAAAACCGGTAGACAAGTACAACTAAAACTAACAGACATTCCTATACTGCAGAATAGGATACCTGAAATTAAAGACATTGCGCCTAGAAATGTACGAGGTGTTTTTGGCGATGCGCCGGGGGCAATTGTTAGAGGTCAAAAAACAGGGAATTATTCTGTTTACGGCGATTTTCCGGTGCTGACCAAAATAGCAACCAAAAAAATATACGATGGTGGCCGGTTTATTAATGATGAGGATATAGATCAGGCCAGAAAGGTTTGTGTTATAGGCGAGCGTACACAAAAAGAACTCTTTGAAAAGGATGAAAATCCTATAGGCGGATACATTCGCATAGACAATATTTATTTCCAAGTGGTTGGCGTACATAAGTTTACGCCAGGCGGCGGTTTTGAAAGCGATAGCGATATTTACATTCCGTTTACCACCTATCAAAAATTATACAATACCGGCGAAAATGTAGGGTGGCTCATTATAGCCGCCTATGATGACGCCGATGTGGTACAGGTAGAAAAAGATGTAAAATCCATTTTAAAAAGCATACACCATGTAAACCCTAAAGATGAAAGGGCTTTTGGTTCCTTTAACCTTGGAGAGGTTTTTAAACGGATAAAAGGCTTTGCTAATGGCCTGACCTTCTTATCCTTGGTCGTAGGCATTGCCACCATTTTGGCTGGTGTAATCGGTATTGGAAATATCCTACTTATTTCCGTAAAGGAACGCACCAAAGAAATTGGGGTACGCCGCGCTCTGGGAGCAACACCAGGAGAGGTAAAAGCGCAGATTATATTAGAATCTGTTTTTTTAACGATGGTAGCCGGGGTAATGGGTATTATTTTAGGAGCAGGCGTCCTCAGCTTGATTAATAATGCCACCAAGGATATCGATTTTCCCTATACAAATCCTACGGTACCCATCCCCTATGTATTAGGCGCATTACTAATTATGATTATTTTGGGTACGTTAATCGGATTGATCCCCGCACAGCGTGCTGTAAGCATTAAACCCATAGACGCATTAAGAGAAGAGTAACCCAACCCATTATACAAATACTAAAATCAAAAAAATGAATAAAATTTTAAAATACGTAGGAATCGGTGTTTTGGTCATTGCCGCCTTGTGGGCAGCCGTTTTTTTTGTAAAATCGAATAGTAAATCGGCCATTACGTATGATACCCAAACGCCCTTTATTGGCGATGTCGAGAAAAAAACCGTTGCTACCGGAAAAGTTATTCCGCAGGACGAGGTAGAAATTAAGCCCCAAATAACGGGTATTATTGATAAAATTTATTTAGAGGAAGGGGTAGAAGTTAATGCTGGCGATTTAATAGCCACCATAAAGGTGGTGCCCAATGAACAGACGCTAAACCAAGCCGGTGGCAGGGTACGTAATGCACAATTAGCCTTGGGAAATATCAAAATTGAATACGATCGTAACAAAGTATTGTTTGATAAAGGTGTTATTTCTAGCCAAGATTTTAACGCACTGCAATTACAATACGATCAGGCGCAACAAGAGTTGCAAAATGCCCAATCCGATTACCAAATTATTCGGGTAGGTTCTGCCGGCGGATCTTCTATCGCCAACACCAACATTAGAGCCACAGTTTCCGGAACCTTATTGGAAATCCCCATAAAAGAAGGAGATCAGGTTATTCAGAGCAACAATTTTAATGACGGTACTACCATAGCGACTATTGCCGATTTGGGAAAAATGATTTTTGAAGGCAAGGTAGATGAAGGAGAAGTGGGCAAGCTGGAACTCGGTATGCCATTAAAAATTAGTTTAGGTGCTATTCAAAATAAACAATTTGATGCTGCCTTAAAATTTATTGCACCCAAGGGCGTAGAAGAATCCGGTGCCGTGCAATTTAGAATTGAGGGCGATGTAACCATTGAGGATGAATTTTTTATCCGTGCAGGGTATAGTGCTAATGCATCCCTTGTATTAGAAAAAAAAGAAGGTGTTCTTCTTATTCCCGAAGCCCTTTTACAATTTGATAAGACTACCGATAAACCTTATGTAGAAGTTTCGGTAGGCGATCAAAAGTTTGAACGAAAGGATGTAGAAATCGGAGTTTCTGACGGTGTTAATGTAGAAATTGTTTCCGGTATTACCGAATTAGATAAGGTAAAAGTATGGAATAAGACAGAGCCTATTAAAAAAGGAGCCGAAGAAGCTAATGCACAATAAGAAGTACAAAAACAATCAGCAATCAAAAAATAAATCAGTAATGAAATTAAGAATCATTTTACTTACCCTGCTGTTTTCGGTAGCATTGGGTTCTGCCCAATTAAAAAAATGGACCTTGGAGGAATGTGTCTATTATGCGGTTGAAAATAACCTTAGCGTGGCTCAGTTCGAGCTCGATTTGGAAAACGCCACCATCGATAAATCGGATGCTATCGGTGCTTTTCTGCCGGATTTTAACGGGAGTTCTAATGTAACGAACAGTACCGGACTTGTTTTAGACCCTACCACCAACGCGCTTTCTTCGGGGACTATTCTTTCGGCATCTGCCAATCTCACTTCATCCCTTACTCTTTTTGATGGCCTGCGCAATTTTAAACGGCTCAACAGAGCCAAATTAAACGCCTTGGCCAATCAGTATCGGTTAGATAATTTAAAAGATGATATCCGCCTTTCCGTGGCCAATGGGTATCTTCAAATTCTATCGAACAAAGAATCGTTAAAAGTTTTTGAAGCCCAGTTTGCAGTTACTCAACAAGATTTATTGCGAACCAAAGAATTGGTAGATTCCGGAGTGCTTCCCAAGGGAGACTTATTAGAAATTGAGGCTACCGCTGCCAATCAGGAACAGCAAATCGTTAATGCTCAAAACTTAATTCTAATTTCCAGAATAAATTTAGCGCAACTGCTGCAAATTACAGACTAT
Source organism: Aurantibrevibacter litoralis (assembly GCF_034651555.1). Taxonomy (NCBI): domain Bacteria; kingdom Pseudomonadati; phylum Bacteroidota; class Flavobacteriia; order Flavobacteriales; family Flavobacteriaceae; genus Aurantibrevibacter; species Aurantibrevibacter litoralis. The sequence continues at coordinate 184,161 of NZ_JAYEEQ010000001.1, read as the reverse complement.
GAAAATTTTGATATTGCCGATGAGGATTTTGATGTTCCTTTCTCCGATATCCTAGACAATTCTCCGAAAACCATTTTTGACAAAGCACTCACCTTTAGAAACGATATTAAATTTGCTCAGTCTAACGTAGATGTAGCACTAAAAGATTTGGAGATTTCCAAGGGGGCACGATATCCTACGTTGGGTGCGTTTTTTAACTACAACACCCGGTATTCCGATCAAAATTTCGATCGACTTACCGGGCGACTCCTATCATTTAGAGAACAGCTATTTTTAAATGACGGAATTGCCTATGGCGCCCAAATAAATGTTCCTGTGTTCAACGGATTCAGTGTAAAAAACAACATTAAGCGTTCTGAGATCGCCGTGGAACGTGCCCGTTTGCAGCTAGAGCAAGACAAACAGACCTTAGAAACCAATGTAAACCAAGCCTATACCGACGTAAAAGGTTCTTATAAATCCTATGAGGCAGCACAAAAAACATTGGATGCCAGAAAATTGGCCTTTGACTATTCCAAAGAACGCTACGATGTGGGCTTGATGAATTCATTTGATTTTAGTCAGGCACAGGCTCGTGTAGATAATGCAGAAGCCGATCTTATCCGAACCAAATATGACTATATCTTCCGATTGAAGGTACTGGAATTTTATTTTGGGATACCCTTAGCCTTAGATTAGGAACAGTGTGCCCAACCAAGGACTTAGGCTGCATATACTTTGCATGTACCCCTTTTTTAAAATAAGGTTCCTACATTTGGTTTTAGGGCTATATTTGCACTCGTATGGGTATTATTTTAAACTTAGAAACAGCCACTACAAATTGTTCGGTGGGTATTGCACGTGAAGGTAGGTTATTAGCCTTGAAGGAAAATAACAGTATAAACTATTCACATTCGGAACAGCTTCATGTGTTTATTAAGGAGGTATTGGATGAAGCTTCTTTATCCTTTACAGACATTAGTGCTGTTGCCGTAAGCAAAGGGCCGGGTTCGTATACCGGTTTGCGCATAGGCGTATCCGCAGCCAAAGGCTTGTGCTATGCCTTGGATATTCCCTTAATTTCCGTAGCCACACTGCAAAGCATGGCACACCAAATAGCCGTAACTCCCGATGCCTATATTGTTCCTATGTTAGATGCCCGAAGAATGGAGGTCTACTCCGCAGTTTTCGACAGTAATTATCAACAAATTGCCGATACCAAGGCAGAAATAATAAACGAAGATTCCTTTAACGAATGGACGCAAAAATCCAAAGTGCATTTCGTAGGGAGCGGTGCCGAGAAATGCAGCACACTGCTTGATAGCCCTAACCTTACATTTCACCCCAAGGCACTACCTTCAGCTAAAGAAATGAGTGCCCTCTCTTGGGAAAAATATGCGGCTGCCGATTTCGAAGATCTTGCCTATTTTGAACCGTATTACCTAAAAGACTTTATGCTGCAGCAAAAGTCCTAATGCCGGCAGCTAAATCAATGAAAATAATTTGATTTTTATTTCTGATAAATCACCCGCTGTGGGAAAGGTATTTCTATACCGGAAGCATCAAACTGTGTTTTTAATTCTTCTAACACAAAAAAATGAGCTGCCCAAAAGTGTTCGTTTTTTGCCCAAAATCGCAACTGTAAATCGACCGAACTATCTCCTAAATTTTCAACGTACACTTCAGGAGCCGGCTCTTTAAGGATATCAGGGTGCGAGAGGCATATTTGTAACAGAATTTCTTTGGCTTTTTTAATATTAGCACTATACCCTATCCCTACCACGATTTTATCTCTTCGGAGGTCTTGAGCGTTAAAATTAATTATGTTGTTATTAGATAATTGTCCGTTAGGCACTATCGCTATTTGATTTCCGAAGGTGCTGAGTTTGGTGGTAAAAATTGTAATCTCTTTTACCGTGCCATCTACTCCTTGTGCCGAAATAAAATCGCCCACCTTAAAAGGTTTAAAAATCAATATTAAAACACCTCCCGCAAAATTGGCCAATGACCCTTGTAACGCCAATCCTACGGCAAGTCCGGCTGCACCCACAATAGCCACTAAGGAAGAAGATTGTACCCCTAATTGCGTTATCACTAAAACAAAAAGCACCGCTTTTAGGGCAATACTGATAAAACTCTGTAAAAAACTTTCAAGGGTGGGATCGTAGTCTTTTTTCACAAAGAACTTACGAACCATATTATTTATAAAGCGGACGACCCATAAGCCTATAACTAATATGAGAATGGCAGTTATAATATTGGGTAATATACTTACTAACCATGAAACTCCTTGGTTAAGATAGTTCTCAAATTCCGTATAATTTTGCATTATTTTTTAGTTTAGATACAAAACTACGGGCATAGGAGGGTACAAGTCAAGGAAAAAACACTAAACTATTGTTAAGGCTATGGGCTTACGATTTTTAGAATGGATGAGGATTCGGTGTCCGGTAATTGACACGCCCCACCCACACAACAATAATACAAGGTTTTATCTTTTACATAGCGCTGCTGTAAGAGTGGTATGCGGCTGTCTTGCTTTGTTGCAGCTAAGATTGCGTTGGGTACATAATGCGAGCTTATTTCTCGTGCCTTCTTTAGGTAATCTTCTCCTACCATGCCTATTTCATAAAAGGGAAGCTTGTAGTACAGCACCAAATGCAACCAATGGGCATAGCTTTGCGGATTTGCAAGGTATTCTTTTTGCATAGTGACCGCCATTTTCTGGCATACTTGATCGTACTGTACATCAGAAAAAAACCGAGATAATAGGAAACTATTTTGGGCCATTATGGAGTTTGATGATGGAATGACATTGTCATAGGTTTCTATGGTTTTCCGAATAAAAAAATCATCCTCAGAGGAGGTAAAGGAAAACAATCCACTTTCGGAATCGTAGAAATAGGTGAGACAATACGCGTGTAATGCCTTGGCCTTAAACAACCACTTTTCGTCGAAAACCACCTGATATAAATTAATATACGCCGCAATAAGCGCGGCGTAGTCTTCCAAATACGCATTTAAGGATGCCTTTCCGTTTTTATAGGTTCGGTAAAGACTCCCATCTTTTTTAGTCAGGTTTTCCGCTATAAAATGGGCAAGATTCAAAGCCAGCTTTAAAAAAGTCTCATGCCCCACATACCGATAGGCATCAATGAGGCCGTTAAGCATTAGCGCATTCCAACTGGTAATTATCTTGTCGTCTCTTCGGGGTGCATTTCTTTTGGCTCTTACCATAAGTAAGTCTTGTTTGCAATCGTCTATAATTTCGGTCAAATGCGCTACGGAGATGCCGTGCTTTTGAGCTAGTTCCTGATTGGATGTCTTTCGTATCAACACGTAGCGACCCTGCTCCCAATGCCCATAATCGTTAATATTGTAATAGTCCCTAAAAATAGGAAACCGATCTGTAAGCAATACTTTTAATTCGTTCTCAGTCCATACATAATAGGCTCCTTCTTCCAAATCACCTTCGGGAGTAAGGCTGTCGGCATCTAAGGAAGAAAAAAAAGCGTTTTCGGCACTGTGCAGTTCCCGGCAACAAAACGTAATGGTTTCCTCAACAACCTGTTTATACCATTGGTTTTTAGTAACGGCATAGGCTTTGGCATACAAGCTTATGAGTTGTCCATTGTCGTAAAGCATTTTTTCAAAATGGGGCACATGCCATTTGGTATCTACAGCATAACGCGCAAAACCACCTCCAATTTGGTCGTATATTCCGCCATAGGCCATGGCAGTTAATGTAGTATTTACATACGACATAATGGCTTCATCCTTGTTTTGTGTGGCATAAAACAAAAGAAACTCAAGGTGATTGGGCATCATAAACTTTGGTGCACACAGATATCCTCCCATTTGGTTATCGAAAGTTTGCGCCCATTTTTGTACCGCGTGACCCAATTGGGACAGGGTGCATAGGGTTGTATCTTTCGCTTTCGGGATAAGGTTTATAGATTTTATTCCTTCTGAAAGTTGCGTGGCATAGGTGATGACCTTTTCCGGTTCAGTACGATACAAGGTAGACAGTTGCTCTAAAGCCTGTACCCATGGTACTTTTTTTACAAATGTAGCTCCCCAAAAAGGACGTCCGTCCGGAAGGGCAATGATATTTAAAGGCCAACCTCCGCTTCCGGTTATCATTTGTAGGGCATCCATATACACATGATCTATATCGGGACGTTCTTCGCGATCTATCTTAATGTTTATAAAATTTCGGTTCATGACCTCTGCCACATCTTCATCTTCAAAACATTCGTGTTCCATAACATGGCACCAATGACAGGCTGCATAGCCAATACTAACCAAGAGGAGTTTATTTTCTTTTTGAGCATATTGCAGTACATTCTGGCGCCAAGGGTACCAATGTACAGGATTATGAGCATGTTGTAGAAGATAAGGACTGCTCTCGTGAATAAGCGCATTGGTGTGTTTCTGCGTCATACCAAACCATTTTTAGGGGCAACGAACTATTTATAAAAATTATAGTGCATAAAAAGCGCCAAAAAGGCGCTTTTTATGCACGTAAACCATGTAGAAATTAAGAGTTACTGGATTTCGAAAGTGATTTTTACATTTACCCGAAATTCGGATATTTCACCACCTTCAACAACGGCATTCTGTTCCTGTACATACACCGAACGAATATTCTTTACGGTTTTAGAAGCTTGTGATACTGCCTTCCTTGTAGCATCTTCCCAACTGGTTTTAGAATTTGCCAAAACTTCAATTACTTTTAAAATTGCCATAATCTTATAATTTTTATGAATTTTGATAAAAATAGGGATTTCATCCCAAAGGAAAAAATGGCTGCTAAAAAATTACCCATTGAGTGCAACTACGTGACTTACTTTATCACCCATCATATTTTTCAGCATAGTTTCGATCCCGTTTTTAAGGGTAAAAGTCGATGACGGACACCCGCTACAAGCGCCTTGCAAAATTACATTTACGGTTTTGCTTTCCGCTTCGTAGGATTTAAACATGATATTGCCTCCATCGCTTGCCACGGCGGGTTTCACATATTCTTCCAAGATATCTATAATCTGTTTAGAGGTGTCGTCTAAGGTTGCATCCTGCAACTGCATCACCGGGGTTATTGCCTGTTTGTGCGCAACGCTATCGGGAGCAACGACGTCGTTTCCTTCGGCGACAAAATGGCGAATGAGTTCGCGAATTTCATGAATCACATCATCCCATTCGGTGACATTGTATTTATTGATAGACACATAATTTTCATCAATAAAAACCTCTTTTACAAACGGAAGTTGAAAAAGAGCCGTAGCAAGAGCAGAATCTGCCGCGTCTTCAATATTTTTAAATTCAAATCCGGTAACAACCAATCGCTGATTGGTTACAAACTTCATTACGGCCGGATTTGGCGTTACTTCCGCATATACGGTAATCGCTTTTTTTTGTGGACTACTACCTTCAATAACTACTTCTTCTCCTGCATTTAAGTATTCTACTAATTGCTGTGCTACTTCATCCTGCACATCTTCCCAAGCCACAATATCAAATCGTTCTATAGCAATAAAATTTGCCGAAATATAGACTGTTTTTACAAACGGAAGGTAAAATAATTGTTGTGCCAGGGGAGACTGCTTAGCTTCATCGATATTTTTAAATTCGTAGCTGGTATTTTTAGTGATAAACTGATTGGTCTCGAATTTTATGATCGCCGGATTGCTTGTCGGGATCAAGGTTATACTATATTCTTTCTCCATGAGATGTGTTTTCTGCAAAAGTACAAAGGTTTTGCAACATCACCTACACATACTAATGTTGTCTTTAGTTCGTTATACACTATATTTGAACCCTTAAGAAATCCTTGAGTCCCTTCTCTTTATATGAAAAATAAAATAGGCATCTTCATTCTTTTCGTAATTTTTGGTTCTAAATTAAGTGCACAAGAAGGGATACCCATATATTTTGATTACTTAGCCGATAATTATTACTTAGTCTATCCGTCCATGGCAGGCATAGGCGAAGGCGGCAAGATTAGAATGACTGCCCGAAAACAATGGTTTAATGTAGATGAGGCACCCGCCCTGCAAACCCTTAACGCACATTTCCGGATTAAAGACACCAACAGTGGTGTAGGTGCTATTTTGTTCAATGATTCTAATGGCTTTCACTCTCAAACAGGGATTAAGGCCACCTATGCCCATCATTTAAAAATGGGAGGAGATTTTCGCAGTTTAAATCAACTCTCTTTCGGCTTGAGTGTTGGCGGCATCCTAAGCAGTTTAGACGAATCTGAATTTAGATCCGTATTCCCCGATCCGCTGATTACCGGTGTTAAAAATACGGTGGGTTATTTTAATGTGGATTTTGGGATGTCGTATAATTTTTTGGAGTTCTATGCGCACACCGCCATACTTAATGCCTTGGGAAGTGGTCGCGATTTGTATTCTGCTCAAGAATTTGATAACCTCCGCAGGTATCTTTTTTCGGTAGGTTATGTCTTTGGTAAGAGTGTTTGGCAGGTAGAACCGTCTGTGTTGTTGCAGCTTACAGAATTTACCCAAGAAAAAACAGTTGATCTTAATGCAAAAGTCTACCGCGATGTGGATTTTGGAAGGGTATGGGCAGGCCTCTCGTACCGAAGAAGTTTTGATGGGGCACAGTTTTTAACCAATGGTAATTTTGGCGAGCAACGCCTACAGTTATTTACACCCATTGTGGGCGTGAATTATAAAAATTTCTTGGTTTCGTATAATTATTCGTACCAATCCGGGGATATTCGTTTTGACAATGGCGGATTTCATCAAATTACTTTGGGTTATGATTTTGGACAAACCGAAAAACGTTGGGATTGCAACTGCCCCGCCGTTAACTATTAACAAAATCAACCTTAGCTACCATACAATTCAGTTCAACGAAAGAGATTTTTTATTTCCTTGTAAAGGCTACTACCTTTTTCCTCTTCATATTAATAAGGTTATAACGAAATCATATTCCCCTTAAAAAGGCAATAATATATTGTTTTTTAAATAGCTTTGTACCCTGTTGAGGATGTATAATTCGCCTCAAGAGTCTAGTACCTTTTCAACCACAAGCAGCATGATAAAGACCATTAACGGCAAAACCCCAAAAATAGGAACCGACTGTTACATTGCCGAGAACGCCACCATTGTGGGTGAAGTAACTATGGGCGACCAATGCAGTATTTGGTTCAACGCCGTGTTGCGCGGCGATGTACATTTTATTAAAATGGGGAATAAGGTAAATGTACAAGATGGTGCCGTAATACATTGCACCTATCAAAAATCGCCTACTACAATTGGCAACAATGTATCTATTGGCCACAATGCCATTGTACATGGATGCACAATTCACGACAATGTATTAGTAGGAATGGGCAGTATCATCATGGACGATTGCGTAGTAGAAAGCAACAGCATTATTGCGGCCGGTGCCGTCCTAACCAAAGGCACCCATGTGCCTTCAGGAACTATTTTTGCAGGAATGCCGGCCACAAAACTAAAAGACATCAGTCCGGAATTAAGTTCCGGAGAAATCGATCGGATAGCGAACAACTACGTCACATACTCCAGTTGGTTTAAGGAAACCTAAGTAGATTTTTTCAGTAGATCGTCAACAAATAATAGTTCTAACTTCCTTTTTCAGAAGTATCGAGAACATTCTTAACTTTCAAAGTTTTCAATGTTTTTTAAAGTTTCTCTACATTGAATATCTTATTTTTGACCAACCAATACTTTTAAAAAATGAACGCATATATTTTTCCCGGACAAGGCGCACAATTTGTGGGTATGGGCCTCGATTTATACAATACCTATCCCCTTGCTAAGAGTCTATTCGAAAAGGCCAATGCTATTTTGGGGTTTTCCATCACTGATATTATGTTCCACGGAACGCCGGAAGACTTAAAAGAAACCAAAGTAACCCAGCCCGCCATTTTTTTACATTCGGTGATTTTAAGCAAGGTCCTGGGAGCCGGTTTTACCCCCGACATGGTGGCCGGACATTCCTTAGGCGAATTTTCTGCCTTGGTAGCCAACGGTTGTCTCACTTTTGAAGACGGATTGCAATTGGTTTCCCAACGGGCATTGGCTATGCAAAAAGCATGCGAGCTACAGCCCAGTACCATGGCGGCGGTTTTGGGGTTAGAAGATGCCCTTGTAGAAGAAATATGTGCTGCCACGCCGGGAATTGTTGTAGCGGCAAACTATAACTGTCCGGGACAACTGGTAATTTCCGGAGAGGTAGAAGCCGTAAATTTGGCGTGCGAAAAATTGAAAGAAGCCGGTGCTAAAAGAGCCTTAGTTCTGCCGGTGGGAGGCGCCTTCCATTCCCCTTTAATGGAACCCGCCCGCGAAGAATTGGCATCCGCCATTGAGCAAACCACTTTTGGTATTCCGAAATGTCCTATATACCAAAATGTAACGGCAACTGCGGTTCAGGATGCAGATGAAATTAAAAGAAATCTCATTTCCCAACTTACGGCTCCGGTGAAGTGGACACAAAGCGTGCAGCAAATGGTAACCGACGGTGCTGCCGTTTTTATCGAAGTCGGCCCGGGAAAAGTGCTACAGGGCTTGGTAAAGAAAATAGCGCCCACAGTTGAAACCCAATCGTCGCAACTCCTTTAAGTGGTTTAGACTTAATTATTTGCATTTCAACTGAAAAATCCATTTTTAAACCTAATAATGGAAGATTCGCCTTTTTTTTTAGTAATATTGACCCTCCTTTTTTGTACGCCAAAAGCGGTTGCCTAGGCGATAAGGCAGGGAGATAACCCACTGTAAAATATGGCAGTAAAAAAACTTTTAAGCGCATTGGCCTTTAACCGAAAAACCATCTTTCGCTATCTTAGTATAGTCGTTTTTATGGCTATTCCACTTCAATCCATAGTAGCACAAGTAGCTTCTATTACGGCTTCGCAACCAACTGCAAATGAAGCTGGATTGGTTCCAGGGGAGTTTATCCTAAGCCTTACAGATGAATTAATAATTGAAAATTTACAAGTTTCATTATCTATAAATGCATCTTCTACAGCTACTTCCGGATTAGATTATGCTCCATTGCCTAGTTTCGTAAATGTTCCAATATCCATAAATGCAGGAAATACCTCTTTACCCTTAAACGTCCTTCAAGATTTTATAGCCGAGGGTAATGAAACCGTTGTTTTGGAAATTATGCCAAGTGCTAATTACACCATTGACACTAATAATTCATCAGCCACCATTACCATTCTAGATAACGACACGGCAGGGATTCTACTTTCCCCTATAAGCGGCAATACCACTGAAGCCGGCGGAACAGCTACATTTACAATTTCCTTGACCTCCGAACCCACCGATGATGTCATCATCGATTTGGTAAGCAGCAATCTCGGAGAAGGTACGGTACCTGCAACGGTTACCGTACCGGTAGCTTCATGGAACACAGGCGTAGTAGTTACGGTTACAGGTGTAGACGATAGTATTGTTGATGGGAATCAAAGCTATACGATTTCTATTGATGATATTGAATCTAACGACAATTTGTATAATGATTTAGACGAAGATCTCATACCTCCTATTACGGTTATTAATGAAGATAACGATACCGCCAGTATTTCCATTAATGATGTCTCAATACCGGAAAATGCAGGAAATGCAGTGTTTACAGTTACCTTAACAGGCAATGTGGCACCTTTTACCATAAACTACACCACGGTTAACGGAACAGCTCTTGCCGGTACTGACTTTACCACTACCAACGGTACACTCAATTTTTTAGGCACCAACGGAGAAACGCAAACCATAACCGTACCCATTACCAATGATGGAATTATAGAACCGGATGAAACCTTTACCGTAGTACTAAGTGGCATAAGTGGTCCTGCCACGATAGCCAAAGGTACGGGAACAGGAACGATACTTAATGATGATAGCTGCGCCGCAGGTAGTGCGGCACCTGTTATCAATGAAACGCAACCAACCCAATTTTGTGATAGCTTTTCGGTTAATTTAAATAATTATACAGTCACTACTGCGCCGCCAAATGCGGTACTTACTTGGAGTACAGATAGTAACCCGCTAACTATTGGAAGTCATTTGGGGAATACAACGGTTTCTGATGCAGGTACGTATTACGGCTTTTTCTTTGACGCCCTTAATAATTGTGCCAGTGCGGTTTTACCGGTTACGCTGACCTTAAATACAACACCCTCAGTTACAACTACCACTCCGGCAGCCCGATGCGGTACAGGATCCGTCGCTTTAGGAGCCACCGCCAGTTCAGGAACGCTCAATTGGTTTGCGGCAGCCATAGGGGGTGCAAGTATTGGAACAGGAATTACGTTTAATACGCCTACCATTTCAGCTACAACCACATTTTATGTGGAAGCTACGGATGGCAATTGTACTTCGGCAAGAACTCCGGTTATCGCTACCGTGAATACGCAGCCCACCATTACAGCCACTGCTCCGGCAGCGACTTGTGGTCCCGGCTCAGTGACTTTAGGAGCCACCGCCAGTTCGGGAACGCTCAATTGGTTTGCGGCAGCCGTAGGCGGTACAAGTATTGGAACAGGAACCACGTTTAATACGCCACCTATTTCCAATACAACCACATTTTATGTAGAAGCTACAGATGGCAATTGTACTTCGGCAAGAACTCCGGTTATCGCTACCGTGAATACGCAGCCTACCGCAGGAATTACGACCAACACTTCGGCATGTAATACCATTGTGAACGGAGCCACCATTGTAGATTTAGATGATCTCATCACAGGTGCCAGTGCCGGTAACTGGACTTTGAGCAGTCCGGTTGCGGGGTCTAGCATCAACATTAATGGGAATAATGCTGTTAATTTTAACAATCAACCTGCCGGAAATTACCAATTTACGTACACCACTACAGGCGCATTAGCACCTTGCACCAACGCATCCTCTGTTGTTACCATTACAGTAACCGATTGTGCTGCGCCCTGCATCGCCGGAAATACCGCACCTAATTTAAACACCGACGTACCCACCCTATTCTGCGATGTGTTGAGTCAGCCGCTTAATGCCTACACCAATAGCATTCCTCCCACAGGAACCGTGCTACGATGGAGTACCAATCCCGATTTATCGGTTACAGCCGCCTTCTTGGCAAACAACCCTGTGGTGACGGCGCCTGGCAGTTATTTCGGATTTTTCTATGATGAAAATAATGCATGTGCAAGTCCGGTATTACGAGTAGATCTACAACTAAACCAAACCCCTACAATTTCTGCTACGCCAAGCACCCGCTGTGGTGAAGGTTCGGTAGTTTTAGGCGCTACCGCAAGTGAGGGCAGCAATATCCGTTGGTACGATTCCAGTAGCAGTACCCTGCCCCTGGGCACCGGTCCTATTTTTATGACCCCTTCTATAACAGAAAGCCGCGATTTTTTTGTAGAAGCCACCGCCAACGGTTGTACTACCAGCCGAATACCCGTAACCGCTACTGTAAATCCGCAGCCTTTTGCAGGAACCGTATTGAATACTTCGGCTTGCAGCCTTTCCGGTAACGGTGGTCCTACCACTATAAATTTAGACAACAGGCTTTCAGATGCCGATGCCGGAGTGTGGACAATCACTACCGATCCATCAGGAACGCTTACGATTGCAGCAGGCAATATTGTTGATTTTACGGGAAGGCCAGATGGAAATTATGTATTTACCTATACCACCACCGGAGCCATTGCCCCGTGTACCAATACAGCAGTAACCCTCACGATTTCAGTGACGGACTGTATTGTAGATTCTGATGGAGATGGACTTACCGACGGGGAAGAGGCGGTTTTGGGTACAGATCCCAACAATCCAGATACCGATGGGGATGGTATTAGCGATGGCGACGAAGTACTTAATGGAACAAATCCTTTGGATGCGTGCGATCCTAATCTTACCTTAGATTGCAATCCGGCACCTATTGATCTCTCCATCACAAAGACAGCAAATAGAGACAGGGCTACAGTTGGGCAAGAAGTTATATTTAGCATAACCGTAACCAATGAGACCGCAGATAGAACCATCAACATTGAAATTAACGAAGAAATACAATCCGGCTTTAGTTTTGTAGAGGCCAATGCCTCTTTAGGAACCTATAACGAAGTGGCCGGAATATGGGAAATTCCCGAGCTCCTGGGAAGTGATAGTGCCACCTTGACTTTAACGGTATTGGTACTGGAAAATGGCAGTTATGAAAATAGTGTGCAAATAACCGATTCGTTCCCAATCGATGGCGATCCTGTAAATAACAATGCGTCTGTTACAATTACCATTGATCAACGGACTACAGAAGAATGTGGCTTTTTATTCAATCAGTTTTCACCCAATGGCGATGGTACCAACGATCGATTGGTCATTAATTGTATCGAAGATTTCCCCAATAATACCATTGAAATTTATGACCGATTTGGAAACGAAGTATTCAAGAAAAGAGCGTACGACAATACTTGGGAGGGCACAAGAAACAACAAGGATTTACCTAAGGGTACCTATTTTTATATACTGGATCTGGGAGATGGTACAGAGGTGAAAAAAGGATGGATTCAAATTATAAGATAATCGAATGACTTATTTTAATACCCGATTGATCTATAAAAAAGCACTAATCTTTGTGGTAGTGGCAGTTGTTGGCACCTTTGGAGTCCATGCCCAAAAACAGCCGCAATACACGCAGTATATGTACAATATTGGCAGTTTTAATCCGGCCTATGTAGGTACCGTAGAAACGGCCGAAATTATAGGGCTGTACAGAGCGCAGTGGACGGGAATTCCCGGGGCACCCCGCACCATGAGGTTTGGCACCAATATCCCCTTTGCCAATAAAAAAACAGGTTTGGGTCTCAATGTGGTTAATGAGGAGCTAGGGCCTACTTCGCAAACTTTTATAGATCTATCTTATTCCTTTCAGGTGCAACTTTCGGAGACCACACGGCTTTCTTTTGGTATTGCGGCAGGAGGATCTATTTTGGATGTAGATTTTAGCAAGGGTAGTTTTGAAATAGAAAATGAGCCGCTTTTAAGTTCGGCTACAGTCAATAATTTTTATCCTACCGTGGGTGCAGGAATGTTTTTGTACGACGAAAATTGGTATTTGGGGCTTTCGGTCCCCAGTTTTCTTACCGATGGCCTCTTTACCGATGAAGTTGCCGGAATTGTAGAAGATAACATTCAGTTTAATTTTATTGGAGGCTATGTGTTTGAACTGTCCGAAGGTCTTAAATTTAAACCGGCCTTTTTATTAAATTATTTGGATGGTGCGCCGGTAAATTTTAATTTTTCGACTAATTTTTTAATAAGCAACGCGCTGACTTTAGGAGCTTCGTACCGTATAAACAACGATATAAGTGGCCTCGCTGGCTTTCAAATTTCGAATAGCTTATTTTTGGGATATGCCTATGATTACAACACGAATGGGCTAGGCGAATTTAGCCAAGGATCTCATGAAGTTATTTTGAAATTCTATTTAGGGCGGTCAGGGGAGCCTAGAGAGAAAAAGGAACCCACCCAAAAAGGAAAGCCAAAACAAATAGACAGCCCTCGTTTTTTTTAGTTGGGGTGGCATAGGTATCCTTGAAGGAATCTTTTGCTAATAAAAGTAAAATAGTAGCTGCAAAACAATCAAACAAAAAAAAAGAAAAACATTGGACACTCAAAAAGTACAGCTAACGGATATCCAATGGGAGACTTTAAGAATTAAAAATAACTCAGCAATACGAATTAGCTTATGAAGTTCCGCATACTCATACTGCTCATTTTCTTTTCCCTGAATTTAGGTTTCGGGCAAGAAAAAAAATCAAAGGCAGATAAGCTTTATTTTGAATATGCCTATAAATCGGCCATTGCAGCCTACACCAAAGAGCAGCAGAAAAAGCCGTTGGCCAATTATCAGCTACTCAATTTGGCAGATGCCTACATAAAAACAGGAGATTTTAAAAACGCAGTCGAAACCTATCTTAATTTTTATAAAAAGGACACCCTAATCCCCAATCATGATTTTAATAAAATGTTACGGGCGTTAAAAAACACCTCGGGAATGGATAGAGTAAAGGCATTTTTAGCAACAAAGCGCCATCTTTTGTCCGATGAATGGATAGAAAATGCAGAATTTAATGCCGAGTTATTAGCTACAGATGAGAACGCACAAACCGATCTTGCCACCTTTAACCTAAAAATAAATAGTGCACAAGCCGATTTTTCACCTACGTTTTATGACGGCCGTTTGTTGTTTACGAGTGCTAGAGGAAATGGAAAAAAAGGCACCTATATTCCTTCTGGAGAAGCGTATTTAGATATCTATCTGGGCCGCATTGAGCCCAATGGAGATGTGATTAGTGCCATCCCTTTTGACGGTATTCCCCAATCGCTCTTTCATAAAGCAACACCCTTTTATTCTAACGAAATTAATCGTATTTTTTATGTGCTTTCCAATGCCGACGGCGATCAACTTACGTACGACTCTAAAGGCAAAAATGCCTTGGCTATGGGTGCCTCAGATAGCAAAGGCTCTTTTGAATATTTGTTGCGCGACCTAAGCACCTCCTTTTATTATCCCTTTTATGAGGCTGCAACCGGTAAACTTTATTTTGCTGCCAACTTTCAAGACAGTTATGGGGGTACCGATATTTATTATGTGTATACCAATAACGGGCAAATTATGTCCGCTCCCGTAAATTTAGGGCCTCGCATTAATACCCCCGGAAACGAAATTGCCCCTTTTTTGTTTGAAAATAGTCTGTATTTTTCTTCGGATGTATTCTACGGCCTCGGCGGTATGGATGTGTATGAAACCAAAATACAGCCCGATGGAAGCCATAGCATCCCCATTAATTTAGGATTCGAGATTAATTCGGATAAAGATGATTTTGGCTTTATCATTAAGAGAAACACACCGGAGGGGTTAACCGGGTATTTTTCATCGAATAGAGCCGGTGGTAAAGGCAAGGATGATATGTATGCCTTTAAGGTCTCCGAAAAGCCGGGATTAAAAACATTGGTATTAAAAGGATCGGTTGTGACACCCAATAAAAATGAAGGCATCGCTAAAGTTTCAGTGCAACTTTTAGATGCTGCTAAAAATGTAATAAAAGAAATTTTTACTAAAGAAAACGGGGAATTTCAGATAGAAATACCTTGGCGCGACACAGTAGCAATTTCCATTCACAAAGAGCGGCATGCACATTTCTCGGATCTATTTTTGGAAAAAGATTTAGAAGGACTTCAGAAAAACCCAATGGTAGTAGAATTGGCTCTTTTGGACGATCTGGTACAGGAAAAAGAAAACCAAACCGTACTTAAACTCGGAAAATTCTATTTTACCAAAGGAAAGACCGAGGTAACTTCTGAAATCGCGAAGGAATTAGACAAAGTAGTTTATGCAGTAAGCCAATTCCCGGAACTCCAATTAAGCATAGAAACGCATACGGACAGCAGGGGAAGCAACGCCGCCAACCTTAAATTATCGCAGGAAAGGTCTAATGCCATTAAACGCTATCTCACTAAAAATGGAGTACCCGCTAAAAACATTGAGAATACAGTAGGTTATGGAGAGGAGAAAATTATAAACAATTGTAAGAATGGGGTCTTTTGTTTGGATATGCTACATCAACAAAACGAACGCTCTTTAATTGTAGTGCGGAATTACGACACTTTATTTAAGCAGCCCTAACGTTTTGGCGCTAAGCTCTAGTGCGTTTTAAAGTATGCATTGGGACTAATGAACAGACCTCAATTTTAAAAAACCACCATCCAAAAATAGTAGATGGCAAAAAGCGAAAGAAAGAAAATACCCAAATACGTTAGTAATCGCAAGCCTTTTTTTGGTCTTAGATGTGCCGGAATATCTTCGCTCATCACGTTTTTTAGATTCATATATCCTATTACGGGTGCCAACACAAATGACACAAAAGTGGCTATGGCCACCAACTGACCCATATTAGCGCTAAAAACAGAAACCACTATAAAATTTATAAGCGCTAATACTACTACCATGATAGCGAAAAAGAGCCGTTTATCGATGCCTTTCGCCTTCGCAAAAAGCAATTCAATGACATCGACACTCACTCTAGAGACGGCATCGTGAGCCGTCATACACGTACTAAACATGGTCGCAAAGGCCGCAGTAGCAATAAAGAAATAACTCCAAGCTCCGATATGACCTGTAAAAAGAGTGATAAGCTGGTCTGCAAAAACAACCGCGCTACCACTGAGTTCCGTATTTGTTCCGTACAAGGTCATCCATCCGATAATCAAAAAAAACAAGGCTAATACACCGGTAAGGATGTACCCAAAATTAAATTCCTGCAAGGCTTCCTTTAAAGAGCGCTGTACCCCGCTACTCTTAAATTTTTCTATACTCCAAAGGCTTACCCAACTTGACGCTTCTACGGTTGTAGGCATCCAACCTACCAAACCAATCAAAAACAACACACCAACTTCGTTAAACAAGGTCGGTGGCTCAAAATGGGCAACGGCTACAACATTCCCTTTATACACGACCATGGCTGTGGTAAACAAAAGGGCTACAAAAAGGATAGAAATGACAAATTTTAAGGAAGTTTCTAGAAATTTATAGCGCCCAATAATCAACATGGAACTTATAAAAATAAATAGTCCAAGCGCCACCATACTCACAGAAAGAGTTGGGAGCCGAAGTACATTGATCAGCAAACCCGCTGTAACTACGTACAAGGCAGCCAAGATGGTAAAAATTGAAAAAATACTGATAAAGGCATAAAACCATAGATATCCCTTTCCTCTTTTTAAATAGCCTTCGATAAGTGATATTTTGGTGATATTGGTGTAGCGAATACCAAACTCGAAAAAAGGATATTTTAACACATTCGCCAAAATAATAGGAATACACATGAGCCAACCGTATTGCGCTCCAGCCTTAGTGGAAAGCACCAAATGGGACGTGCCAATAGACATGCTCGCAAATAAAAGTCCGGGACCTAAGGAGCTAATAAATGTTTTGGTTTTAGACATGCCGATGTAGGTTATAACAAAAAACTAAAATAGTACTTTTTAAAACAAGAGTAATGCTTATTTTATCTCGATACGCTCGCCATAAAATTTGGGTTGGGTATTTAGCAATAAATCTATAAAAACCTTCACTTTTGCCAAATATTCTCGGAGGGTCACTTTTATTCCCTCGGTGCCCGTAACATCGTCTGCTATAAACCCTATAGCCGGCAATCTCTTCTTTTCAGCCAAATAAATGGCTCGTTCTAAATGAAATTTTTGCGAAATTACAGTAACGCGCTCCAAACCGAAAACGTATTTTGCTCTCACCATAGAATCTAGCGTACGGAAGCCGGCATAGTCTAAAAAAATCTTTTCGGCAGGAATGCCTTTCGCCACAAGGTCTTTCTTAAACGTATGGGGTTCGTTATAGTATTGGGTAGCATTATCGCCGCTAACCAATACAAAATCTATTTTTCCGGCTTTAAAGAGGGTAACCGTCGCATTAATACGCTGGGTGTAATAGGCATTGGGCTTCCCATCAACTAATTTTTTAGAAGTTCCTAAGACCAGACCTACCTTGTTTTTGGGGATTTGCACACTATCTGAATAAATTTTGCCGTCAACACTCCATGAAATTATAAAATTACATAGGAGAATAAGAAACCCCAAAAATATCGAAATAGCTACTACAACATATCCAGTTTTTTTTATCATTCCTATGAATTGATTAGGTCGATAAAAATAGTGAAAACCTTTGTGTTTACTACCGTTAAAATTTATGCAGTGAATCCTAAAAATTATACTGCGAGCTCCTTTATGTAAAATTTGCGCACATTATTTAACATGTAATTAACAAGACAAATAAGCTATGGGATAGTGAGTGATTATTACAATATCTTTTATCAAAGATTATCAAATCCTCAAATTAAAACCTTTTTGGTTGGCAATCAAGAATAAAAACGGCTCTAAAATTCATGAATTTTAGAGCCATTATTGCTTCATCTCCCTAGTCCATAATTTATTTAAGATAATTTTGGCAACAGATATAAATGATCATTTGAAATATTTTAACAAGAATACTTCTACTAAGATCCTTTTATCAACAACAACAACTTTCATTTACTATTAACCAATTTAAACTATTTCGTATGAAGATGAAATTAACAAAAAGTATGGTGCTTTTGGGTGCGCTTTTGATAACCGCACTTACGCAAGCACAGACCATTACCGGAAGCGTTTCCGACTCTTCTGGGCCATTGCCAGGTGCTAATGTAATTGTAAAAGGAACTTCAAATGGAACGCAAACAGATTTTGATGGTAATTACGCCCTAGACGGAGTGCCTAACAATGCGACACTTGTTTTTAGCTATATCGGTTTTCAAAAACAAGAAATTGCTGTAAACGGTCGCACTGAAATCAACGTTACTTTAGAGGAAGACGCCAGCCAATTGGATGAAGTAGTCCTCATTGGTTATGGTAGCCAAAAACGTTCTGATTTAACCGGATCTGTGGGGCAGGTTGGCGAAAGCAAATTGAGTGAGCGCCCAGCCGCTTCACTTAACCAAGCCTTATCTGGAAGAATTGCGGGGGTTCAAGTAAACACCAATTCTGGACGACCGGGAGGTAGATCTACCATTAGAATTAGGGGGTTTAGTTCCATAAATTCATCAAACAATCCTTTATATGTTGTTGATGGGGTTCAACTACCTCAAGGTAATCAAGATCAATTTTCAACGGCTATAGATTTCCTAAATCCTAATGATATAGTATCCATTGAGGTGCTAAAAGATGCGTCATCAACCGCAATCTATGGTGCAAGAGGCGCTAATGGTGTTATTTTAGTTACAACCAGAAGAGGAAAGTCCGGTGAAGGTCGCATCACCTACGATGTTGATTATAGCCTTGTTGGCTACGGCCCAAATAAACCTGAGGTACTAAATGCCCGAGAGTATTTAGATATGGAGCAACTTGCTTGGGAAAATGCGCAAAAGTTTGATCCGGCCGGTTGGGCAGCTGGAAATTATGCTGCCTTAGAACCAAGACTCAGAAGATTAGATCCTCAAATGGCCACATTGTTTGACAGCAATGGTAACCCCTTGTACGACACCGACTGGTCCAAAGCCATTCAACAACGAGATTTATCTCAGAATCATCAACTTGGTTTCTCTGGTGGCAACGAAAGAACAACCTACAGTTTATCCCTGGGTTTTAGAGATGACAAAGGTCTTATAAAGACTTCCTTTTTAAGACGATATTCAGGAAGATTTGCCATTGATGATCAAATCAAAAAATGGATGAAAGTTGGGGGTACTCTAAGTTATAATTTTCAAAGAGAAAATTTAGTAGATATTAATGATGCTGTAGCGAGGCAGATGGTAGAAGATTTCCCCTTTTTACCTGTACGTTATGAAAGCGGACCTTTGGCTGGGAGATTTGCCGAAAACCGAGATTATCCTTTCGCAGAAGGAACTAGAAGTTCTGTACATAGACTGGATGGTCGTAAATACAATCTTAATACCCAAACCGTAACGGGTAGTATGTATGCTGATATAAATTTGACCAAAAATCTGGTTTTTAGATCCGTCTTAGGTACCAATATTTCCACTCAGGAAACTAACCAGTTTAGTGATAGTACACTCGACAGTAATGGCAATGCCTTTGCTTCATCCAGAAATTTGAAACAAACATTTTGGTCTACTGAAAATTATTTAACGTATGACAAAACCTTCAATGACAATCATTCTGTAACGGCACTTCTAGGTTTGTCATGGCAAGAATCTGAACTATTTTCGGTTAGTGCACAGTCTCGTAATTTTCCAACTGATTTTTTTGAGTTTAATAATTTAGGAGCCGGATCTCAAGATTTTGGAGTGGCTTCAAATGCAGCAAGAGAGGCTTTAAATTCCTATTTTGGAAGGATAAACTACAATCTCATGGGCAAATATTTATTTACAGTAACAGGCAGAGCAGACGGGTCTTCAAAATTTGGTGATAATAATAAATTTTCCTTTTTTCCATCAGCGGCAGTCGCATGGAGAGTCTCGCAGGAAGATTTTCTGGCAGACAGTAAAGTCATCTCCAATTTAAAACTTAGGTCTAGTGTTGGCGTTACAGGCAACTCAGAAATCCCTCCCTTCTCATCCTTATCTCTTTTGAGTTCTAATTTTGCTACCATCTTCGACGGCAACCGAGTAGGTGGAACTGGATTGAACCGACTTGCAAATCCAGACTTAAAATGGGAAAAGACCACACAATATGATATAGGTTTAGAACTTGGACTGTTTCAGAACAGAATAAATTTTGAAATGGATTTATATTATAGGGAAACTACGGACATGTTATTAGATGCACCCGTTCCCCAATCCAGTGGATTTGCTACTATAAGAAGGAATGCAGGTTCCATGGAAAACAAGGGTATCGAAATGGCGGTAAATACAATTAACATTAGAAATGATAATTTTTCGTGGACATCCACATTTAATATTTCAGCCAATAGAAATAAAGTGTTATCCTTAGCAACGCCTTCTGACATATTTGGAGTAGGTGGCCCTAACTTTACCAACCAAACCAATATAATTCGTATCGGTGAACCGGTCGGGTCTTTCTGGGGTCTTACCAGATTAGGGATATGGGGAACAGATGAGGCAGCGGAAGCCGCTTCATTTGTAAGTTACCGTAACGGACTTACTTTGCTACCTGGAGATGTAAAATACTTGGATAGAAACGGTGACAAAATTATAAATGACGAGGACAGATCTATAATAGGAAACGGAAGCCCAGATGCTTGGGGCGCATTTACCAATTATTTTACCTACAAGAACATTGATTTAACTATAGAATTGCAATACTCTATAGGAAATGACGTGCTAAACATGAACCTTCATGCTAGTGAAGATAGACAGGGACTTGCCAATAGTTACAGAACGGTTTTAAATGCCTGGACACCTGACAATCAAGATACAATGATTGCTCAAATCCGTGAGTCTAGAGCAGGACATGTTACCAATGTAGATTCGCATTGGGTACAAGACGGTTCATTTTTAAGGGGAAGAAATCTTATGTTAGGGTATAATTTTGACACTGATGTGGTTGAAAAATTTGGACTTACCAAACTAAGATTGTACTCTTCTGTGCAAAATTTCTTTTTGCTTGTAGATGACGGGCTTATTGGCGATCCAGAAGTAACGCCAACAAACCAAGGAAATGGAAGCAGTGCTTTTTCTCAGGGACAAATGTGGCACAATTTTCCAAAGACAACCACATTTATGATTGGACTGCAAGTTGGCCTATAATTTATAAAAAATAAAGCAATAGTATTATGAGAAAAAATATAATAAAATCAAAAATCATTTTTTTGTTCTACCCAGTACTACTGATATTAATCGTAGGCTGCTCGGATTTTTTAGAAGAGTTAGATCCTTCTAACTTAGGACCACAAAGTTTTTATACAACTGCCAAACAAGCAGAAGCTGCTGTTGCCGCCGTGTATGCCGATGCACGCTTTGTAGGTAATGGTGCAGGTATATTTTCATCAAATTGGCAATTATTGGAAGGCCCAACGGGTAATGCCACCACACAAACCTCTCAGAATTCGGACCTTAATAACTTGTATTCCTTATCCTATGACGGCAACACTGGTCATGTGAGGAACTGGTGGAGAGGGGTTTACAGAGTAATAGGAAATGCCAATTTAGTGCTTGAAAATGTACCCGGCATTGACATGGATGAAACTGCAAAAAGCAGGCTTCTAGGTGAAGCAAGATTTTTAAGAGCTTGGGCCTATTTCTATGCCGTGAGGTTATGGGGCGATGTGCCGTTAATTACAGCTCCCCAAAGTGCAAGTTCCGAAGATTTTTTTGCAATACGAACTCCTCAAAGTGAAGTTTATGATCTTATAGTAGGCGATTTATTAGTGGCTGAAACTTCTGGTCTACCTTGGACCGATCAAAGTGGCAGAGTTTCTCAATCTGCCGTTAAATCACTGTTATCTAAAGTGTATTTAACCATGGCGGGATTCCCATTAAACGATACAGGACGTTATGCCGACGCGGCTTCTAAAGCTAAAGAGGTCATTGATAATGCCGGTCCTATTGATCTTTTTGACACCTATGGCGAGATACATGACGAGCGATTCAATAATATGGTAGAACATATTTTCAGTCTTCAATATAATGCATTGATCGCTGAAAATCCAATGGGTAATATGTTTCCTAATTTTCAGCCCGTTACCTACAGAGGGCCATCGGGTACTGGTAGTACAATTCCACATATTAGCTTTTTCAATTCCTTCGAAGATGGGGATCTTAGAGCCGTTGATCGCGAGGGTTGGTTTTACACCAATTATTATAGAAATGGTTTCGAAGATCTCTTCTCGTTAGGAGCCCCCTTTATCTTTAAGCATTTTAATGTAATTGCAAACGGCACGTTTGGAGTGCCAGGCACGGCCAGAGACAACCTTAACTTACCTATGATCCGTTTTGCAGAAGTGTTGCTTACTTATGCTGAGGCAAGTAATGAAGTTAGTGGTCCAAGTCAAGAGGGGCTTGACGCCCTCAAAAGAATTCGCGACAGAGCACAACTTAGCACTCCCACTTTAGCCGAATTCACCAAAGACTCATTTCAAGAAACCGTTTGGAGAGAAAGATGGTTTGAACTTTGCTATGAGCAGATCACCTGGTTTGATATGGTGCGTTTAAGAAAGGTTTTTAATGTTGAAAATGGTGGTTTTGACAATTTTGTTGGGCATGTTAATTTAAACTCCAGTCAATCTCTTCAGGAAAAGCACCTACTTTTCCCAATACCCGAACAGGAACTGATAAACAATCCGAATCTTACTCCGCAAAACCCTGGGTATTAATTAATGATAAAATAAATAATAAAGATTTGTTGTGAGTTAGTTTAGTTTGAGTTAGTAAGAAAGCGACATCTATAATTTTAGATGTTGCTTTTTTTTTGGGACATGACCAAATCCCTATTACTATCCTGGTTGATGACTTTCTTGCGGTGTTTTGATGGTTGGAATGTGAGCGTAACCTTTTTTTAATTTAGTAATCACTGCGTAATTAGAAACCGCAATATCGTTGTTTAATTCTTTAATAAAATAAGATGGTAAAATCCCTAACCTTTTTTTAAAGGCATCATTAAATGTATTAAGGTTGTTGTATCCTATGGTAAATGCTATATAGGTTAGCTTACTATTTCTAAACTCTAAATTTTCTATAAGCTTGGGCAACAAATAATTTATTCTAAGGCCATTAATATAATTGTTAAAGTTGGTGTTTTTTTCTTGATTTATCACTTGCGATAGATATTTTGGATTGGTTTTAAGGGTATCCGCCAGTTGATATAGGTTGCAATTTGGCTCCAAAAAAAAGTGCTTGCTTTCGAGTTTTTCCAATTTTGTTAAAATAATTTCTTTAATATCTTCATCGATCGATTTGTTTGGATCTACTATTTTTACTTTTGACACTTTTTTAGAATTAGCTGTGCTAACCTTCAGATCTCCATTCAATTTCCTGTTCTGTGTAATTTGTAAATTAACCAGTTCTACTGTTCTTTGGTATAACAATTTATTCTTCTTTTTCACTTTTAAGTAGGAAAATAGACCAACGCCAAATAGAACCAAAAAAAGAATAAAAAATATTTTTAATGTATTCAGGTTGGCTCTTTGTATGCCATTCTGGTATTCTAATTCCTTTTTTTTGAGAGAAATATCTTTAATATAACGCTTTGCTTCAAGAATAATGGTCCTTTGTAGGCGTTCATTCGTGTAAAGGGAATCATTTATAATTCTATATAAGTCAGCATATTCTTTAGATTTTTCGGGTTGCTTGCTCTGTGCAAATAATTTAGCTACTATTTTACTATTGGTTTTTATTACATCAAAGGCATTTATATTTTCTGCCGCATCAATACTTTTTTCAAAATAGGCTATGGCTTTAGAAGTTTTCCCTTGCTTTAGGTAAAGTTCTGCTTGTATTGTTAAACCTCTTGGTATTCGAAATCTATAATTGTTTGCATAGGCGATGTTTAGTCCAAGACCGATTTGCTTTTGAGCCATTTCGAACTGGCCAATAGATAGATAAATATTAGCCATATTCATATAAACAGAACTCTTAATATAATCGCCAGGCGGTGGCGTTCTTTTCTCTAGCTCAAAAAAAACTTCATAAACACCTAAAGCGCCCATTGGATTACCAAGTTGTGCGGTCATCCTCGCAATTTCATCTAGTTTAGGATAAAAAAATTCAGTTCTTTTAAGTTTTATAATGTAGTGCAGCCCCGTTAAGCAATAGCTTAAAGACTTAGAAAATTTTTCCTTTCTTAAATAATAATGAGACAAGGCAGCGTTGGCCTTCATAAACAAATAATCATTATTTATTGTTTCTGCAAGGTCTAACAGTTGTAAACCAATTTCCAATGCAATATCATATTCACCCTTTTCCGTGTATATGTCAGATTTAAGCGTGGCTACATCGCCGTAAATGCTAGGATATAACACCTTATCCAAAGAAGATTCTAACTCTTGAACCAAACGCATAGCATCATCAAATTTCCCATTCACAAAAAGAATATAGGCCTGATTGTATGTGGCTTGTAATTCACCCTCTGTAAAACGCCATACTTTTGCCAGCTCCAAGGCTTCCTCATTATACCATCTAGCGTCTTCGGTTGATTTATAAATACTTGAAGTGTGTAATTTTAAAAGAATGCGTACCTTTTCTTGTCCTTCAGCTTCCCGTACCTGAGCTTCTAAATATTCGTGGTCTAAAAAATATTTTCGGAACATACTTTTGTCATTTGCCATTCTCCCTATTTGGTGCACATAAAGATCAATTGAGTCCTTTTGTGTTTTTTGGGCAATTGAAAAGAGGCAAAAGAATAAAAATAATAGGATAAATACGCTTCTAGTTGAGTTTTCCATCAGCCTGAGATTAAAGCTTATTATAAGAAGATTCGTTGGTTAAACGCAAAAGTACAATCGAGCAATTACACGTGCAAAAGTTTAAAAGTAGCTTTTTAAACTATCCCTTTTAACTATGATACCGGTAAAATTTTGTTACAAAATTGAATAATTTGCCGGAAACACTTCTATTGTTCAGGTTTAAAGCAACTGTATAAAATCACATATACCTAAAAGATATAAAAGTTTGAACAGTTTTAAAAAAACTCAAAATAGCTCTCAATAGTTCTTTTACCTATGCCGTTCTAGGTGTAATGAGGTGTCTAAAGGCCAATTAGCCCTTTTCATCTTCTAAAAAAGCAATATTCCGTTTTAAACCTGAAAATTTTGTGCGCTTTACGGCCGATTTCTGAAATACCTTTCTAAATACATCTTCGGTAATTTCGTTCCAGTCTTTTTTGGTCATGGAAAGAAGGTCTGGATGCGGATTAAACAGGGGTTCCGTATGGGGTGTAGCGAAACGATTCCATGGACACACATCTTGGCACACATCACATCCAAAGACCCAATCATCAAAAGTAACTTTAAATTGGTTCGGTATTTCATTTTTTAGTTCAATGGTGAAATAGGAGATGCATTTGCTACCATCTACCACATACGCCTTGGTAATGGCTTGTGTAGGACACGCATCTATACAGGCAGTGCAGGTGCCACAGTGGTCGGTTACCGGATTATCGTACTCTAATTCTAAATCTATTATTAATTCGGCAATAAAGTAAAACGATCCTACTTTTTGGGTTAAGAGGTTGCTGTGCTTTCCTATCCATCCCAAACCACTTTTGGCCGCCCAAGCCTTATCAAGGACCGGTGCAGAATCTACAAAAGCCCTACCATTGACCTCGCCAATATGTTCCGTGATAAATTCGTGAAGTTGTTTTAGTTTTGATTTTATAACGTGGTGGTAATCCTGTCCGTACGCGTATTTCGACAATTTATAACTGTTATCTTTCTGGGTTTCGGAAGGAAAATAATTGAGCAAAAGAGAAATCACTGTTTTTGCACCATCTACCAATAATCGGGGATCGAGCCGCTTATCAAAATAATTTTCCATATACACCATTTCCCCGTGCATATTGTTTTTTAGCCATTTTTCCAATCGCGGAGCTTCTTCCTCTAAAAAAGCTGCCTTGGCCATGCCACAAGACAAAAAACCAAGACGCGTGGCTTCTTCCTTAATCATCTGGCTATATGTTGTTTTGTTATCCAATGTGTCGTTCCTTAAATTGTATGGGGACATTTTTGGGTTTTAATGAAATTAACGGATTTATCTCCATAGACTGAATGGGCGATGATAGCTCGAATTTTTTAATGATTTCTGCAATGGTAAAAATCATTTCATACATCGCAAAATTATTGCCCACGCACATGCGAGGCCCGGCTCCAAAGGGGTAATAATAATCTCCTATCTCTTTTTTGTCCGCCATGGCAAATCGATCGGGGTTAAAGACCGAAGGGCGATCCCAAAAATTTTCGTATCGGTGCAATTCGTATATAGATAGCAAGACCAAAGTGCCCTTTGGGATATGGATATCTTTATACTGATCATCTTCCGTAGCGATGCGATCTATAACATACACAGGCGGATATAAGCGCATGGCCTCTTCCAGGCATTGTCTGCAGTAGGGTAGCCTACCCAGTACCTCCATTAGATTCGAAGTTTCAAATTCAACTTGAGTTACCTCTTTAAAGGCTTTTTTTTGAATTTCCGGATGTGTTGCCAATAAAAACAAAGTGAAACTTAGTGCATTGGCTGTAGTTTCGTGGCCGGCCGTAAATAAAATAAGCACTTCATCTATCAATTGCGAATTCGACATAGACGAGCCGTCTTCGTAGGTGGCTCGGAGCAACATATCTAGTACATCATCCTTTTCTTGTACAGACAGGCGGCGCGCTTCTATACGCTCTAAAAGGATGTTTCTAGCCTCTTCAGCATAACCCAAGTGTGTTGAAATATCCCCTTTTAGGCGATACCACCATTTTAAATAGGGTTGTCGCATTTCCTTAATGAGCATTTGTTGATTGTCTTCGGTAATTTTTTTGAGCCTTGCCATACGACTTCGGCTATCCGAGGTACTAAATAAGGATGTTGCCACTACCTGAAATGCCAGATCGCCCATTAAAGAAAAGGCATCCTGAACCGTATCGGGTTCAATGCGTTTTAGTTCTAACCGAATGGTTTCTAGCATAATACCCAGAAGGTTGCTTAGTTTTTTCTTATGAAACGCGGGTTGTACCATACGCCTATGCGTACGCCAGTGCTCACCATTGGAAGTAAGAATGCCATGACCAATATACTTGGCTAAATCTACCGTTTGTAAAGGCGATTTCCAGTATATTTTGTGCTGCTTTTGAAGTACGTGTTTAATGAGTTCCGGATTTCGAGTAAATAATACGGATTCCTTAGTACCAAGTTTCACTCTAAAATGATCGCCGAATTTGGTAAAGTTCTGATGATGAAACGGCAACGGATTTTTAAGAATGCGTTGCGCATTTTTAAAAACCTGAAAAGTAGAAATACGAGGTAAATTTTTCATTTGTTTTTATCGCTACAGCTCCTTGGTCTTTATGAATTGTTATTCCCTATCAAAACAACACTCTAGAACAATCCTCCCTGAATATTTCCCTTCGTTTTTCCCAAATGCTTATATGCCAATTCGGTTACCTCCCTACCTCTGGGGGTGCGCATTATAAATCCTTGCTGTATTAAAAAAGGCTCGTACACTTCCTCTATGGTTTCTGCACTTTCCGAAACCGCAGTTGCAATGGTAGAGATGCCCACAGGACCTCCTTTAAATTTGTCGATCAACGTACTCAGAATTTTATTATCCATTTCGTCGAGACCGTATGTGTCTACATGCAATGCCTTAAGACTAAATCTGGAGATTTCGATATCGATCTTTCCGTTCCCTTTTATTTGGGCAAAGTCGCGCACCCTTCGTAAAAGGGCATTGCAAATACGCGGTGTTCCTCTGCTTCGTCCGGCTATTTCTATAGCTGCTTCTTGGGTTATTGGCATTTTTAAAATGGCTGCGCTGCGCGTTACGATAGTCGCTAATAATTCGGTAGAATAATATTGCAATCGACTCTGTATTCCAAAGCGAGCTCTCATGGGCGCTGTTAATAAGCCGGAGCGCGTGGTGGCGCCAATTAAAGTAAAAGGATTAAGGTTGATTTGTACCGACCGTGCATTGGGACCGGTTTCTATCATAATATCAATCTTGTAATCTTCCATGGCAGAATACAAATATTCTTCCACAATAGGGCTCAGCCGATGAATTTCGTCTATAAACAACACATCTCTTTCCTGAAGGTTGGTCAACAATCCGGCCAAATCGCCGGGTTTATCCAGAACAGGACCCGAGGTTATTTTAATGCCCACCCCCAATTCATTGGCCAAAATATGAGCCAAGGTAGTTTTTCCGAGACCTGGAGGGCCATGAAAAAGAGTGTGATCCAAAGCTTCACCGCGAAGATTGGCTGCCTCTACAAACACTTTAAGGTTCTCCAAAATTTGCGCCTGACCCGTAAAATCATCAAAAGTAATTGGGCGCAATACCCTTTCAATATCTAGTTCTTCTTGCGAAAAATGATCGGATGATGGGTCTAAATATTCGTTCATAGGATAACAAAGATACGCTAAAATGGCTAAGTTTAATACCATCCATAATGGCAAACAACCCTGTTAAGAATAATTTAAAAGCTTGTGCCAAGGAAGAAAACTTCTTTGCGACAAATGTTGTAAATTAAGACCATGAACAAAACCAATTATTCCGCCGGAATTCTCCAATATATTCCTTTTTTCTATGTTATTTGGGCCGACGATCTTCTGTCGGCTTCTGAAATTAATGTAATTCAAAAGGCAATTCTTAACGATAGTTCTTTAGACAACCAAGACCGAGAAACGCTTCTTTCATGGCTTGATAAGGCAGTTCCGCCCTCGGACACATTACAAAAAGAGTGGCGTTTTCTTATTAACAAGGCCCAGGTGCGACTTGTGGAAGGAGATACGTATCCGCTAGCCTCTTTTAGCCAAAAGATGGTGTGTTATTACAAGACGGAGTGTCCATTTAACCAGCAATTAAAGGATATAGAACTAAATTTAGGCATACAACCCAATCACTACCATCATCTTTTTGATGTAGAAATAGACCATGAAATTATATCCAATTACTATAAGGCCTCAGAAATAGATCATATTCTTAAAGGAGATTATAGCGCTATCATTGATGCCTTTCGAAAGGTTCTTGCCGATCCCATTTTCCATTGGGAAATTGAAAGAGATAAAACCGCTTTTAGAAACAAGGTTTTAGAACAAGTCCGGTTTTTAGCCAATGCCGGCTATGGTGCCATGGCCTACCCACCAGCCTACGGCGGTACAAATGATATGCCAGGATATGCGCTGATCTTTGAGCACCTTATGTTTGTTGATGGAAGTTTGGCGGTAAAATTTGGGGTTCAGTTTGGACTTTTTGGTGGTAGCATTCAAAAGCTGGGCACCAAAGAACATCAGGATCGTTATTTAAAAGCAACAGGGGAAGCAATGCTTTTAGGGTGCTTTGCTATGACAGAAACCGGACATGGATCTAATGTGCGCGGCATTAAAACCACCGCAACCTACGACAAAGAAACAGACCGCATCATTGTACATACACCGGGCAAAAACGACAATAAAGAATACATTGGTAATGCGCTGCACGCCACTATGGCTTCCGTTTTTGCCCAATTAATTGTAAACGGGGAAAATGAAGGAGTCCATGCTATTTTAGTGCCTGTTAGAGCTAAAAACCACCAATTAAATCCGGGTGTTCGCATTGAAGATAATGGCTATAAGTTAGGATTGAATGGTGTGGACAACGGAAAAATATGGTTTCACCAGGTTGCTGTGCCGCGAGAAAATCTGCTCAATAAATATGGTACTATTACCGAAGATGGCGCTTATCATTCGTCCATAAAAAACCCTAACAAACGCTTCTTTACCATGTTGGGCACCTTGGTTGGCGGAAGAATATGCGTGGCGAGAGCCGGCTTAGGTGGTGCAAAATTGGCCTTGACCATTGCCGTACATTATGCGCTGAAGCGCCGACAGTTTAACGACAGTATAAAAATTCAGGAAGATTTACTGATGGACTATCCTACCCATCAATTTCGTTTAACTCCAGCAGTTGCTTCGGCTTATGTGTACGATATAACGCTAAAGCATTTTATGGCGGTCTACAGTGACGATACACAAGAGGACAAACGTATGATAGAGGCACAGGTAGCAGGTTTAAAAGCCGTGATAACCTGGTTTGCAAACGACACCATACAAGAATGCCGCGAAGCCTGTGGCGGCAAAGGCTACCTCATAGAAAATAGAATTGCCGATTTAAAAGGAGATGTAGATATATTTACCACTTTTGAAGGAGATAATACGGTCTTATTGCAATTGGCGGCCAAAGGAGTGTTGTCCAATTTTAAATCGGAATTTAATAGTGCCGGTTTCGCTGCCGTATTAAAATTGTTGAGCACCCAACTAAGTGACCGATGGACAACCATAAATCCGACCTATCCTAATAAAGTAGATAAAGATCATTTGTATAATCCAAAATTTCATCAGCACGCCTTTAATTACAGAACTAGACGCCTTACTTACAGTGCGGCGCAACGAATTAGATCTTACATCAAAAAAGGCATTCCGGCCTATCAAGCTTTCTTAAAAATACAAACGCATTTATTGGCTCTTGGCAAAGCTTATAGTTGCGAATTGGCCTACACTACCTTTGTAGATTTTACCGCAAA
This sequence comes from Aurantibrevibacter litoralis, assembly GCF_034651555.1. NCBI lineage: Bacteria > Pseudomonadati > Bacteroidota > Flavobacteriia > Flavobacteriales > Flavobacteriaceae > Aurantibrevibacter > Aurantibrevibacter litoralis. Next base: position 153,489 of record NZ_JAYEEQ010000001.1, on the reverse strand, counting down.
TATACCCGACGAAAAAAACAGATTATTGTTTGAAAAATTAGGGACGCTACACGCCTTGCATGAAATTCGAAATGATGCTTCGTGGTATTTGGAACAGGGCTACATCTCGGGCACAAAATCTAAAGCCATTCGGCAACGCGTAGAACGACTATGTACGGAACTACGACCACATATCGCTGTTTTAGTGGATGGTTTTGGAATTCCGGATCATTGTATCACAGCACCCATCACTAAATAAGACTTATTTTTTTTTGATTAATTGTGAGGTGTCTAAAAATTCCCGAATTTCAATTTTAGGGTCTCCATACAAAAATGTGCGTGCCGAACCTTTAGACGAAAGCATCAAACTATCTGTTGCCCATACGCTAAGGGTAGCACTGTCATTTAAAGATGCTGAAACCGCGGATGACTGAAGCGTTGTGGCCTTAAATTCTGAGTTTTCGTACAATAGTGCTTCCAATTGGTTTGTAGTACCTTCTGCGTCTACTTTCGCATTGCGATGCAGCCTAACAACTTGGTTATCTGTGTTGCCATAGTAAGACGCCCTAACCCGATCTTTGGCTTCAAAATTCAGAGAATCACATGCTACATTAAAATTGCCTGAACTAGAATCGGCCATACGAATGTTTATAATAGATCCTTTAGCTTGTAATTCTATTTTAGAGAATCCAAAGGTATGTACCTCTAATTGCTCATAAGCCTTAAGTTGGGTCTTGGTTTCCAGACGCCCATCATGCAGGCGTATAGCATCTAGCGCTTCATAGTGAATCGTTATTTCTAATTTCTTTTTGGACTTTATCTTATAATAAGAACTAATAACAAGAACACCATCTTCTACACTAAACTTTAGGATATCTACCAGATTTTCATCGGCAATGAGGCTATATCCATGCGCAGCGGATTCCGCTATATAAATGTCCAAATTGCTTTGGAGTTCAATAGTGTGAAAAGGTGGCAAATTTTCATTAATCGTTACTACATTTCTATTTCCCTTAATGGTAGGAGTTCGTTGCCCGATAACCGGAATACAGGCAATCAAAAAAAATAACACTACGATGCCCCTTAGTAACATTTGTTTCTATTTAACGATGCGATATAATTTCTATGGATAAAGTTATTGCAAAAAATTGCAACACCCAATGCATATACGGAATAAAAAAATCCTGTCCCATAACAGTGCTGTTATAAGACAGGATTTTTTGTACTACTATTACGATATGTTAATGTTCAAACTCCTCTTCACCATCAAATAAGGGTACGGTCTGTGGTACAAAATCCTGATCGGGTATAATATACTCGCCATTATCGTCGGTTTTACTGTAATCGTAAGCCCACCGATATACGTGAGGTATTTCCCCGGGCCAGTTGCCATGCATATGCTCTACCGGAGCAGTCCATTCTAAGGTAGTTGATTTCCAAGGATTTAGCTCGGCCTTTTTGCCGTAGAAAATACTAGCAATAAAATTGTAAACAAAAACCAATTGTGCCAATGCGGCAATGATCGCAAAACTAGTCATGAGCACCTGAATATTGGTGAATTCATCGAACATAGGAAAGGCTGTATTTTCATAATACCGACGGGGTACCCCTGCCATTCCAATAAAATGCATGGGGAAAAAGACACCATACGAACAAACGGCAGTGATCCAAAAATGAACGTATCCCAAATTTTTGTTCATCATTTTACCAAACATTTTGGGAAACCAATGATAGACCCCGGCAAAAAGACCGTATAATGCTGATATTCCCATCACTAAATGGAAGTGAGCCACTACAAAATAGGTATCGTGCACATTAATATCCAGTGTGCTGTCTCCCAAAATAATACCCGTAAGACCTCCGGTTATAAATGTAGACACCATGGCTATAGAAAACAGCATACCCACATTAAATTGCAAATTGCCTTTCCATAAAGTGGTGATCCAGTTAAATGCCTTAACCGCCGACGGTATTGCAATTAAAAGGGTCGTAAAGGTGAATACCGAACCTAAAAACGGATTCATTCCCGAAATAAACATATGGTGCCCCCATACAATGGTAGAAAGAAAGGCGATCGCTAAAATTGACGCAATCATTGCCCTATAGCCAAAAATCGGCTTTCTTGAATTGGTCGCCATAACCTCGGAAACAATCCCCATTGCGGGCAAAATAACAATATATACCTCTGGATGTCCTAAAAACCAAAATAAATGCTCGAACAACACCGGAGAACCCCCTTGGTAATGCAACACTTCCCCTTGGATAAAGATGTCCGAAAGAAAAAATGAAGTACCAAAACTACGGTCCATGATAAGCAATAGTGCGGCAGACAGTAAAACCGGAAAGGATATGACTCCAATTATTGCCGTAACAAAAAATGCCCAAATGGTTAAGGGTAGCCTTGTCATAGACATCCCCTTGGTTCTGAGATTAATTACGGTAACTATATAATTTAAAGATCCCAAAAGTGAAGAAGCAATAAAAATAGCCATTGACACCAACCAAAGTGTCATTCCCATTCCTGAACCTCCTTGCGCCATTGGAAGTGCGCTTAAGGGAGGATAAATGGTCCAACCGGCCGCAGCTGGCCCAGCCTCTACGAAAAGAGAGAGTAACATTATAACAGAAGAAGTAAAAAACAACCAATAGGAAATCATATTTAGAAATCCAGATGCCATGTCCCTTGCGCCTATCTGTAATGGAATTAGTAAGTTACTAAAGGTACCGCTAAGTCCTGCGGTAAGGACAAAGAACACCATAATGGTACCATGAATGGTTACTAATGCCAAATACACATCCGCATCCATAACCCCTCCAGGCGCCCATTTTCCAAGCAACGCTTCAAAAATAGGGAAGGATTCTCCGGGCCATGCCAATTGCATCCGAAACAAAATGGACATGGCAATACCTATAGCGCCCATAATTAAGCCCGTAATAAGATACTGCTTAGAAATCATTTTATGATCCTGGCTAAAAATATATTTTGTCACAAAGGTCTCCTTATGATGATGACCGTGATCGTGTGCATGATGTTCTTCGTGATGATTCGTTACTGAAGACATAATCCCAAAAGTTTTAATATTATTAATTTTCTCTTAATAGCCTTTTACTCTGCTGCTACCGAAGCTAACGTTTCGCTAAACGTTTGCTGCGTTGCAATCCATTTATTGTATTCTTCCTCTGTCTCCACAATAATCTTCATCTGCATGTTGTAATGGGAGGTACCACAGATTTTGTTACACAACAAAATATAGTCGAACTCCCAAGGATCCGAATTATCTTCCCCGTTCAAAGCCCTTTCGGCTCTGATGGTATTGGTTCGTTTTACTTTATCAATAACATCCGGATTTTGTCTCATTTCCGCAGTAGTTATCGTAGGCGTAAATGAAAACTGGGTTATCATTCCGGGGACACAATTCATTTGCGCTCTAAAGTGAGGCATGTAGGCCGAATGAAGTACGTCTTGCGACCTCATTTTAAAATTTACTTTTCTACCTACAGGAAGATGCAATTCCTTTACAATAATATCATCTGCCGCATTGGGATCTGATTCATCGATTCCTAATACGTTGGCCCGATCAATATCAATCATCCGCACATTGGCTTCACCTAATACGTTGTCGTCACCGCCATATCTGGCTGTCCAATTAAACTGCTGCGCGTACAATTCTACAATTAAAGGGTCGTCTTCATCATTGATATCCATAATGGTGGTCCAGGTGTACAGACCCCACAGGATTAATCCAGCCAAAACAATAACTGGTATAATAGTCCAAATAAATTCTAAGGTATTATTATCGGCAAAAAACAATGCTTTTCGTCCTTTTTTTCCACTGTATTTATAGGCATAAAAGTGAAGTAAAGCCTGAGTGATTGTCTGTACAATGAAAATAATGATGAAGGACACTAACATCAGATAGTCGAACTCCCCTCCATGTGCCGAAGCCGCCTCAGGTAATAAGAACTTTCCGTACTTCCAAAAGCTGAAAATTGTAATTCCGTATATAAAAATTAAAAATGCGAACATCAGATAGCCATTATACCGGTTATCTGTATCATTTGCTATTTGGGAATTATCTGCTTTAATTTGCGACAATTCAAATATTTTGGTCATCTGCCAAATTGCAATTGCCACTAATACTAAAACAGCTATGGTTAAAAGTGCAGTCATTGTATCTTATTATGTTATGCTTTAAACTAAATTCTAGTAATGAAAATGCTTACTTTCTTCTATATATGGATTTCTCTTAGGTTCTAAAGGAGCACTGGCTAGTGCTCTAAACACCCAAAAGATGAACAATCCGGCGAAAAACAAAATGGAACCGATTTCAGGTATTCCAATAAACCATTGATCGCCAACAGTAGCCGGCATAATCATATTAAAAATATCTAAATAATGCCCTGCTAGAATAACAATACCAGCCATGATCACAAACCAATTCATTCGTTTAAAATCGCTATTCATTAAAATAAGGAATGGAAACACAAAGTTCATTACCAACATGCCAAAGAAAGGTAATTTATAATCGGCAATGCGCGTTACAAAATAGGTAACCTCTTCCGGGATGTTTGAGTACCAAATTAACATAAACTGCGAAAACCACAAATACGTCCAAAAGATACTAATACCAAACATGAATTTGGCCAAATCGTGAATATGACTATTATTTACCTGTTCCAAATACCCTCGTGATTTCAGATAAATGGTAACGATCGCAATTACGGTAATACCGGACACAAACATACTGGCAAATACGTACCACCCAAACAAGGTGCTAAACCAATGCGGATCCACGCTCATAATCCAATCCCATGACATTATTGATTCTGTCACCAAATAAAAAACTAAAAACCCAGCCGAAATACGAAAATTCTTTTTAAAATTACTGTCGTCCGTAGCGTTGTCTTGCGCCAACGAAAATTTTCGAGAAAATTCACGATACAAAATCCATCCGCCTAGAAAAAAAGCGGCACGAACCAGAAAAAATACCGGATTTAAATATCCTGCCTTTCCTTGAAGTAACTTGTCATGAGCCACTACCTCGCTATCCATCCAAACAAAGAGATGATTCATATGGAGTACAGAACAAACCAAGATCACAAAAACGATAATACCGCCCGGCACCAAATACGCTGTTATACCTTCCATTACCCTAAAAAGTAGCGGGGACCAACCTGCTTGAGAGGCTCTTTGTACGGCATAAAAAGCTAAGGTTCCCAACGCAATCATCATAAAGAAAAATGCAGCCACGTACAATGCGGACCAGGGTCTGTTTTGAAGTTGGTGCAACAAATGTTCATCATGCGAGGCATCGTGCGCTTCGGCATGAGTAGCATCAGCTTGACCATGATCATCACCATGACTGGCAACCATCTCCTTGGCCTGTTCTACGGTGCTTGGTGCCGTAACAAAGCCAATGCCTATTCCCAGAATACCTAGGATCATCAATACGAATGAAGCTGTTTTTAGTCTATTTGAAAAGGTGTACATATTTCTAAGTCTATGTATTATTTTGTTAAGTCTTCTTTTAATTTCATTACGTATTCTGCAACTTGCCAACGTTCCTCAATATTTAATTGACCCGCATAAGAACCCATGGCATTTAGACCATGATATATGGTGTGATATGTGCTTCCTACCGTAATATCTCTAGCCGCATCGGCGTAGGTGGGAATCCCCAATAATTTTTCTCGTTGCACCAAATACCCCTTCCCGTCTCCTTTATCGCCATGACAAATAGCACAATACACCGTATAGAGTTGTTTGCCCTTGTTAAGATTATCTGCAACAGCTATAGAATCTAAAGGGCTCTCTTGCCATCGAGCTGCTTCTTTCCCCTCCAATGAATTATCGTATTCATAAGGTAACCAGCCTCGTGCTATGGTACCCTCCACCGGTAAGCCAGCCTCCATGCCATTGGGCAAAAATCCAATTTCACCATAGGTTTCATAACCTACGGGTTCATACATATTTGGCATAAACTGGTAATTTCTACTATTCTTATGGGAACAAGAAGCCGAAACCAAAACCAAAACCAAAACCAAAACTATTACAATGTTTCTTTTACTTTTCATTCGTTCATTCTCTATTTTATTATATCGATCGGATGTTTACCGCTTCAAAAATCTTTGTGTTACCTTAATTAGATCTCTTTTTTGTCTGTAATGTTAATTTCTACAGCTCCAGTATCGGCTAACAATTCTCGCAACTCATGTTCATTGTCATGCACTTCAATTTCCATAACAAAATGATCATCGGTAGATCTTACATCGGGATTTTCTGCCTTTTTAAAAGGCCATAGTCTACTGCGCATATAAAACGTAATTACCATTAAGTGCGCTGCAAAAAATACCGTTAACTCAAACATTATGGGCACAAAGGCGGGCATATTTTCAATATAACTAAAACTGGGTTTACCCCCAATATCTTGAGGCCAATCTTCGATCATAATATAATTCATCATCACTATAGCCACAGTAAGCCCTACACAACCATACATAAAGGATGTAATGGCCAACCTAGTGGGAGCAAGCCCCATAGCCTTGTCTAAGCCGTGTACTGGGAAAGGACAAAATACCTCTTCGATGTGGTGCTTGGCTGCCTTAACTTTTTTCACCGCGTGCATCAGCACTTCATCATCGTTATAATAAGCATGTACAACTTTGGAAGCCATATCTATTTTTTAGTGTTTAGTTTTTTAGCCTGTCCGGCCCAATCATCACGTTGTGCTCGTCCTGGAAATGAACCGGTAATTGAATCTAACAAATCATATTCCTTTTGAGTCATTCTCGCCACTTGTGCAAAACTGTAAATTCCAATTTCATTCAGCGTTTTCTCCATTAAAGGTCCTATACCTTTAACTTTTTTTAGATCGTCCGGAGTGTTCACGGAAGCATCAAAAACACCAATAGATTCTAAAAGTGAAGCTACCTGTGCTTGACTCTCCTTTTTGGAAACAGTTTGTTCTTTTGCGGAAGTTGGCGCCGTTGACGACAACTTAACCACAGTGTAGGTTGGTTTACCTTCGGCTCTTAATTTTTTGTACCGCTCCCCAGACGACTTTAAAATCGATTTTACCTCGGCTTGTGCAATAACAGGAAAAGTACGTGCATATAATAGAAAGAGCACAAAAAAGAAGCCCAATGTACCAATAAAAATTCCAATGTCCACGAAAGTCGGAGAAAACATGGTCCAGGAAGAGGGTAAATAATCCCTGTGCAACGAAGTAACGATGATCACAAAACGTTCAAACCACATTCCAATATTCACTACAATAGAAATAAAGAAAGAGAACATAATACTGGTTCTAAGTTTTTTGAACCACATAAATTGCGGCGAAAACACATTGCAGGTCATCATCGCCCAATACGCCCACCAATATGGCCCTGTAGCTCTATTTAAAAAAGCATATTGTTCGTACTCTACACCAGAATACCACGCCATAAAGAGCTCTGTAATATATGCGCATCCCACGATAGAACCGGTAATCATAATGATGATATTCATCAATTCGATGTGCTGAACGGTGATGTAAGCCTCTAAGTTGGATACCTTCCGCATAATAATCAACAAGGTATTTACCATAGCAAATCCCGAAAACACGGCTCCTGCCACAAAGTAAGGTGGAAATATAGTGGTGTGCCATCCCGGGATTACCGAGGTAGCAAAGTCAAACGATACTATGGTGTGTACGGAAAGCACCAAAGGGGTTGCTAAACCGGCCAAAACCAAAGACACTTCCTCAAATCGCTGCCAATCTTTGGCACGACCGCTCCATCCAAAACTTAGTAAACTATATATTTTCTTTTGAAATGGTTTTACCGCTCTATCTCGTATCATGGCAAAATCAGGCAAGAGACCTGTCCACCAAAATACCAAGGAAACAGAAAGATACGTTGATATCGCAAAAACGTCCCAAAGAAGTGGGGAATTAAAATTGACCCACAAGGATCCAAATTGGTTTGGAATAGGCAGTACCCAATAGGCGACCCAAACCCTACCCATGTGTATTACCGGAAAAAGACCGGCTTGAATCACTGAGAATATGGTCATGGCCTCCGCAGATCGGTTAATTGCCATTCTCCATTTTTGTCGAAATAGCAAGAGCACTGCTGAAATAAGTGTTCCAGCATGACCGATACCTACCCACCATACAAAGTTGGTAATATCCCAAGCCCAACCAACGGTCTTGTTTAATCCCCAAACCCCTATCCCGGTAGAAATAGTATAAATGATACAACCAACTCCCCAAAGGAAGGCTATCAAAGCAATGGAAAACACAATCCACCATTGTTTGTTGGCTTTCCCTTCAACTGGAGCGGCAATATCCACAGATACATCGTGGTAGCCTTTATCTCCAATTACCAAGGGCTTTCGTATAGGTGCTTCGTAATGCGACGCCATAATTTATGTTAAAGTTACTTTTAATTACTTACTTAGGATTGGTTTGTATTTCGCACTTTAACGTGATAAAATACATTTGGTTTTGTACCCACGTGTTCCAACAAATGGTACATGCGCTCACTTTCTTTTAGTTCTGCCACTTTACTTTGGGAATCATTGATGTCTCCAAAAATAATAGCGCCATTACCACAGGCGGATGAACAAGCCGTTTGAAATTCACCATCCGTAATAACACGACCCTCTCTTTTAGCATCCAAAATCGTTTTTTGCGTTTTCTGAATACACATAGAGCACTTTTCCATTACCCCTCTGGAACGTACATTTACATCAGGATTTATAACCATTTTGCCGAGATCGTTATTCATATAATAATCGAACTCATCATTATTATTATACAAAAACCAGTTAAAACGTCTTACCTTATAGGGACAGTTATTAGCACAGTATCTTGTACCAACACATCGGTTATACGACATATGATTTTGTCCTTGTCTACTATGAGAAGTAGCCGCAACCGGACAAACGGTTTCACAAGGTGCATGATTACAATGCTGACACATCACAGGCTGAAAAGCTACTTGAGGATTAGCCGACGGATTTTCCAATTCGCCAAAACCACTTAAAGACCCTTTGTTACCCACAAGCCCATCGAATTCGTCTTTCTTGGTATTATCACCCTCAAACGTTTCTTCTGAAGAATAGTACCGATCTATACGAAGCCAGTGCATATCTCTAGACATTCGAATCTCTTTCTTACCTACCACGGGAACGTTATTCTCTGCATGGCATGCAATAACACAGGCACCACAACCGGTACACGCATTAAGATCTATAGACATATTAAAATGATGGCCAATAGAACGATCAAAACTATCCCATAAATCTACAGTTGTTGCGGGTACCTCTTGATGATTTAGAGAAACCACAGGAACCTCATTCCATTCATGAGCATCCTTAGTGTTGAATATTTCTAAGGTAGTTTCTTTAATAATGTCGCCCCGGCCCATTAATGTTTTATGCAACTGAACGCATGCAAACTCATGCATTCCGGATGCCTTTTCTACGGCTACCTCTTGTATGCTAGAGAAATTTTGGTAAAGTGCATAGGCGTTTACTCCGGTTCTCATTTCTTCTTTCATGCCTGCCCTTCTTCCGTAGCCAAATGAAAGTCCCACTGTTCCATTGGCTTGCCCCGGTTGAATAATAACAGGTACTTTATCTAATGAAACGCCGTTGGCAGTAATTTTAACATAACTACCATCTAGCCCCCCATTGGCCACGTTTACATTTTTCAATCCCCATTTTTCCGCATCTGCTTTGGAAACGGTAAGATAATTATCCCAAGACACTCTAGTGATTGGATCGGGAAATTCTTGAAGCCAAGGATTATTAGCCTGTAGACCATCACCCATACCCACTTTTGAATATAGGGTTAATGTTATATCAGATGCAGTTGTTCCGGCCAAATTGCGAATTGCAGCCGCAATATCAGGAACCGAACTTTCGGAAGCATCATCACTTGTTTCTAATCCAATTTCGTCATTTTCAAGAGAAAGCGTATCGACCACAAAAATTCCGTCATGCAAGGCCGTGTTCCACTCCGTGGCATCTAAAATTTCATCGTCCCAAGTTTCCTTTATGTAGTCATAATAGGATTGATCCATTTCCATCCACTTTAATAAGGACGATTGAAACTGTCTTGTATCAAATAATTCCTTAATCGTGGGTTGCATTAGGCTGTAATGCCCTTTCTTTATTTGTGCATCGCCCCAACATTCTAAGTAATGCGGTGAGGCTGCCACATAAGGCGTGGCAAAAGCGGTTTCGGTATCATTCGTAGCAAAAGTAACCGCTACATCTACATTTTGAAGCCCTTCTTGGAAATCGGCTGCATTTGGCAACGAATACATGGGATTAACGCCGTCCATAATAAGCACTCCCACATTTCCGGCTTTCATATCATCCACCAATTGCATTACGGCCTTTGTATTTCCTTGTCTGCAATATTTAGGTTGTATAGGATCGAATGCATCACTGCCCAAACCTTCGTTAATCGCCAACACAACGGTCTGTGCATCAACATCATCTATACCGGTTAAAACAACCCCCTTTTTTCCTGCTTTTTTTAATTCCTGAGCTGCAGCGTCTACCGCTCTTTCGACGTTTTCGGGAAGTTCTCCGGCCACCGATGTATTTTGAAGTTTGCCGTACAATTTAGCAAGTGCTATTTTCTGCTGTGCCGGAGTAAGCGGTATTCGTATATCGGCATTGGCTCCAGTTAGGGACATATTAGATTCAAACTGAATATGCTTGGACATGGTTTTGCCGCTACCTCCCTTTGCTTGAGGTATGCGCCCTTTGGCATAACCGGAATCATATCCGCCCCCTTGCCAATCTCCAAGAAAATCAGCGGCAAAAGAAACAATCACTTGAGCCTTTTCTAAATCGTAGTCCGCCAATGCTCTTTCCCCGTATTTTGTTTCAAATGCATCTAAGGCTGCATCTTCGGCTATTGCATCGTATGTAATATGCGTCACATTTCCATAGATTTCTATAAATTCAGAAATCAATTTTGTCGTAGACGGACTTGCATAGGTTTGTGTGAGCAAAACAGCTTGCTTATCCTCATCCATAAGATTCTCAAGTGCCGTAACGACAGCATCGTCTAAATCGCTCCATTCTATAGGTTCTCCCCCCAACATAGGGCCTTGTAATCTGGTACTGTCATACAAGGACAACACGGAAGCTTGCACACGAGCATTGGTCGTCCCTGCCACCTTAGCCTCTGTATTTCGTTCTATTTTGATAGGTCTTCCTTCACGGGTTTTTACCAATATACTGGCAAAATCAAAACCATCAGCAATGGTAGTGGCGTAATAGTTAGACACGCCTGGAATAATATTATCCGGCTTTACTACGTAGGGTATCGATTTAATCACCGGACCTTCACAGGCGGCCAAAGAAGCAGCTGCTGTACTGAAGCCAATGTATTTTAGGAAATCCCTTCTGTTCGTAGAACTTGCCGATAAAGTTTCCTTATTGCCCAGAAAATCATCCACAGGGATTTCCTGAATAAATTCGTTTTGTTGTAGCGTCTCAACAATGGAATCGTTAGGGTTTAACTCCGCCTCGCTTTTCCAATATTTTTTGTTTGATGCCATACGATATATCTGAAATTATCTTCTTTGATTATTCTAATTAATAGTGACACTTACCACATTCTAAACCGCCCATTTGAGCTGCTGTAAGCTGATCTACTCCATATTTTTTGGAAAGTTCGGCGTGAATTTTTTCGTAATACGCATTGCCTTCTACTTTTACATTAGTTTCTCTGTGACAGTTGATACACCATCCCATGGTAAGCGGCGAATATTGATACATGATTTCCATTTCCTCCACAGGACCATGACAGGTTTGACACGCTATGCCTGCTACCGAAACATGTTGCGAATGGTTGAAATAGGCAAAATCCGGCAGATTATGAATTCTCACCCACTTTACAGGTTGTGTTTCACCGGTATATTTCTGGTTCTCCTCATCCCAACCGACAGCCTTGTATAATTTTTTGATTTCGCCTGTATAAAATTCATTGGTGTATCCATTGGCTAAATCGTCTTGTGTAGGTCCTTCGGGATTGCCATTGTATTCGTATATGGATTTATGACAATTCATACATACATTTAAGGATGGAATACCGGAATGTTTGGATACCCTAGCTGAAGAGTGACAATAGTTACAATCGATCTTATTATCTCCGGCATGAATTTTATGCGAATAGTGAATCGGTTGTATAGGCGCATAACCTTGGTCAATACCAATCTGCATCATCCATCCATACGCAAAATACGCACTTACCAACAATAACAAAATAACACTCACCAATACCAAGAATTGATTTTTTACAAAGGCTTTCCATATCGGCAAACGCTTTTCCGATACCTCTTCTTCAAGTACCACTCCATTCGCTGATGCAATACGTCTTAACGTTTTATTCACCAATAAAAGCATCATCACCAACAACCCGAATACTAAAACCAGCGCGCCTAAAATAAGCTCGTTAGATATTCCAGATGCCGAAGACGCAACACCTTGCTGGCCAACCGCTCCTCCTGCGGGAGCTTGGGGTACTGGTGGCGGAGCTGATGTATACGCCAAAATATCGTCAATATCGCCATTTGAAAGCGTAGGAAACGCCGTCATCGCCGCCTGATTGTATTCGTTGTATATTTTAAGCGCATCAGGATCCCCCGCTTTTATAAGGCCAGCACTATTCTTAATCCAAGCGTAAAGCCACTCGCGATCATATTTATCAGCAACACCTGCTAACGGCGGCCCCGTCATTTTCTTGTTCAGTGCATGGCAAGCAGCACAATTCTGATTAAACAATGTTTTTCCTTTCGCAGGATCCCCATCTTGAGCTGCGGCTTCATCTTGAGACCAAAGAGAAATGGAAAAAAACAGGAAAAATACAAAGCCTATACCTAAAACTTTAGAAATTTGATTGCGGTCTGGAGCCTTTTTCATATTTAAAATATTGCTGTCGAAATCTTGGCACGATTGTTACTGTTTTCACAAACAAAACAGTTTTTATCGTTATGCGGATTAGGCGCAAAAATACGACATAGACTTTATTTGGGAAATGTTAAGGTATCTATAATTTATAATTTATAATTATTCTAAATAACTAGCAAGAGAAGTGCTTTATTCCATAAAAATTTACCTTTGTTGGTCTACTGGTTTTGCTTAAATTAGAGGGGATAAAATCGGTAATAGCAGTTGCAAAAAATAGATAAATCACTGATTATAAATAAAACCATATCAATGACTTTCACTGTATATAAAGATGAAGCGAGCCATGCTAAAAAGTATAATACAAAAGAAAATGAGTATTGGCCAGTTACATGTTACCGATTTAAAAAATAAATAGAAACACATGAAAAAAACAATTTATAGTATTATACTACTAACCATAACGTCTTTCACTATGGCGCAAGAGGGCCAAATTAAGCTAGAACAAGATCCGAGAATCGAAACGTTATTAGCTATTTATAAACGAAGTGTAGCAGACGTCAGCTTTTATCGTATCCAAGTTGGGTTCGGATCTTTCGATGCCGCTCAGAAACTTAAAATGCAAGTAGATGGAGACTTTCCGGGATGGTATTCTAAAATTGATTTTGAATCGCCCAGTTATCGAGTTCGTTTGGGTCAATTTAAAACCAAACTTGAGGCAGAACGGAAATTGATGGAAGTCCGAAAAAAATATCCGCAAGCCATGCTTTTAAAACCCGAAAAAACGACCTCCTAGGTCGTTTTTTGGTTTATACCCGGTTGACAAAATATACTTATTTCACCCGTTCTGCATTTTGATTATTTAGTGCTTATTTGACACTAAAATTTTCATTAGTTGCCTCGATCCTGCAGGAAGTAATGATGATTTCTTCGATGTACCCTAAAGGCCAAAGAAAAAAAGAAAAAAACTCTTGAAACTAACTATCCCCAAGGCAAGCCATAGGGGTATACTTCTACTGCGCTCAGTACGGGTTTCGCCAGTTTCATTTTGGTCTTTGGGCCAAAAACCGAAATTTTGTATTTTACATCACCCGGAACTGTAAAAAGGCAGTTTCGACCTCTCCAAAGGAGCGACAAATAGGAAACCCCGACCCAAGGGTCGGGGAATCTTTAGATTGAAGAATTCAAGTCAATATGAACAACAGGTGCCTATTTCAACTTTTTCTTAACTGCCACTTCTTGGAAAGCTTCTACAATATCGCCCTCTGTAATCTCGTTGTAGTTCTTTATTTGTATACCGCAATCGTATCCTTTTGCGACCTCCTTTACATCGTCCTTAAATCGTTTTAGCGAAGCAAGTTCTCCGGTGTAAATTACTACCCCATCGCGGATTAGGCGTATACTGGAATTTCTAAATATTTTACCACTTAGTACCATACAGCCCGCAATAGTGCCAACCTTCGATATTTTGAAGGTTTCACGAATCTCTGCAGTACCCGAAATTTCTTCCTTCATTACCGGAGACAACATGCCTTCCATGGCATCTTTTAGGTCATTAATTGCATCATAAATGATAGAATACATTCGAATATCTATTTCTTCATTTTCTGCCAAACTTTTTGCGTTCCCCATAGGTCTTACATTAAACCCTATGATAACCGCATCGGACGCAGAAGCCAACAATACATCCGATTCTGTGATGGCTCCTACTGCCTTATGAATAATATTGACCTGAATTTCCGGCGTAGATAGTTTTTGGAAAGAATCGGTTAAAGCTTCTACCGAGCCGTCTACATCGCCTTTCAAAATAATGTTTAATTCTTTGAAATCGCCCAATGCAATTCGTCGTCCAATTTCATCTAAGGTAATATGCCGTTGGGTTCTTACCGATTGTTCTCTTAATAATTGAGATCTTTTGGTGGCAATTTGCCGCGCTTCCCTTTCGTCTTCTAATACATTAAACTTATCGCCAGCCTGTGGAGCTCCATCGAGTCCGAGGATAGAAATAGGACTTGACGGACCTGCTTCTTTAACAGATTTGCCCCGTTCATCGTGCATCGCTTTTACCTTTCCACTACAAGTACCTGCAAGCACATAATCCCCAATTTTTAATGTTCCGTTCTGAACCAAAATAGTAGACACATAGCCTCTTCCTTTATCTAAAAAGGCTTCTACTACCGTACCGGAGGCTAATTTATCTGGATTGGCTTTTAGCTCTAACAACTCCGCTTCTAACAACACTTTTTCCAAAAGTTCCTTTACGCCTTGCCCTGTCTTGGCTGAAATATCATGAGATTGAATTTTACCTCCCCAATCTTCGACCAACAAGTTCATTTGTGCTAAGCCCTCTTTAATTTTATCGGGATTAGCCGTTGGCTTATCAATTTTATTGATTGCAAAAACAATAGGAACTCCGGCCGCTTGGGCGTGACTAATAGCTTCTTTGGTTTGCGGCATTATAGCGTCATCGGCAGCCACTACAATAATGGCGATATCGGTAACCTGAGCACCGCGAGCCCGCATCGCTGTAAAAGCCTCATGCCCAGGGGTATCTAAAAATGCTATTTTCTGACCATTTTCTAGAGATACACCGTATGCCCCTATGTGCTGTGTAATACCGCCACTTTCGCCGGCAATGACATTTTCTTGGCGAATAAAATCTAACAAAGACGTTTTCCCGTGATCTACATGCCCCATCACCGTAACAATGGGAGCTCTAGTTTTAAGGTCTTCGGGCGCATCTTCCGTTTCAATAATAGCCTCTTTTAAATCTGCGGTGATAAACTCTACTTCGTACCCAAATTCTTCTGCTACTATCGATAATGTTTCGGCATCTAACCGCTGGTTCATAGTCACCATAATCCCCAAAGACATACAGGCCGAAATAATGTTGGTAGTCGGTATATTCATCATGGTGGCAAGTTCACTGGCAGAGACAAATTCCGTTACTTTAAGGATTTTACTCTCTAGTTCTTGTTGTTCTAAATCTTTCTCTGATTGTTGCCTGTGAAAATCCCTTTTATCTCTTCTATATTTGGCACCTTTGCCCTTTTTTGTTTTGCCCTGCAATTTTTCAAGGGTTTCCCTTACCTGCTTTTGTACATCCTCTTCGGACGGTTCGGCTTTGGCTGTTGGCACAAAACGTTGACCGGGAGCAGGTCGCTTATCCCCAATGCCTTTTCCTCTTATATCTTTGCGCTGTGTGGTATCTGTGCCGGGAGTGTTGGGTGTAATAATTCGTTTACGCCTTTTTTTCTTATCGGCCGCACTTCTTTCATTTTCCTTGGGTGCTTCCTTCTTTTTCTTCGCTTTTTGAAATTGGGACAGGTCTATTTTATCGCCAGTGATTTTTGGCCCTGTTAATTTCTGATATTGTGTCGCGATTGCGTCACCCGTTTCAACTGTCTTTTCATCCGGGTTGGGCGTAGCCTCTATTTCTTGCTTTTCTACCTTAGTCTCTTCAGCCGGTTCTATTTCTTGTTCTTTCTCGTTTACAGGTACTTCGGGGATTACTTTTTCTTCAGAAACAGGATTTTCCTGCTCCGCAACAGGTTCTTTTTCTTCCTTAGCCTTAATCGGTGCTGTTTCCTTTTTGGTGCCTCCAAGGTCTATTTTACCCACCGTTTTGGGACCCGTTAGTTCGCTTCGAGCTCTTATAATTTGTTCCGAGGCCGCTCTTTTTTCACGTAGTATTCGTTTCTCCTCTTGCTCCTGCTCTAACTGTAATCGTATGGCTTCTTTTTCCTTACGCTTCTCTTCACCAACTTCAATAGATGCAACTTTCTTGCTCATGTCCGTTTGGAACTCATCTATTAGAACCTGATGAATTTCACCGGATATTTTAGTGGTGGGTCGCGCCTCTATGTCGTGCCCTTTGGAGGTGAGAAAATCCACCGCCCTATCCAAAGAAATATTGAGTTCTGTTAGAACTTTATTAAGCCTTATTGTTGCATTATCTGCCATAAATGATATTCCTGTTCGTAATAATTCGCTGCTAATATATAGCTTAATCTTCTAATTCTTCCTTTAGGATACGTACAACTTCT
Organism: Aurantibrevibacter litoralis; assembly: GCF_034651555.1. Lineage (NCBI taxonomy): Bacteria > Pseudomonadati > Bacteroidota > Flavobacteriia > Flavobacteriales > Flavobacteriaceae > Aurantibrevibacter > Aurantibrevibacter litoralis. Next base: position 136,551 of record NZ_JAYEEQ010000001.1, on the reverse strand, counting down.
AAAATAGTCTCCTCTTCCAAATCTGTTCTTTTGATAAGATCGTCGAGGTCGTGCTCTAGAATGCTTCTTGCCGTATCTAGACCAACTTTTTTAAATTCGTCAATAATCCACCCGTCGATTTCATCTGAGAACTCCGTAATTTCTACATCTTCTTCCACTCCCTCGCGGAACACATCAATCTCATAACCGGTTAACTGACCTGCCAACCGGATGTTATGCCCTCCTCTACCGATAGCCTTGGAAACTTCCTCGGGTCGTAAATAGACCTGTGCGGTCATTTTGGTGTCGTTTAATTTCACAGAGGATACACGTGCCGGACTTAATGCCCTTGTAACCAAAAGCTGCGGATTGTTGGTCCAGTTGATAACATCGATATTTTCATTACCTAATTCTCGTACAATGCCATGTATCCTGGAACCTTTCATTCCTACACATGCCCCTACGGGATCGATGCGATCATCATACGAATCTACCGCCACTTTGGCCTTTTCACCGGGAATTCGGACTACTTTTTTAATCGTAATTAGACCGTCAAAAACCTCCGGAATTTCCTGAAAAAACAATTGCTCTAAAAATTTGGGCGAACTGCGCGACATAATGATCATGGGTTTATTGCCCTTTAGTTCCACGCTTTCAATAATACCTCTTACATTATCTCCTTTCCGGAAAAAATCGGAAGGAATCTGTTTTTCTTTGGGTAGTATAATTTCGTTACCCTCATCATCTAATAAAATAATAGCTTTATGACGTATATGATGTACTTCGGCTGTATAAATTTCTCCTTCTAAATCCTTAAATTGTTTGTAAATAGTGGTGTTGTCGTGCTCATGAATCTTAGATATCAAATTTTGCCTCAAAGCTAAAATAGCTCTTCTTCCGAGTTGTATCAATTTAACTTCCTCAGATACGTCTTCCCCTACTTCAAAATCGGGTTCAATTTTACGGGCTTCGGAAAGCGAAATTTCCTCATTAGGATCTTCGACCTCTCCGTCTTCTACTACTACCCTATTTCGCCATATTTCCAAATCTCCTTTGTCGGGATTTATGATGATGTCAAAATTGTCGTCCGAACCAAATTTCTTTTTTAGCGCATTCCTAAAAACATCTTCTAAAATAGCCATTAAAGTTACCCTGTCTATGAATTTGTCATCCTTAAATTCGGAGAAAGATTCTATCAGCGCAATGTTTTCCATTTTTATTTACAATTAAAATTTTAATACCACTCTTGCTTCTTTAATATCTGAAATCGCAATTTCTTGTTTTTTCTGTACTGTTACTTTACCCTTTCCTAAGGGTTTGGGCTCTCTGGCTTTCCATTCCAAGGTAATATCATCTTCCGTGGCCTTTATAAGGGTGCCTTCTATTTTTGTTTCTCTGGTTCTTACTTCTAATTCTCGTCCTATGTTTTTACGGTATTGCCGTGCAAGCAATAAAGGAGCCGTAGCACCTGCCGAAGCCACTTCTAAGGCAAAGTCCTCTTCTTCCCTATCTAGATTGTGTTCTATGGCTCTGCTTACATTCATACAATCTTGCACCACTACACCTTGATCTCCATCTATAACAATGGTTATTTTATTGTCCGGTGAAATTGAAAAATCAATTAAAAAGAGTGCCGGATTTTCCGCTAGTGCTTTTTCTAAAAGTGCCTCAACTTTTTCCTTCAACATAAATTTCAGTAATAGAAAAGGGGACTAATTGTCCCCTCATGAATACGTTATATTCTTTCAGCACTGCAAATATATAACTTTTTATGAGACAATAAAAAACTATTTAAAAACCTGAAAGTAAGAATAATATTGATGTTTGGCGCGATCCTGTTTCACAAAGATATTTCCGCAATCGCTTCAGTTGTCTTTAAAACTTGTAGTAAAAGCCATAGTAGCTATCGTATACTAACGTATAAAGACAGCACTACAATAGGGTGCACTTGTGCTTTATTTTATTCAATACTTTTAAATAATTTGAAGGACTTACCTAAGGTGTGAAGATTTTTAGATTTGAATCATTCTACGAACACTATAGGTAAAAGAAGAGACCATAACCGCAATCTTTTTTGAAGCGATACACTATTACGATGCGATAGAAGAAAACAAAATGTTCTTCGCTTTTTAAAAGGGAGCTGGTCCGATGCGCGGAACCGCAGGGGTAAAGAAACAGCAGCCCTTTCTAGAACCGTTTAAAACGTATTTCACTCAAAATAAAGACTATAAAACCATCGCTTTCTTGTCCTTCCTACACATCAAAATCCCGAAATCTTTCGAAATCGGGATTTACGTACATTTCGTTGGTCTACTGGGACTCCCTTCGACCTTGCTCAGGGTAAACTTCTCGTCCTAGCTTTCTCAAAAAAAAATCAAAATCCCGAAATCTTTCGAAATCGGGATTTACATACATTTCGTTGGTCTACTAGGACTCGAACCTAGAATGACTGGACCAAAACCAGTAGTGTTGCCAATTACACCATAGACCAGTAGTTTTAACAAGGGTGCAAATTTAAGAGAAAGTTTCGTTTGCACAAACATTTTTAGCTACAATAATTAAAAATCAATACAAGACCGAAGTTAAAGGTTTGCGAAATATTTATATCCATTTCTATTATAATTAGTAAATTCGCCCTTCGGACAAATAAATTAGGCATGTTTGCAACAAACTTTGAGAAATGGAACACTATCCTAGGATGGTTTGTTTTTTTTGTAGCCCTTATAACTTATGGCATTACGGTAGAACCTACCACAAGTTTTTGGGATGCGGGAGAATACATTGCAACTTCGGCTAAATTGCAAGTAGGCCATCCGCCAGGAGCACCCTTATTGCAAATGATTGGTGCTTTTTTTGCCATGTTTGCTCCCGATGTAGATAAGGTGGCGCTCATGGTAAATTACGTCTCTGGAGTTTCCAGCGCGCTTACCATCCTTTTTATGTTTTGGACGCTTACCAACCTCACCAAAAAGCTAATCGCAAATGAAGGCATTCTTACCAATAGTAAAGCCATTGCCGTTTTTGGAAGTGGGCTAGTAGGTGCTTTGGCCTTTACGTATTCTGACAGCTTTTGGTTCAACGCCGTAGAGACCGAAGTTTATGCTATGGCCAGTTTTATTATGGCTTTATTATTGTGGATGGGATTAAAATGGACTGATAATCTGGAAGACCCTAGAGGTCATAAATGGTTAGTTCTTATTTTCTTTATTATAGGTCTAACTTTTGGTATCCAGTTCATGGGATTTTTGGCTATACCCTCCATTGGTTTACTGTTTTATTTTAAAAAATACAAAACCACAACCGTTAAAAACTTTTTGCTTGCCAATGTTTTAGTGGTAGCTGTTTTAATGCTAGTATATAAATTTTCATTGACCTACGTACTCAAATTTTTTGGTTGGGGTGAGGTTTTCTTTGTAAACCAATTAGGATTACCGTTTAATTCGGGTACCGCCATCATTGGAATCATTTTTATTTTATCTTTTTATTTGGGATTACGGTATACGCGGAAAAATAACTTTAGAACCGCTAACACCATTGTGCTCTGCGGATTGTTCTTGTTCTTGGGGTTTTCTACCTGGTTCATGTTGCCCATACGAGCAAACGCCAATGTGGTCATTAATGAAAATGACCCGTCTGATGCAAGATCACTCTTGGCATATTACAATAGGGAACAATATCCCGGTGTAGACAGCCCAGTTTACGGCACCTATTATTCGGACACTTTTGCGGCATCCGGACCTGAAAGAGACGATAAACCAAAATACGAAAAAGATGAAAAATCAAGAAAATATATTATTGTAAACCACTACAAGGATGCATTACCCGGGCCCAACGAAAAACACGTAGGCATACTGCCCCGTATGTGGAGCGAACAAAATGCAGAAAATTATATGAAGTTTTTTGGCCCCCTCGATTTTAAAATGAAACAACCTAATGAGGAGTTGCGACAAGCTATTGTGCAAATAAAAACGGGGTATGCTAACGGCGAGATCGATGAACAACAATACATTCGCTTTTTACGAGAGTTTAGCTCCTATATTGAAGTTGAACCTCCTACCATTTGGCAAAACGTAAAATATATGTTCCAGTTTCAGTTTGGTTATATGTTTTGGCGGTATTTTATGTGGAATTTTGTAGGCAAACAGGATGATCTGCAAGGTAGATACAACAAAAACGGCAATTGGCTTAGCGGAATTGATTTTATAGACAGTTTACGCCTTGGAAGCCAAAAAAACCTTCCAAGTGACATCAAAGACAATAAAGGCAGGAATACCTATTTCTTTTTACCTCTAATTTTAGGGATTATTGGTTTGCTTTTTCAAATCACCAAAAACCCGAAGCAATTTTGGGTATTGTTTGTATTCTTTATGTTTACCGGAATTGCCATACAGTTTTACACCAATCCTGCCATTTTTCAACCTCGAGAAAGGGATTATTCTTTAGTAGGTGCCTTTTACATTTTTGCCATTTGGATCGGTCTTGGGGTCTACGGACTTTTTGATGAATTCAAAAAATTAATTTCACCCAAAATTTTAGCTCCGGCAGTTACCCTTTTGTGCCTTTTAGCCGTACCCGTTGTAATGGCCTACCAAAATTGGGACGACCACGACAGATCTAATCGGTTTACAACAAAATCAATGGCCAAGGCATATTTAGATTCCACGCAAAAAGATGTAGGTTCCCTTTTGTTTACCATAGGCGATAACGACACCTTTCCGCTCTGGTACATGCAGGAAATTGAAAACTACCGCACCGATGTTAGAATCATAAATACCAGTCTTTTTGCTACTGATTGGTACATAGACCAAATGAAAACTAAGGCCTACGAGAGTGATCCTATTCCGTCCCAATTAACCCATGACCTTTACCGATACGGAAGCCGTGATGTAATTTATCACCAAGGACTAACGGAGAACCGATGGAACATACAAGATTTTATGAACTGGGTAGCCAGCGACAAACCACAGACAAAGATAAAGCACCTTATTCAGCAACAAGGCGGAGACCTTTCAGGTTATTCAGAGAGCAATCTGGACGTAGTGTATTACCCCACAAATAAAATTCGGGTTCCGGTAAACAAGGAAAATGTATTAAAAAATGGTTTGGTAAAAGAAAAAGATTCGGCACTCATTGTAGATTACATAGATATTGATCTTCCCCAAAGCGCCCTTACCAAAAACAGGATATTGATGTTAGATATTCTGGCCAACAACGACTGGAAACGTCCCATCTACTTTTCTGGAGGAAGTTTTGATAGCGCCGAATATATTTGGATGAAAGATTACCTACAGTTAGAAGGACTCGTCTACAAATTAGTACCCATAAAAACTACCAACAGAAGTTCGTATGAAATGGGGCGAATAGATAGTGATTTAATGTATGACATTGTTAAAAATTGGGATTGGGGCAACTCCGGAAGTTCCGAAATATATCATGACCCCCAAACAAGAATTCAAGGACTTTCGTACAGAGGAAATTTAGCACGATTGATGGAAACCCTGATAGAGGAGGAAAAAATAGATAAGGCCCGCGATATAATTACCATAGCTATGGAAAATATTCCGGTAGATTATTTTTATTATTATGCCTTTGTAGAGCCCTTTTTAGACGGATATTATAAGGTAGGCGAAACAGAAAAAGCCCGAAACCTTTTTGAGAAGCTTAAGACGAAATATCAAGAGCGATTAAGCTATTACGCCGGTGTGCCCTTAAATGAACAGTATGAACAAATGGGCGATATCATTGCAGATATGGAAGCGTACCAACGGAATATCGATATTTTAATCCGCAATAAAGATCGAGAATTGGCAGAAAGGGAAACCTTGATCTTTAACGAATTTATAGATAAATTTCAGCATTTTTACAAAGACAGTCTTTTACGAGAAGATAGCGACTGGGACGAAAATCCGGACATGCTAGACACCATAGATGTAGACGAGCCTACACTTACAATTGAAGACAGTACCGCAATACCGCTTCAGTAAAGGTACGAAGTATTGATTTTTTTCTGGATTAGGTGTATTCGTTTAAGATGCCTATTAGCGTATTGGCGTCTTGTTCCCCGCTTTGGCGCCAAACCATCTCCCCCTTTTTATAGATCATAAGGGTAGGCAAACCTTTAACTCGAAGTGCCTGTGCTAACTCCTTATTTTTATCGACATCTATTTTTATCACCTTGCCTTTATCTCCTAAGGCTGCAGCCACATCCCTTAACACCGGATGCATTGCGGTCGCTTGCTCGTTCCATTCTGCATAGAAATCTAGCAGTACGGGCACATTTACATCTATGAGTTCACCAAATTTAGACATATATATCGCATTGTGTTACCGATCAAATGTACTAAAAAATGCTAAAATAGGAACGATACCCTAACTTTTCGCTTCATTTATAGGTTCAAAATTAAACCAAGGGCTTCTTTTTTAAGGTGATCACTGAAATTTCGGGCCATATACCTACTCTTCCCGGATAGCCCAAAAACCCAAAACCTCTATTTACATTAATATATTGGCCCATTTCTTTATAGATTCCGGCCCAATGCGTATACCGCCATTTTACCGGACTCCACTTTATCCAGCCCGGAATTTCTATTCCAAACTGCATGCCGTGCGTATGTCCACTAAGGGTGAGGTGATAATGATACTCGTCGTGTATGACTTGAGCCTCCCAATGAGACGGATCATGACTCATTAAAATCTTAAAATCATCTTTAGCAACCGACTTGGCCGCCCGTTTTAAATCGCCTGCCTTTTTAAAACCACCTTTGCCCCAATTTTCTACCCCTACCAATGCAATTCTATCCTCGCCCTTTTGCAAAAACCGACTTTCATTGAGCAGCAAGTCGAAACCCATTTCGCGCTGTATTGCCTTTAGATCTTCCAAATTTTGCTCCTTTTCCGCCACTGTATCCCATGGTACATAATCGCCGTAATCATGGTTTCCCAGTACCGCAAATTTACCATCCTTAGCTTCAAGGGTAGCAAAAAGACTTTTCCAAGGCACCATTTCTTCGGCCTTGTTGTTTACCATATCTCCGGTAAATAAAAGGAGATCGCTTTTTTGTTGATTTACCAAATCTACGGCATAGGCTACTTTCTCCGAATCATCAAAACTACCACTGTGAATATCTGATATTTGTGTGATTTGATATCCATGAAAGGCATCCGGAAGATCCTCAAATTCTAATTCATATTTTAGTACTTTATAGTTGTACTTCCCCTTATACATCCCGTAAAGCAATGCGCCAAAAGGCACGGCAGCTATCCCCATAGCCAATAGGCTGAGAAACCTTCTGCGTGCCGGCACAGTAAATTCCTTTGCTGTTCCAAAAAGTTTTTGGTAACTCCCCGAAATGAGCCTAAATAGGTCTTCAGAAAAAAGGAACACAATGGTAATGAGCATAAAGGTGAGCATCGTCAACAAAAACCCAAATGCATAGCTCTTAGGCCTATTCAACACCCTTCCAGGATCGTCCCCAAACGTAAATTGATACACAAAATTGCCCAATACCAATAGGGCAAGTGCGCTAAAAATATAGTATACATAGGGAAATCTACTGACCGTTTTTAAGGCTTGTAAGCTATACAAACTCAACAAAAGATATATCACCACAAAGAAAATCCAACGAAGCATTTTGTTTTTTTACAAAGATATTTCATTCCTCATAGCCACCTTGTGCTTTAGCCTTTATTTAACGGAGCTAAGAACATTCTGGATTATTTCCCTTTGGGTAACTGCTACTGCGTTCTCCCGCAGATGTGCTATAGAGTTCATACTAATTTGTGGCGTAGATGATAAGGTAGCTTTAAAACGCGTGCCGGATAAATGAATGGCCTTAAATCCTTTTTCCTTAAATGACAGGGCATTTTCTGGGTTAATGCCTCCGCCGGGCATAATGGTTATCTTTTTTGCCCTTTCTTCCAGTTTGCAAAGTAATTCCATACCCTGAACGCAGGATGCAGCCTGTCCGGAGGTCAACAAGGTATGCACGCCCATGGTTTCTAATTGCAACATGGTTTCCAACGGATCTTTCAGCCAATCAAAAGCGCGGTGAAAGGTAAATTGCAACGGATGCGATAGTGCTAATAAGGCCTTGGTCCTTTCTGCGTCTAAGGTAAAATCTGCATGTAAGATTCCAGAAACAATACCGTTAAAACCCAGCGCCTTGCAGTGCTCAATATCCGCTTTCATGGTATTGAACTCCGTGTCGCTATATGTAAAATCTCCACTTCGGGGACGAATAAGCACATGCACAGGAATGGAAATGTGTGCTTTTATTTGCTGTAGCAGTCCAGAGGACGGGGTGATGCCACCTACACCTAATTCTGTACAAATTTCAATTCTGTCGGCACCTGCTTTTTGCGCATTCAGGGCAGATTCTAAAGAATTGGCACACACTTCTACTAACATTTTAGCTATATTTAGCCAACTAAAATAAGCATCCTTAACCCATGAAACGAAGAAAGTTCCTAAAAAATTCCGCTACCGGTTCTGCTGCCTTAATGGCTGCTCCTATTTTAAGTTCATGCCAAACAGAAACCAATAGCAAAACGACCCCTGCAACAGCTATAAAAGCAGTTAAACCCATTGTAATTTGCACTTGGGATTTTCATAATGCCACCTCAAAAGCCTGGGAAGTGCTCCAAAATAAGGGGAATGCCCTAGACGCCGTAGAACAAGGCGTAATGGTAGAAGAAGCCGACGAAAATAACCAAACCGTGGGCAAAGGTGGTAGACCGGATAGAGATGGAAAAGTGACTTTAGATGCCTGTATTATGGACAAAGACGGCAATTGCGGTGCGGTTCTCTACCTGCAACATATTGCGCATCCTATTTCGGTGGCACGCAAAGTCATGGAAGATACCCCACATGTGATGTTGGCCGGTGCCGGTGCCGAACAATTTGCCTATGAAAATGGGTTTGAAAAAGTAAATTTGCTTACCAAAAAATCGGAACTAGAGTTCATAGAATGGAAAAAAACAGCGGAGTATAAGCCCATTATCAACATAGAAAACCATGATACCATAGGCATGCTAGCCATCGACGAGAATGGCGATATGGCCGGAGCCTGCACCACTAGTGGCATGGCATATAAAATAGGTGGTCGTATTGGGGATTCGCCTATTATTGGAGCCGGACTCTTTGTAGACAATGAGGTAGGTGGCGCTACGGCTACCGGTGTTGGAGAGGAAGTGGTGCGTACCGTAGGTAGTTTTCTTATTGTAGAACTTATGCGTCAAGGCAAAACCCCACAAGAGGCCTGCGAAGAAGGTGTAAAGCGGATTATGGCAAAAAACAAAGACCGAACTGATTTTCAAATAGGCTTTATTGCACTGAACAAAAACGGGGAAACAGGAGCTTACTGCATTCAACCGGGATTTAGCTATCGCAAGTTTTCTGAGGAAGGCCATCGTAATATTCCTTCGGGTTCGTACTTGTAATAATTGCCTTTTTAGAACAATTGCCTAGGTTGATCTTGAACTGAACATGTACGATAGAAATTCGTAAAAGGATTCCTTCGGCATAACTACTTTAATATATCTTTTCTGATCTTAGGCACTCTTTGTTGCGGTTTCTTTTGCAATTCCATAGGGTGTCCAAACTACCTTTTGTTTTTTGGTGTTTTTACGAATCGCTTTATTTTTTTCTATGGATTCCTTTGTTTTATAGCTGCGTTGATGATGTAAATGCACACAGACCGCACTAAACCGAATTTGTTTCGATTTAATACCGAGATTAAAAAGACGCTCGCCGAGCTCCCGGTCTTCGCCTCCGTATTGCATACGCTCATCAAATCCGTTTACACTGAAGATATCGCTTTTCCAACCCGATGCGTTGTGACCATTCCATGAAGCTTTTGAGGTGGTAACACTATTTAAAAAATGAGCAATCTCCTTATTCTTTTGCAGTTTCAAGGTTTTTATGGAAGACGCTAATCCTCGTTTTTCCAACCATAGCTTTTTAAAACACTTTCCTTTTAGAATATGTTCTTTATCAATTTCCTCGGAAATCCTTTTCGGCAGTTTAAAATAGCCCCCCGAAAGAAAATATCCCTGCTGTCTGTGGGTATAGTGCACTTCCAAGAAATCCTTTCGCGGAATACAATCACCATCACTCATTACAATATAATCCGCACGGCATGCGGCAATAGCCTTATTAAGAATCCGTGTCTTTTGAAAGCCTTCGTCCGGCTGCCAAATATGAATTATAGGAAAGAATACTTCCAATTGCATACGTTGCAACAGCATTTTAGTTTTTGCGCTAGAACCATCATCAGCAATAACAATTTCAAAATCTTTAAAAGATTGGTTCTGATACCCCCAAAGGGCTTTCTCTAGCCAATCTTCGGCATTGTACGTACTCAGAATAACAGAAAGGGTTGGTTGTTCATTCTTCATAAAACAAAATTATTTGCCAACCCACTCCTTTCATAAAATAGCAGTTTATCTTTTTATGAAATAAACGAAACCTTAACGTTATGCATACCCTATTCATGGGTAGAACAACATTGTAATCTGCTTCAATTGTTCATGTAAAGAAGGATTTTGTTAGGAACAAAAAAGAGTGACGCAGTATGGCTAAATACGCTTCCTACGGAAAAAATCATCCATTGCACGCCCCAATTACAGCAGAAGGAACACAAACAAAAATCCTTACATTTATGCAACTTTTAAAAACCTTATTCGACGTACCCGATTATCTTAGTACCTTTGAAACCAATCAATCTGTAAAAAAATGGCCGATCAAAAACGACTTTTTCTATTAGATGCCTATGCGCTAATTTTTAGAGGGTATTATGCCCTTATAAAAAACCCAAGAGTAAATTCCAAAGGCATGGATACTTCTGCCATACTCGGTTTTGTAAATTCGCTCTTTGACGTTATAAAAAGGGAAAAACCCGATCATTTGGCCGTCTGTTTTGACAAAGACGGCAGTGCGGAGCGAACCGAAATGTTCGCCGATTACAAAGCCAATAGAGATGAAACCCCAGATGCCATTCGAATAGCCGTTCCGTATATCCAAAATATCTTAAGAGCCATGCATATTCCTGTGGTAGAGTTGTCCGGTTTGGAAGCCGACGATATTATTGGCACCTTGGCCAAACAAGCCGAGAAAGAAGGTTTTAAGGTTTTTATGGTAACCCCGGACAAGGATTTTGGACAGTTGGTCTCCGAGAACATTTTTATGTACCGTCCGGCCAGAATGGGCAACGGTATCGAAATATGGGGTATTCCGGAAGTACAAAATCGATTTGGAGTAGAACGACCGGAACAAGTGATAGACTATTTAGGCATGATGGGCGATGCCAGCGACAATATTCCCGGTCTGCCCGGGGTAGGCGACAAAACGGCGAAGAAATTTATCGCCGATTTTGGAAGCATGGAAAATTTATTGGCCAATACCGACAAACTTTCCGGAAAAATGCGTGAAAAAATTGAAGCGAACGCAGAATTAGGGCTCCTTTCCAAAAAATTAGCCACCATTTGTGTTACCTGCGACGTTACTTTTAACGCTACGGATTATGAACTATCCGTGCCCGATGCGGAAAAGGTGCAGCATATTTTTGAAGAGCTGGAATTTCGCCGTTTAAAAGAACAATTTCTTTCTCTATTTTCAGCATCGAACCCATCCGGTTCCGAAGCGGTTACTACCCCCAGCGAGAAAAAAGAAGCTCGGGAAGCGGGCGGCGGACAATTTTCGTTGTTTGGCACATCGGAAGCTTCGGAAATGCCGGTTGCCGTATCGGGCAGAAAAACGATCTCGGACATCCCTCATGTATACCAAAGCATACTTCCCGGCCTAGCCATGAAGCTATTTGTACAAAACCTACTAAAGCAACCTTCGGTATGTTTTGACACGGAAACCACCTCCCTAAACCCGCTCGAAGCAACCCTTGTAGGCATTGCCTTTAGCTGGGAAGCCCACAAGGGCTTTTATATTCCTATTCCGGAAGAAAAAGAAGCGGCACAAGAGATTATTGAGCAGTTACGTCCATTTTTTGAATCGGAACAGATCGAAAAAATTGGCCAGAATTTAAAATACGATATTAAAGTATTACGAAAATACAATATTCGTATAAAAGGTGCTTGCTTTGATACGATGATAGCCCATTACCTCATTAACCCTGATATGCGGCACAATATGGATGTTTTGGCAGAAACCTATTTAAATTATACCCCCATTCCTATTTCCGATCTCATTGGAAAAAAAGGCAAACATCAATTATCCATGAGGGATGTACCCTTAGATCAACAAACCGAGTATGCCGTTGAAGACGCCGATATTACCTTTCAACTCGCCCAACACTTTAGACCGGAACTTGTTGAAGCCAACATAGAAGACCTATTTCTTACGCTAGAAATTCCCTTACTGCATGTATTGGCCGAAATGGAATTAGAGGGAATTAACCTCAATAAGGGTTTTTTAAATTCCCTTTCCAAAAAATTAGATGAAGATATAAAAGCACTGGAATCAAAAGTTTTTGAAGCCGCCGGGGAAACCTTCAATATAGGATCTCCCAAACAATTGGGCGAAATATTATTTGATAAATTAAAATTGATAGAAAAACCTAAGAAGACAAAAACGGGGCAATATTCTACTGCAGAGGAAGTGCTATCGTATCTGGCCAAAGACCATCAAATTATACAAGATATATTAGATTACAGAGGGTTAGCCAAACTAAAAAGCACCTATGTAGATGCCCTTCCAGAACAAATAGAGCCCAGCACCGGTAGGGTACATACCGACTATATGCAAACTGTGGCTGCCACGGGACGTTTAAGCAGTAATAATCCGAACCTGCAAAATATCCCTATACGTACAGAAAGAGGCCGTGAGGTACGAAAGGCTTTTATTCCAAGAGACGAAAACCATGTACTCCTAGCCGCAGATTACTCGCAAATAGAATTGCGAATTATAGCTGCATTAAGTGAAGAACACACCATGATTGAAGCCTTTAAGAATGGGGAGGATATTCACGCCTCTACAGCCTCAAAAGTATTTAATGTACCCTTAACCGAAGTAACACGTGAACAACGTGGTAATGCAAAGACAATCAATTTTGGTATCATTTATGGCGTTTCCGCCTTTGGTTTAAGCAACCAAACGAATCTTTCACGAGCCGAATCTAAAGAACTAATAGATACCTACTACAAAACCTATCCGAAATTGCGAAATTACATACAATCGCAAATAGACTTTGCCCGTGAACATGGGTATGTGCAAACGGTTCTTGGTCGTCGTAGGTACTTGCGCGACATCAATTCCGGCAATGCGGTTGTGCGGGGTGCTGCAGAGCGCAATGCGGTGAATGCACCCATACAAGGTAGTGCAGCCGATATTATAAAAATAGCCATGATTCGTATTCACCAAAAACTTAGCGAGGACAACTACAACTCCAAAATGCTCTTACAGGTACATGATGAATTAGTGTTCGACGCCTACAAGCCAGAGTTAGACTCCTTGAAAAAGTTGATAAAAAATGAAATGGAAAATGCGTACCGTCTTAACGTTCCCTTAGATGTAGAATTAGGTGTAGGTGAAAACTGGTTAGAAGCACATTAGAACATCGCATACATGACCTTATAAAAGAGAGAAAGGCTCTTCGTTAAAAAAACTAAAATAATCGGAAACAACCATTTGCATTTCAAGTTAATTAATGTACATTTGCAGCCCGTTAAACGAGATTGAAGTATAAAATCATTAAATAAAGTAGTGTGGATACATTAAGTTATAAGACTATTTCGGCCAATAAAGCCACCGTTGATAAACAATGGTTGGTGGTAGATGCAGAAGGAGAAATATTAGGTCGTCTTGCTTCTAAGGTTGCAAAATTGCTTAGAGGAAAATACAAACCCAATTTTACGCCACATGTAGATTGCGGTGACAACGTTATTGTGATCAACGCAGAAAAAATAAATCTATCTGGCGACAAGTGGGAAACCAAAACCTATATTCGCCATACCGGCTATCCGGGGGGTCAACGGTCTGCAACAGCCAAAGAAATTGCGGCAAAACATCCGGAGCGCATCGTCGAAAAATCGATAAAAGGAATGCTTCCAAAGAACAAATTAGGCGCAGAAATCTTCAGAAATTTAAAAGTTTATGTAGGTTCGGCCCACAATCAAGAAGCGCAGAAACCAAGTGCAATTAACTTAAACGATCTTAAGTAATGGAGATAACCCACAAAATCGGGAGAAGAAAAACAGCAGTTGCTAGAGTATATCTGTCTCAAGGAAATGGAATAATTACCATTAATAAAAGGGAATTGAAGGATTATTTTCCTACTTCTACCCTTCAATACAAAGTAAAACAACCCTTTACACTCACGAATAACGAAGCTAATTTTGACGTTAAAGTAAATGTATTTGGAGGTGGTATTACCGGACAAGCAGAAGCTATTCGTCTTGCCATTTCTAGAGCATTGTGCGAACTTGACGTTGAAAATCGCAGTATCTTGAAGCCCGAAGGCCTCTTAACTAGAGATCCCCGAATGGTAGAGCGTAAGAAATTCGGACAAAAGAAAGCCCGTAAAAAATTCCAGTTCTCCAAACGTTAATATCGAGCTTTACCTGTAGTAAGAAGGTAGCGGTATATGTTTGTTAACAATTTATATTCATTTTTTTTAACAAAGTTCCTTGGAATATCCCGCTTATGGGATCAATTAAAACCTAAAAAAAATCATTTCTTCGAATTTTTTTAGGCTAAAATTAGTTTAGCATCTAAATGCAAAAGGCTATACAACGGTATACCACTTTGGCATTGCTAATTCAAAAGAACGTAAACTAAGTATAACACATGGCAAGTAACATTGAAATTAAAGAATTATTAGACGCAGGTGTACATTTTGGCCACCTCACCAGAAAATGGAATCCTAATATGGCGCCCTATATCTACATGGAGCGCAACGGAATCCACGTGATCAATCTCTACAAAACCGTAGCCAAATTAGAAGAGGCCAATGAAGCCTTAAAGAAAATTGCAGCTTCTGGCAGAAAAGTACTTTTTGTAGCTACAAAAAAACAGGCCAAAGATATCGTGGCGGAAAAGGCAGCGAAAATGAATATGCCGTACATTACGGAAAGATGGCCGGGCGGCATGTTAACCAATTTTGTTACGATCCGAAAAGCCGTAAAGAAAATGGCCTCTATAGACCGGATGAAAAAAGACGGTACGTTTAACACCCTCTCTAAAAAAGAACGTTTACAAGTAGACCGTTTACGAGCTAAATTAGAAAAAAACCTTGGTTCTATCTCGGAAATGACGCGACTTCCTGCCGCTATTTTTGTAGTAGACACCATGCGGGAACACATTGCTGTAAAGGAGGCTTTAAAACTCAATATTCCGGTTTTCGCTATGGTAGATACCAATTCTGATCCGCGCCCTATTGACTATATCATTCCTTCAAACGACGATGCTTCTAAGTCCATTGAAGCCATACTTACGCATGTACAAAATGCCGTAATAGAAGGCCTTACCGAGCGCAAATCTGAAAAGCAATCGGAAGGAGATGCAGAAAGTGGTGCATCCCAAACTAAATCTGCCCCTGTAAAAGCGGCAGCAGCAGCGGATGCTAAAAAAGCGGACGACCTTACCTTAATAGAAGGTATTGGTCCAAAAATTGCAGAATTATTCAATGAAGCCGGAATACTAACCTTTGAAGACTTGGCCGGTAAAACAGAAGATGATTTAAAGGACATTCTTACAGAAGGTGGTGCTAATTATGCCTCTAAAAATCCCGGTTCATGGCCTAAACAGTCAAAAATGGCTGCCGAAGGTAAATGGGATGAATTAAAAGCGTGGCAGGAGAGTGTGAAAGGCGGAATTGAATAGCGATACCTTAAAAAACAACAGTACACATTACTATTAATTAAGATTGTTTTTGCCCAATTACGGAAAAACATTATTAAAACGAAACTAAAAATGGCAAATATAACAGCAGCCGACGTAAACAAGTTACGACAAACAACAGGCGCAGGCATGATGGATTGCAAGAAAGCATTGGTTGAAGCCGATGGAGATTTTGAAAAAGCAATTGAATTACTGCGAAAAAAAGGACAAAAGGTAGCCGCTAATCGTTCGGATCGAGAATCTTCCGAAGGTGCAGCCATCGCCAAAGTAAATGCCAACCAGACTTCTGGGGTAGTAATTTCTTTGAACTGTGAAACGGACTTTGTGGCAAAAAACGAAAGTTTTGTGAGCTTAGCCAACGCCTTGGCCGAACTTGCATTGCAATTTGAAACTAAGGATGCCTTTCTTGCCGCAGATTTTAATGGAATTTCCGTACAGGAAAAACTCATAGAGCAGACGGGAGTGATAGGAGAGAAAATAGAAATTGGAAGTTTTAAAAAACTTTCTGCTCCTTTGGTGGGTTCTTATATTCATGCCGGTAATAGAATAGCTACATTGGTAGGCCTTTCGGCCTCACTAAGCGGTGCAGAAGTAGTTGCCAAAGATGTGGCAATGCAAGCCGCAGCCATGAATCCAGTAGCATTAGATGAAAGCGCTGTAGACCAATCCATTATTGATAAGGAAATAGAGATCGCTAAAGACATGTTGCGCCAAGAAGGAAAACCGGAGGCCATGTTAGATTCTATTGCCAAGGGAAAATTAAATCGCTTTTTTAAAGATAATACCTTGGTAAACCAAGATTTCATTAAAGACAGCAAATTAAGTGTTGCACAATATGTAAGTACACTAGACGCAACCTTAAAGGTAATTGCGTTTGAAAGAGTTGCCTTGGGCTAGATATTAAAATTAATGTATAAAAAATCCGCGTTTTTCATAGAAAAACGCGGATTTTTTTTACCCGATATTATAGTTTATTGTTTTAGCCAGAGGTTGCGCAATTGTACCTGTGGATTGTTGTCTTGCTCCGATTCTATAATCGTAGCCCTTTCTACGGTAGGTGCCCCTACCTTACCGTGTAGGGTAATTTCATTGTCATCCCTTTCTACCACAATTTCAATATCCCTATCGGCCGTCCAGCTAAAACTTTCTCCAATTATAGGTCTAATTGCCTCTAAATTTATAGCCTTTCCATCAATAGTTTTAATACGATCACCTCCTTGGGCTCCCAAATCTAAAAAGAAGCTGTTTAGCGCGATACCCTCCCGAATAAAAATGGTATTCCCATTAGCTACATCCACATCAATAAATGGCATATTGCCATCTAAAAAATAACCCGTTTCTTGTTCTATTTGCGCTATGGCGAGTCCTACTTTTTCCAAATACGTCTCATAGGCTATCGGAGTTGTTCCTATGACATGAGTATCGAAAAAATCTCGTACTTCCGGAAACGTCATCGACACAATTTCATCTATCAGAGCATCATCGTCAAAAGGAGTATATTCATCATATTTTTTTGACAATTCTTTCATCAACCCTAATAAACTAAGTTCCCCTTTACTCGATTCAAGCAAGATGAGGTCTAACACCATCCCAATTAAAGTTCCCTTTTCGTAGACATTTGCGTAATTCTCCTTGTAAGGAGTGCTTAATATGTTTTTGCTCATCACTGTAAAAGACATGGTATCATCGTAACGTTGCGCATTCTGCATTTTACCCATAATGCGTTCGTAAAACTCCGTTTTATCGATTAATCCTTGTTGAATTTGAAAAAGATTAGCGAAATATTCGGTAACGCCTTCATACATCCATAAGTGCTGGGACATTTTTGGATCGTTAAAATTGAAATATTGAATTTCCTTGGAGTGTACATTTAATGGCGTTAACGTGTGAAAAAATTCGTGTGAGACCACATCGACCATGGCCTCTTCCAATTCTTCTTTGGGCATTTGTTCCGGAAGTACCACCACGGTAGAAGTATGATGCTCTAATGCTCCAAAGCCTGTAGCATCATCCTCTTCTAGCGTAGATAAATACAAGAGAATATTGTATTCCTTAGTGCTGTTAATATCACCTAAAAATGCCTTTTGTGCCGTCATCATTTTCTCCATTTTATCCTTTAAGCTCATTGCGGTAACCGTATTATTTGGAGAATATACACTTATAGAAACTTCGATATCTTTGATCTGAAATGAAACTGAAGGTGCCTTGGCATACATAATAGGACTATCGGTAACTTCAAAATAACGTTTGGCTTCAAAGACGTCTATACTGTTATTCTCGGCAGTCGCAGTCTTTCTCTGCAACGAAGTGGTCGCCTTTAAATTCACAGGTTTGGTAATTTGCAAGGTATAGGGAGTTTCCTCTAGGCCGGAAAAATACCCCACAAAGCCATGCAGATTTAACATAAAGTTTTTACCTTCAAGAATATTAGTGCCCGCCGGAGAGAACACCTTCTCTGCTACACGTAATTCCGTATCGTAGGTATCGTTCACATAATAGGTCACCTTGTCCAACTTTTTGGCATCAGAAATACGCCATGTATTAGGATCTAATTGAGATACCGAAAGTTCAGAACCCTTGTAGTCATAGGCTTTAAAACCTTCAATATACTGGCCGTAATTATCCGTGCTATAGGTGCCCGGTACTGTTTTCGGAATATAGAACGCTATGGCGTCCTCAACCAATTGGCCCGGATCTACTGTAACCATCACTTGATCATCTACCACATTTACCAAATCTAAATGAACCACGACGGGTGCGTTGCCCTGAGGTATCAAAACTTTTGAACTTCCACAGCCTATAAACAGGATCCCTATTACCGCTAAAAACACAAATTTTTTCATCACCTCTATTTTTACTTTTACGTAGTATTTTACCTCTCTGATCTTTCCAAAGATCGAAAAAATCATGCCACACAAGATTATAAAAATAAATGAACCTAATCACCATATTGATTAAATTTTTACAGTTTAATTCTAGAAATAACCATCACAACCTCTTTTCTTACCTTAAAAAAATCATGTATTCTATAGCAACCTCTGTTAATGCCTACTTATAGGCTTTCGTAAATTATTTTGATTATTTTTGTTGAGATTTAACCATTGATGATGCGATACAAACGAATCCTTTTAAAACTTAGCGGAGAAGCCCTTATGGGCGATAGACAATACGGCATTGACCCCAAGCGATTGGCCGAATATGCCGATGAAATAAAGGAAGTTGTAGACCAAGGCATTGAAGTAGCTATTGTTATTGGGGGCGGCAATATTTTTAGAGGGGTATCCGGAGCCAGTAATGGTATGGATCGGGTGCAAGGCGATCATATGGGCATGTTGGCTACCGTAATAAACGGACTGGCCTTACAAAGTGCGTTGGAACTTAAAGGTGTTCAGACCCGGTTACAAAGCGCTATAAAAATAAATGAGGTGGCAGAGCCCTTTATTCGCAGACGTGCCATACGTCATTTAGAAAAAGGACGGGTAGTAATTTTTGGTGGGGGTACAGGAAATCCATATTTCACGACCGATTCGGCAGCGGTGCTTCGCGCTATAGAAATTGAGGCCAACGTGATTTTAAAAGGTACCCGAGTAGATGGCATTTACACCTCGGATCCGGAAAAAGACAAGACAGCCACAAAATTTGAGACCCTTTCTTTTAAAGAAGTTCTATCTAAAGGGCTTAAAGTGATGGATACCACAGCCTTTACATTGAGTCAGGAAAACGAACTTCCTATTGTGGTTTTCGACATGAACAAAAAAGGCAACTTGCTCAAAATTATTGCCGGTGAAAATATAGGAACCGTTGTAAATATTTAGTTTTGTAGCTTATAAAATTGCTTATAGAAGATTTACGTTATGGATGAAGATATTAAATTTATTCTAGACACTACCCAAGAAGGTATGGATGATGCTTTGGCGCATTTAGAAAAAGCTTTTGTAAAAATTAGAGCGGGCAAAGCCAGCCCTATTATGCTATCGGGTGTTATGGTAGAATATTATGGTTCTCTTACACCCTTGCACCAAATAGCAAACATAAATACACCCGACGCCCGTACCTTATCCGTGCAGCCATGGGAAAAAAACATGCTTCATGAAATTGAAAAAGCGATTATGAACGCCAATTTGGGTTTTAATCCCATGAATAATGGAGAAAATATTATCATAAATGTGCCACCACTCACCGAAGAACGCCGCAAGGATTTGGTGAAACAGGCCAAAGCAGAATCCGAAGATGCCAAGATTGGGGTACGAAGTGCGCGGCAAGAGGCCAATAAAGAATTGCGCAGTTTAGAAATCTCTGAAGATTTGCAAAAGAAAGCAGAAGCCGATGTGCAAACCCTAACCGATACTTATATTAAAAAAATAGATTCTATTCTTGCGGTAAAAGAAGCGGAGATTATGAAGGTGTAATCAACATTAAATTATTCATAGTTTCTCGAGTACCGCCCACCGGGTACCAATTCTTTTATTTTGTCTCCATTTCTACCGGTTCTAAACTTTGTTGAAACTGTTTCCTTGTGGTCAAATTTTTGTAAATAAACAGCAAAATGAAGATGAGGTCCTTTGGAATATCCTACATTACCACTCTCAGCTATAAGTTGACCAATTTCAACCATTTCCCCTACTTTCACTTTAGAGCCATTCATTTTTATGTGGTGATACTCTGCAAAGGTGCCATCTGAATGCATAATAACTACATAATTATTATATTTTGTACATTCTTCTTCTTCGCAGGTGATATTATTTCCGTCAACCACCTTAACAACTTTTCCACCCCTTGCAGCATGTATTTTTGTACCCAATGGCATAGTAAAATCTAACGCTAAAATTCCTATATGGGATTCACTACCATTGTAACCTTGAAAAAGTTCAAAAACCTTTCCCTTTTCAAAAGGCAGGTAATATTCAAAATCTTTATCAAATTCGGTTAAAAAGGAATTTCCAATTTGAGTGCGATAGGTAAGTTGGACATTTGAATTTTTAGTGGAATCTATCGTTTTTAATCCACATAATCCAATACGACTGCTATATTCTGGCACTACAAAATAATTATTTTCATCTAACCGACTTAGGTTTTCCAATTGAAAGACAATTTGAATCGTTACAGGATAGTCTTCATAATTGTCACTGTAAATTTGAAATCCATCTTCTACCTGTTTAGGATAAACTCTAACCTTAACCTGACAATACGCTCGAAAAAAAGCAACAGTCCAGAGGATTAAAACTAAAAGAAAAATTTGTCTTACCATATAGCTCATTTATAATCTTTACGGGCTGTACCATCGGTTTTATGGGTATCAACAGGGTGCCATCCGGGCATGAACGGGTGCCTTATGGTTTGCAAGTGCTTTTTGTTTTATCTCATTTCGGTGTTAAACCAAGCATTATATTAGTTGCTGATGTTTTATTAGAATATCCATTGCGAAACCTCCATTTCCATAAAAATCCTGTCTTTGCCACAGCCTAGAACAAGGATCACCACATTGGCACTCATTCTACTAATTATCTTCTCTACAGGGCCAGCGGCAAAACCAGGCTTGGACTCTTCCATGGTAATCACATGCTTTAAAAAATCCTTTAGAGTTATTAATTTACGAATCTTTAAACTATGGTGGATTTTGATAATACTTAAGGAAATGCCATTCGTTTTTCCAGAATATGGCATAATGATAAATTCGCCAGCGTTATATTCACTGGGAAGCAATATTTCCTTATCATAGCTGAACATTAATGTATCTTTTTGCACTTTTGCAACATTTATCTTCTGTGCGCTGGTAACAAAGTACATAGAAAAGATCAAGAGCGATAAAACCAGTTTTTTCATTAGTTACATAGGTTAGTCAACATACCTGTACGGGCTTGCAATGTCGTGAATTTTTTTCTTTCAGACTCCGGGAGGTTTGTCCAGGCGGTTACGCCTTGGTTGGATAGGCCTTCCCAAGCCAACGCCTTATAGAAGTCGAAGCTAGGAAATTCTCCAAAAGCGGATTTGTATTTGTTATAGTCTTCTTTGAGTTCATTCTTATGGAAGGATGCCAATCCTTCGGCCATGGAGTTTACATATAAATCTGCCATGGTCTGGTGTGCGGGCGTTGGCTCAAACTCCGTTTTCTCGTAAGAATCATAGGTGTTACGGAATTTTACCGCATCAGGTGCCGTGGGTACTAATTTAGTGCCCAACATACTAACCATCCGTGCATGAATATATTCATGTAGAATGGTCTTTGCCAAAGATAGCCCAGGTTTACCGTTGGCCTTTGAGGAATTTATCTGTATTAATATGGTTTTGCTGTTAGAAACGTGAGTAGTTTTACCGTTTTCATTATCTGATAAAGTGGGCACAGAAACAATCTTGATGTCGAAAACCGAGTTTCCCTTGAAATTGCTCATTACCCCCGCAATATAATTGTTCTTTGTGTTCTCCATCTTGTTATGGATACAGAGTTCCTTACCCTTTAGCTCGTTTATGATCTTTACGGGCTGTACCACCGGTTTTATGGGTATCAATAGGGTGCCATCGGGGCAGATTACAATGTCGTCCTTGCCAAAATCGCTTCCTTTCTGCGTCCCTGCATCATCATCTTTTAAAGCAGGCAGGAAATGGCCTTCGCCCACCACAACCTAACCAAATTGATTCCCCTTATTTTGATTTGAAACGGATTACTAAGGTCATTCGATTGCCCAACCAGGTGCTACCCTAATATATTCTTTTGTACCATCAATGTCCAGTACCAAAAAAATCACAAATTGCTCAAAA
Organism: Aurantibrevibacter litoralis; assembly: GCF_034651555.1. Lineage (NCBI taxonomy): Bacteria > Pseudomonadati > Bacteroidota > Flavobacteriia > Flavobacteriales > Flavobacteriaceae > Aurantibrevibacter > Aurantibrevibacter litoralis. Next base: position 113,969 of record NZ_JAYEEQ010000001.1, on the reverse strand, counting down.
TGGTGAAACAGTCCTTCATCATACAGTTTTCTTCCTTTTCTTTTGTCATAAAAATTAGACGATCGAACGTACTTCTTTAATGAGATCGGTTTTTTAGGGGACAAACCGTAAACACTTTCTTCTTTTTCAAAAAAGAACGTTCCGGAGCCTATATCATTACTGTCCATTAATAGAAACGTATTTGGCACATAGATAGATTCATATATATACTCACCTTCTAAATTAAAATATAACGTATCCCTCTGAAATCTCTGGGCATTTATGGTAACAACAATAGTCACAAAACAATAAAAACAAACAAATGACTTAACCATTATATATTATTTTATTTGTTAGGGCAAACGCTATTTGTAAGTTCATCAACCCTCAAAGAAAGATCAGCTAGAACTCTTTTTCGTTCTGGACTTAAATCTGTCCAAGCCTTTACATCGTGTTCTGCCAGACCTCGCTAAGCCAATGCCTCATAATACTTGTTGGCCGAGACATTGTTCTGGAGCGCAGACAGGAAATGAGCTAAACCAGCACTATTATGTCGTCTTTGTTTTACCTTGAACACCTTACCATTATTCAATCACATGATTTGGTTCCAATTTTATAAGTCTATTGTTTTTTCTCATGATTATGGTGTAGTCGATAAAATAATCAAATAGAACCATGTCATTCAAACCCTTTCCTTTTAAAACTTTAAACTTAAGATCCAGATTTTCAATATATTTTTTGAAGCAGTTTTCTTTGATTGCGCTTATTGAAGGTAATTCCCCCTTTTCAATAAAGAAAAATTGGCCATTGTTACCTGATCCCTTGAATTTGTAGTACACGTATTTATCTATTGGATTATATTCTTCTATCAAATAGGTTCTGCTATATTTAAATAGCAAAGTGTCTTTGTCATGATTTTGTCCTCTGGTTATAGTTGAGATCATGACCAATACTAGAAAAACCATTGGTATTTGCATAACTAATTTAAGTTAAGGGATAAGATAACAATTCCTTATTTGTGTAATCCTTTCAATCAATACTGAATAAAGAAACAGATATCTTTAAGTACCTCCTTGGATACCTTGAATTATCAACAAAAAAAACAATGTTATGTTTAAATCGTTCGAACACTTTTTCATCTAAAGATGCCTTACTTCCTTCACCATCCATTTTTTTTAAGTTTTCTAAAAAATCCGCAAAATTCAATATTTTGTCCGGGTTTAAATCCGCATAGGTTTCCTCTACCTCAAAGGCAACGCCATCTACCACCTCAGAAGAATATAGGACCTTCGTATTCTCTAAAAAAGCACTTGCTTTAAGACAACAATCGTAAGAATTGAAATATAACGTATCCTGAACAACTTTTTGTTCCTTGCTACCCTTTTTTTGGGCACAACAAGTACTAAAAGCAAACACTAAAACTAAAACAATCCTTACCATCTAGTCACACTTTTTTAGTAAAACACCTGTTCTTGCCTGCATATCCGCAATGCGTTTTTTATCAGATTCAGAAAGTGCATTCCAGGCGCGCACCCCATTATTGGATAGGCCTTGCCATGCCAATGCTATATAAAAATCGCTACACTATACCCCTTTTTAGGTCTAAGCTATTCTATTTCCCATCCGGGATCTACTTTAATAAAACAATCGTCTCCAACCAAAAAAATGATATAATTTTTAAAATGTTTCCAAAGTCTATAATCGTTCAGACTCCCATAAATACTGTTTCCATATCGTAATTTAGGAATCCTCAGATATTCAAAAAAACTTTCGGTTTTTCCAGGCTTTAAATCCTGGAATAATCGATTTTCCCTAAAGTAGAACATTTGATCACTATAAATATCCTGAAAAAAATATTTGTTTCCATCTTCAAAACTTTTTTTAAGATAACCACTATCCAGTTTAAAATACAAGGTGTCTTTTAATCTAGGATCTATTGCTTCATCTCCTTTACCAACGGGGTAATACGAATTGTATTCAATGAAATGGGGCTTGATGAACTCTTTGCCCTTGACTATAAAAATGATGTGTTTCTTAAGAAGTAAGTTGTCCATTTTCCAAGGATCCACTATTGTATTGTATTTTCCATCATAATAGAACCTTCTATTCTCTAGATAATCCTTGAAGGACAGAATCTCCTTTGGCCGTAAATCGTGTATTATGGTATCCTTTAAAAAATAGACATAGCCATTAGTATCTGATCTGGACATGTCCCGAATCCTGCTTTCTGAGAATTCAATCCATGGGATTCCTTCGGATTTCTCCCCATCTATGGTATAAATTTCATCATACCAAAAGAAAAGAGTATCTTTTGAAATTGCTTGCCCGTTAACAACGCAACAAAAGCCGATGGTCATAAAAATTGTATTCACTATGTTTTTCATGTCGGTAGCTAATTAGTTAGGACATGTCTTGGTAGCCACAAAAAAACTTTCCTGAAGTGCAGCCTCTAAGGCGCTTTTACGCAATTCGGGAACTGTGTTCCAAGCGATCACACCATCTTCTTTTATCCCTTTCCATGCGAGGGCTTCGTAAAAATCGTCCAACGATTTTCTGCCACCATTTGATAGAAAATTATAATCACTTGCCAAGGCTGTTCTGTGGAACTCTTTTAAAGTTGTCTTGACCGATTTTATGTAAAGATCTGCCATGGAATTATGTTGCGCCGTTGCCTTGAATATTTTACTTTACTATGCTTCATACGTTTGCCTAAAGTTCAGATCCAAAATGCTCGGGGCTATCGTATTTAATTTCCTAAGCATATCTGCATGAATATATTCATGTACCAAAGTGTGTGCCACTTCTAGGGCAGAATTCTTATCCGCATTCGTTGTGCTTATAAAAATCTCTATTTTGCCAGCCTTAATTGGATTTGTCAATCCATTTACAAACGCGTTTAACCGTGGGGAGAAGACCTTCTCCTTCGAAACAATCTTGATATCGAACTCGGATGTTCCCTTAAACTTGGCCATTAGGTCTTGTACAAATGAACTTCCTTTCTTGTCCAACAGGTTATGGATACATAGTTCCTTGCCCTTTAGCTCGTTTATGATCTTTACGGGCTGCACCACCGGTTTTATGGGTATAAATGGTCATGTGTCTCTTTTCTATTCTATCCATTCTGAAACCTCCATTTCCATAAAAATCCGGTCTTCGTCACAACCGATAACTATGATTATTACATTTGCACCCATTCTACTCATAATCTTTTGGAATGCGCCATATTCAGATCCATGTTTGGTTTCTTTCATATTAACCACATGCTGAAGAAACTCTTCTAAATTCAGAATTTTATTGACTGCTAAATCTTTATGGATCCTTATAATACTAAACCTAATACCAAAGGAAGGTCTTGAAAATGGGGCAAGATCGAATTCGCCAACGACATATGCGCTCGGAACCAATAATACTTTGTCATAGCGGAACATTAATGTATCTCTTTGCACTTTTTCAACATTTATCTTCTGTGCGCTGGTAACAAAGTACATAGAAAAGATCAAGAGCGATAAAACCAGTTTTTTCATTAGTTACATGGGTTAGTCAACATTCCTGTACGGGCTTGCAAGGTCGTGAATTTTTTTCTTTCAGACTCCGGGAGGTTCGACCATGCGGTTACGCCTTGGTTGGATAAGCCTTCCCAAGCTAACGCCTTATAGAAGTCGAAGCTAGGAAATTCTCCAAATGTAGATTGGTATTTGTTGTAATCTTCTTTGAGTTCGTTTTTATGAAAGGATGCCAATCCTTCGGCCATGGAGTTCACGTATAAGTCTGCCATGGTCTGGTGTTGCGGGCTTGGTTCAAACTCCGTTTTCTTGTAAGAATCGTAGGTAGTACGGAATTTTACCGCATCAGGTGCCGTGGGTACTAATTTAGTGCCTAACATACTGAACATACGGGCATGAATATATTCGTGGAGAATGGTCTTCGCCAAAGATAACCCCGAGCTTCCCCTGGCCTTTGCGGAATTTATCTGGATTAGTATGGTTTTACTTCCGGAGATCGGTTTGGTTTCACCATTGATATTACTTGCCAAAGTAAGATCAGAGACAATTTTGATACTGAATTGCGAGTTTCCCTTGAAATTGCTCATTACCCCCGCAATATAATTGTTCTTTGTGTTCTCCATCTTGTTATGGATACAGAGTTCCTTACCCTTTAGCTCGTTTATGATCTTTACGGGCTGTACCACCGGTTTTATGGGTATCAATAGGGTGCCATCGGGGCAGATTAGAATGTCGTCCTTGCCCGCTATGCCTCCTTTTCTTTGCGGATCTTTGTCGGGTAGTGCCGACAGGAAATGGCCTTCGCCCACCACTACCTAACTAAATTGATTCCCCTTATTTTGATTTGAAACGGATTACTAGGGTTCACGTGCCCATTCAGGCACTATCAGGGATTACTTTGAGCATGCTTGTTTTTGGAATTGGTTTTTTAAAACATAACATATGGTTATTAAAAAGGTTACAACAGTAAAAGACATTGGAATTATGGAATACTCGATTAAAAGAAAATTATCCTTTATGTGAATTTCGATAAAGTAGCCTTTGTTGAAAAAAGCGATAACCCATAGAAAAAAACAAATCGCACTACTAGTAATTAGTATATTTCTCATGCTGTTAGACTTAAATTATCTTGTATAAAAACTATTTAAAAAAAACGCATTATAAAAAGTAAACTCGCCAAAATCAGAATTTTCATAGCTTATATCTGGTATTACCTTATTAATCAAATTTTCTGGAAACAAATAAAGTCCTAACTCTACGTTTAAATAATTTTTAACCTTACTAATAAGTTCATTGTAAATTGTCGCTTCTAAATGTATCATTCTTTCTGGACCACCTATCCTTTTTTTAAAATTCTCGCTCCTTCTTACTTCCAATATGTGGATCGTATAGTAGGGTATCAGTACACTTAAATTAATACAAAGCGAATGACTTTTGCGTTCCTCATGAAAATCTTTGATTAATTGGATATTATAACATCTATCGCCTCCTTCAAATAAAGTGTAATCATGTAGGGTATAGTTTTTATTCTCTTTGATTAGGCCATTGAGAAAATATTTCAGACTTATGGTAATCTCATTTTCGATCAAAGCCTTTTTAAGAACCCTATTCAATCGCACGCATTGCACGCTCTTCCTATATTCCGAACTTCCAGACTGTATAAATGCAGGATAATACTCGTTTATCACCCGCAAAAAATCTTTCTCTAATAAATCCTTCATAGGTCAGTTGCAATTGTCAGAACCAAACAAGGTTGTTTTATAATCTGTAGGTGTCTGATTGTAACGGTTATTCCTAAAAGTTATTCTGCCGCCATCACTCATATCCGTAAACACCTGCTTTAACTTATCTTCGAACCATAACCTCACTTGTGTTTGACTAAAACCAAATTTATCCTTAAAATTATGCGCAGTAGCTTTTATGGCCGTTTTTAAGGCCTCTGCGAAAATTTCTGCGGCAGCACCTGCCGAGATCGTATTTCCAAACCTATCTTTCTTCCATGTTTCAAATAAAATGGGCTGATTGATGTAATCCTCAATTCTGTAAATTGTAATATTACCGTTTGTCAACAGGGTACCTACACCAAACTTAACTCCTTTAACAGCAGCAGATTGCCAATTTGCCCCAACGGATTCAAATTTAAAACTTTTACAACTAGGAGGCGGGGGCACCACCGGTTTTATGGGTATCAACAGGATGCCATCGGGGCAGATTACAATGTCGTCCTTAGCGGCTATGCCTCCTTTTCTTTGCGGATCTTTGTCGGGCAGTGCCGGCAAGAAATGGCCCTTGCCTACTTGTACAGAACCTCCTCGGGTCATAGTCACGGATATAGTAACCGAAAATATACCTATTGGAGTAAAACCAGAAGTTCCCGAAGGTGCGCCGCTACCCCCCGCACCATTGCCACCACCTGATCCTGAACCATTGTTACCGCTCGTCGCATTAGAGGCAACTGCTTTAGGGCCAATGTCATCCAAGCACGGTACAGGATCCCCGGCTTTGCCTTGCAAGCCTACCGCACTTGCAAACTCAGCAAGAGAAAAAACGTCCACCTTGCCTTCAAATTTTTGATGCTCCGCATGTACATAGTCATGGGTATTTCCGCTTTTTAACTTATAACGCATCACAAAAGGCGGTATGGGCTTGCCGTCCTTGCGTTGGGTCACCACCAGATTGTAAAATATGCCGTTTACGGGCTCGGTATCTTGTATGCCCAGGGCAAAGGTGTGGTTGCCCACAGAATCGGTTACTTTTAGAATTCCTTCTCTGTCAATGGTGAAACGGTCCTTGTCTCGTTTTTCATGAGTCCAAGCCAACGTGCCCTTGCCCACCGTACCATCAATGGCATTGGTTACTACGGACAAGGCTTCCGATCCGGCATAGTGCACGGATACGTTTACATGGTCATCGGCAGTCGAAGTCTGCAATTGCAGTACGTCTTCTTTTTCACAGCCCAAAGTGAACAATAAGACGCAAAGAGCGATACATTTTGTAATTGGTTTTTTCATGGTCTTGCAGTATTTAAATATAAGGAATTAATGCGTTTAGTAAACACGGAAATTGCTTTCCACAGTACAATGTAAGAAAAATCCCCCCCCCGCAAACCTAACCGTATTTATTCGATGAAATGCGCAAGTAAAAATAGTGACACACAGGAGTATGATTCTTGTAGGGCGTACCATGTGAGCCCCTAACAGCACTAAAAATAAAGGCATTAATTACGCCATATAAACATGAACTTATTTAGAAATAAGTGCTGTAAATTTAGGAACGCTTCTATGAGGTGCATTTCAAGCGCGGTTTCTAGGAACACTACCGATCATTTTCTACCTTTGGCGCGTAATACAATAGCATGGCCGGTACGCTTACCAAGGGATTTTGGGAAAAGATTGCAAGGATCATCCTTAGAAACAGGATCCTCATCCTTTTTATACTTGCAGCGGTTACCCTCTTTTTAGCGCTTCAATGGGATAAAATGCGTTTTTCCAGTACACAAGCCGTATTATTGCCCGATGACCATCCTGTAAACATAGAATATCGAAGCTTTTTAGATCGGTTCGGGGAAGAAGGCAATATCATTGTTTTTGCGGTAAAAGACAGTAGTTTGTTTACCCCGGCAAAATTTAATCGTTGGAATAGATTCAGCAAACAACTAGATGCTTTTCCCGAAGTAGATTTTGTGCTTTCTACAGACAACCTTCAAGAACTTGTAAAAGACAATGAAAAACAAGAGTTTGTGCTAAAACCCTTGGTGGAGAATAATCTGAAAACCACAGCCGAAGTAGATAGCATTACCCATAAGCTGTTTAATGAATTGCCCTTTTACGAAAGTCTGCTCTACAACAAAGAGAGCCGTACCATACGCACTATTGTGTACTTAGACAAAGACATCGTAAACACCAACGTGCGCAAAGATTTTATTTTGGAGGACATTACCAACCTCGTTGCCGATTTTGAAGCGGAGACGACTTTAGATGTTCACGTTTCGGGAATGCCTTATATACGAACCTTAAATTCTCAAAATATTATTGATGAAATAGGAAAATTTATAGTGGCGGCTCTCCTAGTTACTTCCCTTATTTTCTTTTTCTTTTTTAGAAGTTTTAGAGCTACATTAATATCTATGTGCGTGGTTATTATTGGGGTGATGTGGGCTTTTGGTATTTTGGGACTATTGCAATACGAAATTACCATTCTTACAGCACTTATTCCGCCGTTGATCATTGTGATTGGTATTCCGAATTGTATTTTTCTGATTAACAAATACCAACAAGAGGTTAAAAAGCACGGCAACCAAGCACTTTCCTTACAACGTGTCATTTCTAAGATTGGCAATGCTACCTTAATGACCAATATCACCACCGCTTCCGGTTTTGCAACGTTTATCGTTACCGATAGTAAGTTGTTGAAAGAATTTGGCATCGTGGCATCTATCAACATTATAGGAATTTTTATGCTTTCGTTGCTCATCATTCCTATTGTGTACAGTTTCATGTATCCTCCAAAAGACAAGCACCTGAAACATCTCAACAAAAAATGGATCTATTCTTTTGTAAATACCATGGAAGCCATCGTACGAGACAAAAGAATATCGGTGTATGTCGTTTCTGTGATTCTCTTGGTGTTGAGTATTATTGGCATTTATCAAATTAATATATCGGGAAGCCCTATAGAAGACATGCCCAAAGGAGCTGCTTTTTTTAAAGATATCCGTTTTTTTGAAACCGAATTCGACGGCATTATGCCTATCGAGATTATGATAGACACCAAACGAAAAAATGGTGTACTAAGACTCCCTACCTTACGTAAAATGGAAGAACTGGGTGAGGTGATTGAAGAAATTCCAGAATTTTCAAAACCCACCTCGGTAGTGAATTTAGTAAAATATTCCAAACAAGCGTTTTATAACGGACTTCCAAAATACTATCAGCTCCCTACGTCTCAAGAAAACACATTTATTATGGATGTGGCTCGAAAATCGTCGGGAAATGGAAATTTATTGAAGAGTTTTGTAGATACTACGGGACAGATTGCACGGATGACGACCTTTATGAAAGATACCAAAACGGATCGCATGGAGGAGATCGAAAAAAAATTACGGGAAAGTGCCGATAAGATTTTCCCCACAGACCAATATACGGTTACCATAACCGGGAATGCACACTTATTCCTTAAAGGAACCAAATACTTGGTAAAGAATCTTGTAATTTCGTTGGCTCTAGCTGTTTTGCTAATCGCCCTGTTCATGGCTTATTTGTTCCGATCCCTTAGAATGATCATCGTGTCGCTTATCCCCAATTTACTGCCGTTGATTATTACAGCTGGGGTAATGGGTTTTTTAGGAGTACCTATAAAGCCTTCCACTATTTTAGTCTTTAGCATTGCATTTGGCATCTCTGTAGACGATACCATTCATTTTTTGGCAAAGTACCGACAGGAACTAGCGGCAAACCATTGGCGCATTAAAAAATCGGTGTATGCCGCCCTCAGAGAAACCGGCGTAAGTATGTTTTATACCTCCATAGTACTTTTCTTTGGTTTTTCGGTATTTATCATTTCCAGTTTTGGCGGTACAGTGGCCTTGGGGGCACTTGTTTCTGCCACATTGCTCTTTGCCATGCTTGCCAATCTAATCTTGCTGCCCTCTTTACTGCTATCCTTAGAACGAAGCATTGCCAATAAACGTGTATTAAAAGAACCACAGATCGATATACTGCCTTTGGATGAAGATGATAGTTAATCCCAAAAAAGGAATACTAGCACTGTAATTTAAAGGGTATAGCCAAGCACTCCTTTTGTTAAAAGGGTTATCTTTGCAATCTTAATTTTCAAGTATCCAAAAATGAATACGCATACCGTTAAAGAATTATTTACCGGAGATTTTATAGGTCAAGAAGTCGTGGTAAACGGCTGGGTTCGCACGTTTAGAAGCAATCGATTTATTGCGCTAAACGATGGTTCTACCCTAAACAACATTCAGTGTGTGGTAGCTTATGAAAACTTTGACGAAGATCTTTTAAACCAAATAAATACGGGTGCCGCACTACAAATTAGCGGGATGTTGGTAGAAAGTCAAGGGAAAGGGCAATCGGTAGAAATCCAAGTATCAGCTATTAAAATCTTAGGAGAATCAGATCCGGAGACTTATCCCATACAACCCAAAAAACACTCCTTAGAGTTTTTAAGAGAAAAGGCGCATCTGCGTATTCGTACCAATACTTTTTCGGCCATAATGCGTGTTCGATCTGCCTTAGCATTTGCCATTCACCAGTATTTTCAACAAAATGGTTTTTATTATGTACATACCCCAATAATAACAGGTTCGGATGCCGAAGGAGCCGGAGAAATGTTTCGGGTAAGTACCCTAGATGCCAAAAATCCGCCGCTGACCGATGATAGTCATGTAGACTACAGCAAAGATTTCTTTGGAAAAGAAACCAACTTAACCGTTTCCGGGCAGTTAGAAGCAGAAACCTATGCCATGGCTCTTGGTAAGGTGTACACTTTTGGCCCTACGTTCCGTGCAGAAAACTCGAACACTTCCCGTCATTTAGCCGAATTTTGGATGATAGAGCCCGAAGTGGCCTTTAATGACCTAAACGACAATATGGATTTGGCGGAAGATTTTATTAAAAAAGTCATTCGCTACGTCTTAGATCACTGCCAAGAAGATCTTCAATTTTTGGCGCAACGCTTAGCCGATGAAGAAAAATTGAAGCCTCAAATAGAACGAAGTGGCATGACACTCATAGAACGGCTGCAATTTGTGGTGCAGAACACTTTTAAAAGAGTATCTTATACGGAAGCTTTTGAAATATTAAAGCACAGTACGCCCAACAAAAAGAAAAAGTTTACATACCCTATTAACGAATGGGGGGTAGACTTACAAAGTGAGCACGAACGCTATCTCGTAGAAAAACATTTTAAGTGTCCGGTGATTTTATTTGATTATCCCGCGAAAATAAAGGCGTTTTACATGCGCTTAAATGAGGACGGAAAAACCGTAAGAGCTATGGATATTCTTTTTCCAGGCATTGGCGAAATCGTGGGTGGCTCTCAAAGGGAAGAACGCCTAGACGTGCTTAAAGAAAAAATTAAAGCGCTGGGTATAGACGAAAAGGAACTTTGGTGGTATTTGGATCTTAGGAAATTTGGAACGGCAGTACACAGTGGTTTTGGACTTGGTTTTGAACGGCTTGTACTTTTTACAACCGGTATGGGAAATATACGCGATGTAATTCCCTTTCCCAGAACCCCCCAAAATGCAGAGTTCTAAACAGTTTTTGTTACCTTTATACGGATAATTGACCCATGTTAAAACAACACTTACAGTTTAAATTATCCCAAAAGCTGTCGCCTCAGCAAATTCAGTTAATGAAACTGATACAATTACCTACGCAATCTTTTGAACAGCGTATTAAACAAGAACTTGAAGAAAATCCGGCGCTGGAAACCGGTAAGGAAGAGGTAGAAGGGCAAGAAGATTTTGATGAAATCTATGATCAGGATGGTGATAATGACAGCGAAAATATCGCCGCCGAGGATATCAATATTGATGAATACCTCAGTGATGATGAAGTTCCTGATTACCGCACGCAAACCAATAATTACAGTACAGATGATGAGGAAAAGCATGTGCCTTATGCCTCGGGCATATCGTTTAATCAATACTTACTAAACCAACTCAATACGGTTTACTTGAGTGATGAAGAGTGGACCATTGCCGAATTTCTTGTAGGCAGTGTAGATGAAAGCGGTTATATCCGTAGAAAACTAACCGACATTGTAGATGATCTGGCTTTCACCCAAAATTTATACACGGATGAAGCTACCGTAAAAAAAGTTTTGAAAATAGTGCAGCAACTAGATCCGCCTGGTGTTGCGGCGCAGTCTTTAGAAGAGTGCCTGCTCCTTCAATTGTACCGAAAAGATCCCACCTCCAGTACGGCCATTGCAATTGCCATTTTGGAAAAATCCTTTGAGCATTTTTCAAAAAAGCATTACGATCAACTGTTGCAAAAACATGGTATTAGCGAAGCTATTCTTAAAGATGCCATATCGGAAATAGAACGGCTAAACCCAAAGCCAGGTGGCTCTTATGCTGGAAATACGCGTATTGTAGAACATATAGTGCCCGATTTTTCTATTAAAATAGTAGAAGGTGCATTAGAACTGACATTAAACGGCCGTAATGCCCCGGAACTTCATATTTCTAGAGAGTATACCCATATGCTAGAAGGATATAAAAGTGCCAAGGAAAAATCGAAATCACAAAAAGATACCGTACAATTTATTAAACAAAAACTAGATGCGGCTAAGTGGTTTATTGATGCCATTAAACAACGGCAACAAACCCTATATATTACAATGAACGCCATCATGCAATATCAAAAAGAATACTTCCTTACCGGCGATGAACGCAAGCTAAGACCCATGATTCTTAAGGATATTGCAGACATTATTGATATGGATGTGTCCACGGTTTCCAGAGTAGCCAACAGCAAATACGTAGACACGCCTTATGGTACCAGATTAATCAAGGATTACTTCTCAGAAGCCATGAAAAACGAACAAGGCGAAGACGTATCCACAAAAGAAATTAAAAAAATACTGGAAACTGTGATCGCTGAAGAGACGAAAAAACGTCCTCTTACGGATGATCGTTTAGCCGAAATACTCAAAGAAAAAGGGTATCCCATTGCCAGAAGAACGGTCGCAAAATACAGGGAACAACTTGGAATTCCGGTGGCCAGATTACGAAAAGAAATTTGATGAAGCGATTTTCAATATTCGTCTCCTACGTTTTTCATCCCTTATTTGTCCCTATAGCGGGTAGCCTAGTCTATTTTAAGATTACGCCTAAATACAGCCCCCTACCTGTTCAAGGCGGTACTATCTTACCAATTTTTATACTAACGGTGATCATCCCGATTATTGCCTTTCTAATTCTTAAAAATCTCGGCTTGGTTCGTTCTTTATTTATGCCGGAACCCAAGGAACGAAGATACCCGTACTATATCGCTATTTTACTTCTGTTTATGGTATTGTTCCGGGTCATTCCCAATAATTTTATTATTGAACTGCACTACTATTTTTTAGGCCTGGTATTGGCTACAATGGCCTCGTTACTTCTCCTTTTTTTTAATTTTAAAAGCAGTATGCATGTAATGGGAATAGGCAGCCTTAGTGCCTATCTTCATCTTCTAAGTATTCATTTTGAAATAAACCTGATTTGGGCGCTAAGTGCGGCCACCTTAACAACCGGTATAGTGGCCAGTTGCCGTCTGTATCTTAAAGCTCACAATTCGCAAGAAATTCTTATCGGCTTATTTATTGGCCTTGTATCCCAATTGGTATTAGTTAAGTTTTGGCTATAAAATATAAAATATGATACCTATTCGAAGCGGTTTAAACTCTATCGGAGTATTCGTGGTTCCGAGATTTGTGCCATCTTTAAAAAGCGCTGACAGTGCATAATAGGTATGTATATTAAACGTATTGTACCCAAAATTTAGCGTGAGTCCGTACTGAAAATTAGTATTGTTCCCATTCGAAAAGGCAATTTTATCAGTATTAGTCACAAATTTAAAGCGACTGGAAAAGACATATCCAAATTTTATACCGCCATAAATTCGCCAAAATTTATACTCCTCGGGCGTGGAGGTACGCCATCTAAATTCTAAAGGAAATTCGATGAGATGATTTTCCAATTTCCCACGCCTAAGACCCACTGAATCTGAAGCTATTGCATAGGTAATAGTATTATCTGCTTGGGAGGCGAACAAATTACTGTAATACGAATTTACGGCATACCCTACACCAATACCCAGCGCTACATTGCGTGTTTTGTTGAGCGGAATATCTTTAATAACCCCAAACTGCAACCCATACGACAAATTTTGTTGGGAGATACCGTCAGGTTTATCCCGTATAAAATTATAGCTTAATCCCACGTAAAACTGATCTTCCAAATACTTTGTATCGGCTACCTCAGCACCTACTTCATTTAGTTGTGCATACAAAAGCCATGGCACCACCACAAAAAGAAATACGATCTGCCCTTTCATTACCTATAAATGTACTATTAATTACAACTAAATTCATAAAAAAACGCTTCAAATAAAAACATTTGAAGCGTTCAAGTAAGTTTGAAATGATCTAGTAACTACTGTAAATTTCTAAAAGCATCACCCTCATACGTGGTATAATTCACTTTAAGTGCATTTACCTTTCTAAGCTCTTGCTTAATATCTGAGATAATCCCCATATTCGCATTCTTGTCAACTTTCAAGGCTGTTGTGAGTACGTTTTGTAATTCCTGCGGCTTTTTGGCTCGTTCGGCCAGAATATAGGATCCTACTTCATTCACATTGGCAAATTTATCATTTAATTGAATCTTAGACTCCGTGCCAAATACCTTTTCGTATTCACGTGTTGGCTTACCCACATAGATATAAATAACCCTATCTTTCTTTTCTAATTTTTTGATCTCCGTTGCATTTGGCAACGTATTCTCCACCTTTAAGGTACTGTCTTTCATAACAGTTACCGTCATGAAGAAAAACAGTAACATAAATACGATATCCGGAAGGGAGGCCGTATTTACTGCCGGCAATGCTGCGTCTTTTTTCTTATTAAATTTTGACATAATACAATGTATTTACTTTCAATTAGTGCTAGACGTAGAGGTCTCTGCTTCTGACAATTTTTGTGGAAACAAATCTTGAATTCTCTTTACCTTCTCCTTTAAATCGTCTCTAATAGCAGATGGTGTTTCAGGATTAAGATATTGCGCCTCCATATCGGTAAAGTCCTTCTTAAACAATCGCTGCGCCTCTCGGTTACGCAAATCGTTATAGGCACCCACAAGTTCATTTTGTACCGTAATGTAAGTAGAGTACTTTGTTTCTCTATCGTTTTTTAATGAGATAATGGCCTTGTCGGGATTATCGGAAGAACTGGCATCTCTTTTGCCCTTGCAGTAATCGCAATACTCCGGAGTTCCGGCAGGAGCTCCTCCATTATCTAAAAATTCGACTGCCTTTTTTCGAAGGTTCTTAATGTCGGTGAGTTCATTCTCAACCAACAATTGCCCATTTCGGTTAATATTTACCGTAAATATATTTTTCTCTCTGATTATCGGTGGATCTTCAGTTGGAGGTTCAATGGGTGGCAACATCCGATCTAAACCTGCATCAGTTTCTATAGTAGTGGTTACTAAGAAAAATATCAGCAACAAGAATGCGATGTCTGCCATAGATCCTGCATTTACCTCTGGTGGTGCTCCTCTTCTAGGCATAATCTGTAGTTTTTATTTAGTAAATATTTTTTTTACTCCCGGTAATAACATTAAGATCACTGCAATGGCGGTTAAGATAAAAAATACATTAAGTCCCATTCCAATGGTTTTTACGGTACTTTCCGTTGTGGGGATACCCCTGTTCGCCATTTCTGCCAAATCTACATCCGTGCCACTGGCCAAGCCATACGAAATTGCTACTACCAATAATAATCCGCCAATAGTAAACAATGCCTTTTTGAGGCCTGTCGGGTTGGCAAATAAAATTTTAAGGGCGTAGAATAGGCTAAAAAACACGGCAATACCCAAAAGCAAATAAGCAACCAAAAACATTAAGTTGAGTGCCCCACTTTCGGCCGCTTGTGCCGCAGGCATTTCAGCCTCTGGCAGCATGAACCAACAAACGGCTCCCACAGCACTTAACAGCACCAATACAATTTTAATTATTTTATGCATGATATACGTTTTATATTAGATGCGTTTCTTATTTTTTGTGTTCTACCAGCAAATCAACCAAAGCGATAGAAGAATCTTCCATATCATTCACAATACTGTCAATCTTAGCGATAATATAATTATAGAAAATTTGAAGAATAATCGCTGTGATCAAACCAAATACGGTAGTTAATAAGGCTACCTGAATATCACCAGCAATAAGAGATGCACTTAAGTTACCTACTGCCGCAATCTTTTGAAACGCCTGAATCATCCCTATTACCGTACCCATGAACCCAAGCATCGGTGCAATTGCAATAAACAAGGACAACCAAGACACGTTCTTCTCTAATTGTCCCATTTGAACACCTCCATAGGCTACAACTGCTTTTTCTGCAGATTCAATACTTTCACCTGCTCTATCTAATCCTTGATAGAAAATAGAAGCCACAGGACCCTTAGTGTTTCTGCATATTTCTTTAGCAGCTTCTACACCTCCGGAAGCCAACGCATCTTCCACTTGTTGTTTTAACTTGGCGGAGTTGGTCGTTGCCAAATTCAAATAAATAATTCTTTCAATAGCTACCGCTAATCCTAAGATAAGACAAAGCAATACAATGCCCATGAATCCGGCACCACCCTGAATAAATTGTTCTTTTAAAACTTGGGTAAACCCCCTTGACGATTCTGCAGCAGCTTCATCTTGAAGCATTACAGTTGTAGTTGTCATCGCATTTACCGCGTTTGCACTTAGGACAAAGAAACCAGCCATGGCCAGCGTAGAGAATGATCTTTTCATTTTTTCAAACTTAAAATTAGTTAGTTAATAGGTTAAAGATAAAAAAAAATTACAATAAAAAAATTAAAACTTAACAGCAGAGAGGAAGGGATTCGAACCCTCGATACACTTGTGGTGTATACACACTTTCCAGGCGTGCGCCTTCGACCACTCGGCCACCTCTCTTGGTGAACGTTTTAGATCGACCAAATAACAAAAAAAATATTAGTTAAAGAAATTAAACGAGTTAATTTTATTATAACTCCCCTCTTAATGGGGTTTCAAACATAGTTTTAAACCGTTTAGCGGACGTTTTTCTACCCAAAAGGTACATGAGTTTTGTGATGGCCGCTTCTGTGGTAATGTCCTTACCATTAATTACTTGCAGCTCTTGTAACTGACGGCTGGTTTCGTAATGCCCCATAAGAACTCCTCCTGCGGAACACTGTGTTACGTTTACGATATAAATATCTTGCGCAATGGCTTTTTTTAAGTCCTCTATCAGCCATTTTGCCGTAGGGGCATTTCCTGCGCCATAGGTTTCTAGCACCAAAGCACGCAAATCGGGAATATGCAAAACGCCTTGCAATACATTTCTATTTAACCCTGGAAAGAGCTTTAAAATGGCTACATTATCATCCATTTGCTTATGCAGTACCAAGGGTTTGGATGGCTTAGGACGTAAAAGATTGCTTTCATAAACTTTTAAATGAACCCCTGAGGCTGCCAAAGCCGGAAAGTTGGGCGACATAAAAGCCTCGAAATGTTCTGCACTAATTTTAGTTGTCCTATTGGCTCTAAACAGTTTATTCTCAAAATACAGACCTACTTCCTGAATATAGGGTTTCCCTTCTTTGCGCAGTGCCGCTATTTGTATTGCTGTAATCAGATTTTCCTTGGCATCGGTTCTGAGGTCGCCCACCGGCAATTGAGATCCGGTAAAGATGACTGGTTTTCCCAGATTTTCTAACATATAACTCAGGGCAGACGACGTATAGCTCATGGTATCACTTCCATGCAACACTACAAAACCATCATAAGCGCTATAATACTGCTCTATGAGGGTTGCTATCTGAACCCAATGAGTTATGCCCATATTAGAAGAATCGATGGGCTCATGAAAAGAAACACTCTCAATGTGGCAGCCTAATTGCTTTAATTCAGGGATATTCTTTAAAAGTTTTTTAAAGTTGAACGGTTTTAGAGTTCCGGTCTTGTAGTCCTTAAGCATCCCTATGGTACCTCCTGTATACACCAGCAAAATTTTGGTTTCTACGTTCATGCGTTAGCTATTTAAATCCCAAAAATAGTCTTGGAATTGGCTGTTGTTATTGAAGCTATCTCTTCCTTACTTAAGTTATAAATCTCGGAAAGTTTATCTAGCACACATATTAAGTATGCGCTTTCGTTGCGTTTACCTCGGTACGGAACAGGAGCTAAATAAGGGGCATCAGTTTCTAATACAATATGTTTTAGATCAATTTTTTTTAAAAATGTATCTAGCTTTCCGTTCTTATACGTTACTACCCCGCCAATACCTAGTTTCATATTTAAGGTTATGGCCTTTTCAGCTTGTACTTCTGTTCCCGTGAAACAATGAAATATGCCCCGTAAATCGGCATCCCTTTCTTGTTCCAAGATTTCAAAAACTTCATCAAAGGCTTCCCTACAGTGAATCACAATGGGCAACCGATGCTTTTTGGCGAGTTCAATTTGCATTTTAAAGGCTTTTTGCTGCTCCCTAAGATAGGTCCTATCCCAATAGAGGTCTATTCCAATTTCCCCTACGGCAAAAAATGCCTCCTTTTGGAGCATTTCGCTTACGTGCGCCAACTCATCCATATAATTTTGGTTCACATGGGTAGGATGAAGACCCATCATCAAAAACATATTATTGGGGTATTTAGATCGCAATTGCAGCATGGCATTAGTGTAGCTTGAATCTATCGCAGGAATAAAAAAGCGCGTTATGCCTGCGTCCAAAGCCCTGCCGATAACGGTATCCCTGTCATTATCGAAAGCTTCACTGTATAAATGCGTATGCGTATCTGTAAGTATCATAGAACAAAAATAGGGTTATCTTTATCAAAAAAAATAAATGAACACCTCTAAAAAATACATCTCTCTAAAAAAATATACCAAAGTTCCACTCGTATTGACGGCCACCAACCATTTTGAAATTGCAGCTAGTATAAATGGTGTTAAGGGTCGGTTTATTTTGGATACCGGGGCGTCTAATACCTGTGTTGGTTTTGATAAGATTTTGTTTTTTAATCTTGTTCCGAAAAATTCGGAAATTAAAGCAGCGGGTGCCGGTGCTGTGAACATGGAAACCCAGATAGCTACTAAAAACAAAATTAAAATAGGAAAGTGGAAACAAACCCATCTAAGTATTGTACTTTTTGATCTGGTGCATGTAAACGAAGCGCTACTGAATCATAAGGCATTGCCTGTAGATGGGATTATTGGGGCAGACATTCTAAAAAAGGCCAAGGCGATTATTGATTACAACCAAAAATGTATCTATCTTAAAAAATAAAACATTCGCTATACCCTAAAGCAAGCGAATGTTTTACAAAATTATACGCAACCATACGTTACCTATTGTTATAGTTCTAACGCTTTCTTTACATTATTATCCATTAGTATTTCTTCCGGATTTTCCAATGCCTCTTTTACCGCCACTAAAAACCCTACCGATTCCTTACCGTCAATAATACGATGATCATAGGAGAGGGCTACATACATTATGGGAGCTATAGCGATAGCACCATCCCGAACGATGGGTCTTTCTACGATATTATGCATTCCTAGAATGGCGCTCTGAGGCGGATTGATAATGGGTGTAGATAACATGGAGCCAAAAACACCGCCATTGGTAATGGTAAAAGTACCACCCGTCATTTCGTCGACTGTTATTTCTCCTTCACGGGCACGGATGGCCAAACGTTTCACCTCAGCTTCTATACCCCGAAAGGATAGGTTCTCGGCATTCCTGATTACCGGCACCATGAGTCCTTTAGGGCCGGAAACTGCAATACTAATGTCGCAAAAATCAAAAGAAATCATTTCCTTTTCATCGATCATAGAATTTACCGCAGGGTACATTTGCAGAGCTCTAATCACTGCTTTTGTAAAAAAGGACATGAATCCTAGACCCACATTGTGCCGCTCCGCAAAGGCCTCTTTATATTCTTTTCGCAATTCAAAAATGGCCGACATATTAACTTCGTTAAATGTAGTGAGCATAGCGGTTTCGTTTTTGGCTGCCACCAAACGTTCGGCCACTTTACGGCGCAACATGGATAGTTTGGATCGCGTTTCGCCCCTATGCCCTCCTGTGGCCGTGCCCATGGAGGGCACAGATTGTAGTGCATCTTCCTTGGTAATTCTGCCAGCTCTTCCTGTTCCTGTAACTGCGGAAGGACTAATTCCCTTTTCATCCAATATCTTCTTTGCAGCGGGTGAGGGTGTGCCACTGGCATAGGATTTACTCGCAGGTGCCTTTTCCGCTTCCTTCTCCTTTTTTGGCGCCTCTTTTACCGCTTCTTTTGGGGTCTCTTTTTGCACGTCTTCTTTCGGTGCAGCACCTTCCGGTTTCGCAGCACCCGTGTCTATAATACATACCACCTCGCCAACGGCAACGGCATCGCCTACTTCCGCTTTAAGCGTTATAACACCACTGGCTTCGGCCGGTAATTCTAAGGTTGCCTTGTCCGAATCTACTTCTGCAATGGCCTGATCTTTCTCTACATAATCGCCATCTTGTACCAACCATTCTGCAATTTCTACTTCGGTGATAGATTCTCCCGGAGAGGGAACTTTCATTTCTAATATCATGGTCTTTTCTTTAATTTAAATGTACGCTAATTATTGCTATTTTTTATAAAATCTTCCTTAACGGGAAGGTAATCTGTCCGTAACTCTCCATTGACCCACAATTGGTTAAAAAACAACATGGCGCCGGTGGCGTCTTCCATATCAACGGTATTTTGTAGGCTTAAATGCAAATGCGGTTCTGTAGAATTTCCGGAATTACCACATTTCCCCAATACGGTACCCTGGGCCACCATTTGCCCTTCGGTTACGGCAATGGAACCTTCCATAAGATGGGCAAACAATACATACTCCTTGTTGGGTGTTTCTAAAACTACCGTATTTCCGGTGAGTTGCTCGGGATTGGTCTCCCCCGGAATATTATCTTTTACACCTGTAATTACTTTAATGACTTGCGCATTGCAGGGCGCCAATATTTCCTTTCCAAAAGCAAAATAACTTTCATTCTTTAGAGGATCGCCTTCAAATGATTTTCCATTGGATACCATTAATAAATCATACGCATACCGTTGACTTACTTCATTCACATGATAATTCTGGGCTTCGGTAGTACCACCCCAAAATACAAACCACTCCTCGTTCAGGTTAAATGGCAATTGCATCGGGGTTAAATTACGATCTAGAATGGGAATAGTAAGCGGCTTCGGAGGTGAAATATACAATCCGTTAATTTTATTATTTGGGTTCAACGAAATTAAGATATCGGCAGTAGCCTTATCAAAATAGGTTCTATAGACATGTGCGCCATTTTTGAACTCTAAAAATTGCATGTCTTGAATATTTCCCATTTTGGCTTTCACGTTTTGCGAAAAAAAGGATATTGTATTTTGTTGCGGTAACGCCTTTTTCATATCTGCATCAAACAACCCGAAAATACCCACATAATCGCCATTGTTATATAACGACATAAAATTGGTGGCGGCTAGGTTATAATTTCCTAATGCACCTTGGCCATAGAAACTTACTCCTTGAAACAAAAGAAGTAGACAAAGCCCATATTTCACGTGTAGTCGTTGCTTCATTTTGGCCGTACCATATTGTCTTTTGTCTTGTCAAAAACGTAATCTATTACTTGTTGATGGCGTCGTTTAGAACGTACCGAACTGCCAGCCGCCGGAGCAGCATAAAATCGTCTCGAGGCTACTCTGAGTTGGTGTACCTCGCTAAAATGCATCAATAAATGACTCCATGCCCCCATATTACGAGGTTCTTCTTGCGCCCACACCACATCTTCCGCATTTTTGTATTTTTTTATTATGGCCTTCATTTGTTCGGAAGGCAATGGAAACAGTTGCTCTACGCGCACTAGTGCCACATCATCTCTGTTTTGTTCTTCTTTTACGGCTAATAAATCATAATAAAATTTACCCGTACAAAAAACCAAACTTTTTATATTTTTTACAGTCGCGGTGGCATCATCAATAACTTCTTGAAAACTTCCTTCGGTAAATCCCTTAACCGAAGAGACGGCTTTTGGATGACGCAATAGACTTTTTGGTGTAAATACAATTAACGGCTTTCTAAAATTTGCTTTCATTTGTCTACGCAACAAGTGAAATAAATTGGCCGGTGTGGTACAATCGGCCACAAACATATTGTCTTTTGCACATAATTGTAAGTAGCGTTCCATACGGGCGGAAGAATGCTCGGCGCCTTGGCCTTCGTACCCATGTGGTAAAAGCATGACAAGACCATTCTGTAATTTCCATTTGTCTTCGGCAGCTGATATGTACTGATCTATCATAATTTGCGCTCCGTTGCTAAAATCGCCAAATTGCGCCTCCCAAATGGTTAATGTATTAGGACTGGCCATGGCATACCCATAATCAAACCCCACCACGCCATATTCGGATAACAAGGAGTTGTAAATATGAAATTTGTTTTGATCTGCGGAAAGCAGGTTCAATTGCACTATTTCCTCCTCACTGTCTTCTACTTTGATTACGGCATGGCGGTGCGAAAAAGTGCCACGTTCTACATCTTGGCCCGAAATACGTACCCCGTATCCTTCTTGCATTAAAGAACCGTAGGCCAGAAGTTCACCCATGGCCCAATCTAAATTGTCCGATTCAAAAAACATTTTTTTACGATCATTGACCAGCTTTTGAATTTTTCGCAAGAACTTCTTGTCCTTCGGCAATTCGGTCAATACCTTAGCTACGGCTGTTAATTTATCCAAATCATAGGCTGTGTCTACCGGCTTCATCATGGCCTCTTCCTGCACGGTATCAAAACCACTCCATTCATCGGCCATAAATGGGGTGATGACCGTTTTCTCTATTTTTCTGGAATCTTCCAATTCTTCTTCTAAAGAAGCCTTGTACTTTTCTTCTAATGTTGTAATGTAAGAGGCATCTATAACACCCTCCTCTATAAGCTTATCCGCATAGATATCGCGTGGATTTTTATGATTGGCAATTACCTTATATAACTTTGGCTGTGTAAACCGGGGTTCATCGCCTTCATTATGTCCGTACTTTCGGTAACCCAGCAAATCGAGGAAAATATCTCTTCTATACCGCATTCTGTATTCTACGGCAAACATGGTTGCGTGTACCACGGCTTCAGCATCATCTGAGTTTACGTGGAGTACAGGACTCAAGGTAACCTTTGCCACATCGGTACAATAGGTTGATGTCCTAGCATCTAAATAATTGGTAGTAAACCCAATTTGATTGTTTACGACGATATGAATTGTGCCATTGGTTTTATACCCGTCTAAATTGGCCATTTGTACAATTTCGTAGACTAGGCCTTGCCCCGCAATGGCAGCATCACCATGCACTACAATAGGCAACACTTTAGAAAAATCTTCCGGGTAATGTGCTTCTTGTTTCGCTCTGGTAATTCCTTCAACCACGGCACCTACCGTTTCTAAGTGCGATGGGTTTGGGGCAATATTAATACTAATTTTTTCGCCGTTTGCCGAAATGCGATCGGAAGTCCAACCCAGGTGATATTTTACATCTCCATCAAAAATATCGAGTTCATAATCCTTCCCATCGAATTCGCTGAAAATATCTTTTGCCGATTTGCCAAAAATATTGGTAAGTACGTTAAGGCGTCCTCTGTGCGCCATTCCCAAAACAAATTGTTTTACCCCCAGTTTGGCGCCGAGTTCAATGATGGTATCGAGTGCAGGAATCAACGATTCATTACCTTCTAACGAAAATCGTTTTTGACCTACATATTTGGTATGCAAAAAACTCTCAAAAGAAACCGCCTGAGTTAATTTATCTAAGATGTGCTTTTTCTCGTCTGTACTAAAACTGGGGTGGTTATCATTAACATTTAGCCATTTCTGAATCCATTCTATGCGCTCCGGACTTCTGATATACATATACTCTACACCAATAGCATCACAATAGATACTGGTAAGGTGCTTTATAATTTGCCTAAGGGTCGATGGCCCAATCCCTAATATATCTCCGGCCGTAAACACGGTGTCCATATCACTCTGTTCTAAACCAAAGTTTTCGATATCCGGGGTAGGATAATACTGCCGCCGATCGCGTACCGGATTGGTTTTGGTAAACAGGTGCCCGCGACTTCGGTAACCGTCTATTAATTTCACTACTTTAAATTCCTTCTGAAGGGTTTCAGGGATAGGAACCTGCTGTGTGTTGGCAGAGGCTTCGGTATACTGCTGAGGCGGTAGATCTTGCTCCTCCCTAACGGATTCTATACCAAAATCAAACCCCTGAAAAAAAGCCCTCCAACTGGGCTCTATACTATCGGGATTTATAAGATACTTATCGTATAAGGCCGCAAAAAACGAAGTATGAGCGGCATTTAAAAAGGAATATTTATCCATGTATGCTATGATTGTCTTTTGAACAAAATTTAATCAAAAATACGACTTTTAACATTTACAAAGGCAACCCACTACCGATTATTGGGAAATTTTAACGGTTTTATTAAAAATAATACAACTTGTAAAAATAGGGTGTTATTTTGGCGTTTTGTAGCCATCTCATGTGGTTCATTTTTAATAAAAATGAAAAGAGATTTACTTTTTCTATTTTTCAGATTTTATGGCATTTACCCCTTCGGGTGCTGATGTCTACTGTGGATCGTCTTGTTCTTGTGCTTTATCCTCACCCAGATTTTTTTTATTGAGTATATTTGGTTGTTGTGTGCCATACAGGATTGAGCGTTAAACGTACATAATTAAATTATATAAGAATTGAATTCAATCAATTGGTCAGATTTTAATGGGGATAAATTCCAATCGTTCTGCAATGACTTTTTGAGCTTTGAGATAGGGAAGGACTTTGTTCCTTTTTCCGCTCCGGGTGCAGATCAAGGTATAGATGGCCTTTTTGAAGGTGAATACAATAGCAAACAAAGGAAATGGAGATTTCAAGCAAAATTTCATCATCCTGATACTGGCAGAATAGCAGGTTTCAATCAGCTAAAGAGCCAGGTCAAAAAAGATATTGAAAAGAATATTCAGGATGAGACAGCGGTAGTATTCATTACCAATGTTGAATTGAATCCTGCGCAAAGAAAAGAGATAAAGCAAATAGCCGATAAAGCTCTTGAAGATGTTGATAAATCAGTTGAATTTGATGTTTGGGACGGAGCCAAAATTCATACATTTTTAGCTCATCATCCGATTGTTAAACTTTGGTATACTGACCAAACAAAGTTTCTTATTCAGGAATATTCAGAGTTTTTCCATGAAGAACTCAATTCGTCCACAAATACTTCTTATGAGCTATACAATAAATTCTATCATAGAAAGGATAAGCTTAAAGTGATCAATAAGTTTATTCAGGATAACACTAAAAAAATTGCAGTTGTTAGTGGTGAAGCTGGAATTGGCAAGACAAGACTTTGTGTTGAGTTCTTCAAAAAATATGTGGACCAGAACAATGACTGGAAAGCATTAGTAATTGTAACACACAAAATCAATTTACAAGTGTTACAAACTGCCTTATCAGGTGAAAGGAACTATTTAGTTTTGCTTGATGATGCAGATAAATTTGACCAAAAAGATATTGCCGATTTAATTACTCTCATTAAAGGCATAAAGAATAATGAAGTAAAGCTGTTATTAACGGTTAGAACTCCATTTTTGAACCAAGTTCTTAGCCAGATAACAGCAAAGGATAAAACCGATCGAATTGAGCCTATCCAACTTGATCAATTAACAAGAGGGGAAACAGTTCAGTTTTTGGAATGGGAGCTAAAAGGGTATAGAATTGAAGAATACTTGGGATTTTTCGTTGAACTAACCCATGGAGTACCGATTATGATTATGACATTGCTCAGAACCATTAAAGCCGGAACTCGTCTCACGGATATTAAGAAGGATTCCTTTCTTAAAACATACGTAAAGCAATATTTTGAACAATTCATAACAACAACGAGTGAAGAAAAGGAGATTCCCAAGAAGGATATTAAAAAAATCGTAACGCTAATTGCTCTTATTGAGCCAATTCAGATTGAAGACAGGAATCTCATCCAGCAAATTTCCTCTACAGAAAGCCTTTCAGAAGAAGATGTAGACATGGTGCTACAAGCAATGAAAGCGCAAAACATTATTTCTGGAAGGTATCAATTTGACATCAAACCAGACATGTACAGTGATTTGATTTTAGAAGAGGCTATCAGCTCGAAAAAATGGTTGGAGAAAAAATTACCAGAATACGGAGCCTTTATTAATAATATCATAAAGAACATAGGCTATGTATATCAGGACAAACAAGAAAATTCTATTCTGGAAAACCTTTTGAAAGAATACATTACTCGGATAGATAAGTCCAATGATGACAGGGAGATTACAAGAATTCTTGATACAGTATATGCCATAACTTATACTATGCCATTATTGGCCGTAGAGACCATTAAAAAAATACTCTCCATATACTCAGATGTAGAACATCCTTTGTATGAAGAATTTCTACGATCATTAGCCTATAAGAATTATTCCTTTGATTCCACTATTAACAACCTTAAGCGTATACTTCATAGCTTATTTCAGTTGGAAGATTACTTCTTACAAGCATACTCGTATTCAGGAAGACTTTACCAAATACTAAACGATGATGGAGTAATTTCCAATATTGCCAGTTTTGGAAAAAGCGACCGATTTGAAGGTTTTACATGTAAAAGACAGAATCGAATACTTACAGCGAGTAAAGCTGAATTAGAAAAAATAGATGGGGACTTGAAGTTATTTGCACTCAAAGCCTTAAAAGCAATACTGAAACTTGAGTTTACCGATACTGAATCACACCTATTTCAAAAGCACTCAATTCAAATATATACACTTCACATCCCTGAGAATAAATATGTAAAAAAGCTTAGGGAGGAGATAATTGACCTAATAATTGATTTCTTTCAGAATGAAACATCCAAAGAACTTAAGGAAGAAACTTTTAAAGTAATTGTTGATATACCGAGGGAAATATTTGCCGCTAAGAATAAAAACTATAAGGGTAAAAAAGAAATTAAAACTGTATTGGATTTCTTACTCGCAACTTCTTCCAAAAATGTTCTTGAATTAAAGCATAAACAATTTGTCAAAGACCAACTGTACTGGTTCAAACGATGGGGAATTGATGCTTCTTATCTTGAAACCATTTATAAAATAAATGAGAATCTATCTGAGAATGATCTCGCTGAACGATTGTTGGATTTATTTAATCCGAAGTATGAAGGAAAGATTAACGAAGAAAGAGAACGTTATCAAATAGAATCAGAAAAATTGGTTAATAGCAACTCCGGTACTAACTTGGGAAACGCATTAGTTAAGGTTATTGATCAAAGTGAATATGAACCACACTACTTTTATCAATTTTTAGATGTCATTTCATCTGACCTGAACAAAACAAAAGAATTCGCTAATCACCTTTGGAAAGGAAACAAAGCCTTTGTTGTTAAGTATTGTTCGGGCATGTTAAGGCAGTTTAGGTTTTCAGAAGATTATAAGAACATATATTGGGAATACATACAAAAACTTCAGAAGGAAAAAACGATTGAAGCAAGGAATTGTATGCTTCATGTGTATCATTCTTTCATGATTCACAATGTTTTTAATAAATCTGGGAATTGGAGTGCATTGACAAAGAAGGATATTGAACTTATCAGTTCTGTATTTCAAAATTCTACAGTAGAGAATTATTTCAATCTTTCGTCAAGCCTTCCGACCCTTTTCTTTTTTGATAAAGACATAGCCATAAAGAATATAAAAGAGTTCTTACTGAATTGCAATGAAAGGCATTTGGATAGCTTGTTTTTGGCATTTGATCCAGCCGAAGAGAAGAATTACACAGAAATCAAAGACTTACTACTTAAATACACTCTTCATCTTAATATCCCTTATTCGATTGAACGGTTCCTAAACAAAATCATTAGGAAAGATGGTTTTTCAATCGTTCTGGAATATATCCAAAATCGCTTTCTATATAAACGTAAATATGTAGTTGAAAAGAAGAGCCTTTTAGGATATGAATATGTGCCAACCCATACCGGAAATACGATTACTGCTCAGTTATCGGAAGAGCAAAAAGTAGAAATATTTTCAATGATTTTAAATTGGTTTGTAGATTTTGATTTCGAGTTGTACGAGCACTTCTATGCAAAAAACGTCATTAAATTATTTGCTATAAGCAAAAGCGTAGACAGTCCTATAAAAAACACCTATGCTGAGCTGATTAAAAAATACAATTCGGACTACAAAAAATTATTGAGCATTGTCCAATCACTATCTGAATTCAAACAAAAAAATGAGGCATTTTTGGATTTGATAATAATGCTTCTAGAAGCAGGGAACGAAAATATCAAGGAAGAAAAACAGCTTAAAGAGTTCACCTCTCAATGCTATATTTCGTTGACTTCTTTGGGCGTTAAATCAGGCACACCTGGTCAACCATTTGCTGTAGACTTACAATTAAAGGATTTGTTAGAGAACACTTTAAAAAGTTCGAAGGTTAAGAGCCCAGAGACCAAAGACTTTTTTCAAAAGGTGCTAAAATCAATCCAAGCTGATATTGACCAGGATAGAGATGAAAATGGAAGGGAAGGATGGTAAGAGAAACATTAACAGATTATACAACTCAAAAGGATGCCATTGTTTCTGCATTGGCTATAAAACAAGGTAATGGCCTATTTGATCAAAATTTGCACGCTATTTTTAATAGCGGAACACAAAGTAAGGACAAATTAAAAATTCAAGATGTACAGGTATTAATTGAAACAATTGAATTAAAGTTGCGAAATGCTGAAATTATTTACCATACTTACTTTGCCCAGAATTCGAGAAGAATATTTTTATCTACAATACATTGGTTGGAACTACGAAATGGAATCGGTTAAAAATTTGTTGGTGTCTGATTTCATGAAGTAAAGAATAGAAAAAATTACTTGTAACAATGCTATAATTTATATACTATACATCGCAACTATTTCCTTTAACACATGCTAAAAAACAAAAAAACAACAGCTTTCACCCAAAAATCTTACGTATTTGCCCTGCTACTTCTTTGGTTCATTCCTTTAGGGGTATATGCCCAAAGTAGCGATTTGGGGAATTGGCTAATTTATATCGGGAACAAAAAAATAAACCAGAAATGGAATTGGCATCACGAAGTACAGTATCGTAATTATGACGCCATAAGCGATCTGGAACAGCTTTTGTTGCGCACGGGAATTGGGTATAACCTCACCGAAAACAATCACAATATACTATTGGGCTATGGCTTTATCCACAGTGAAAATTATATTTCCGGACTCGATGAGAAGGTTGACTTAGATGAACATCGCATTTTTCAGCAATACATTTACAGGCATACCTTCCGAACTTTTTCTGTACAACACCGGTTTCGGTTAGAACAACGGTTTATTGAAAGTGATTTCAGAGGCCGATTTCGCTATTTTTTGGCAGCAACGCTCCCTTTGACCCAAAAGGAAACAGACGACAACACTTTCTATCTTTCTGCCTACAACGAACTTTTTCTGAACACCGAAAATATTGTTTTCGATCGAAATAGACTCTACGGCGGCCTAGGCTACAAAGTAAACGGTACTTTGCGGTTTGAAGTGGGCTATATGAATCAGTTTTTAAATAAAGGGGGCAGGGATCAGGTTAATATTTTTGCGTACGTTACTTTGTAAGAAGGAGTACGCCTCGCATTTTTTAGGAACAAAGCGTACTCATTCAGCTATACGTGGCACGAAACCACACTTTTTGCCATTCTCTTTTTAAGATTAAAAAAGAAACGCGTGCTGCCACTTCTACTACGTCTTCCACGGCGCTATTTTTTACCGCACTTTCAGGCACATCAATAATATACAGTAAATTCAAATATTCCGTGAAGCGCTCTAATATAAGGCGATATATTTTTTCATGCAGCACAGTTTTTAAAATATGGGGCGACACATACTGCGCATCTGTTTTGGATTGAAGATCAATAGCGATATTGGCAAGATGAAAATCCTTTTGAAGCTGTGCCAGTAATTTTTCATACATGTTAGACTGTTGCGCATGCACCAATAATTCGGAACTGTTTGAAAAATTTACCGTCATATATATAATACGAAATAAACGCTTCTAAAGTTTGGCGGGCGGTTTCAAAATATGCACTTCCTTGACGGACCCGAGAATCCTCCCTGCTGTTTTGAGGCTGCCAATTATTCGTTTTTATATATTTTTCCGTCTTTCATAACAAAAACGACCTTTTCTAAGGTACGCACCTCATCCATTGGATTGGCTTCTACGGCAACAATATCGGCTAAAAACCCTTCTTTTAATTGCCCCAATTGCGTATCCATCCCCAAAAGGTAGGCATTAGTAACCGTAGCTGCCTTTAAGGATGCCGCTACCGAAATTCCGGCCTCTAATAAGTAACCAAATTCTATGGCGTTTAACCCATGAGGAAAAACACCAGCATCGGTACCAAAACCCATTAGCACCCCTTTGCTATTTGCCTTACGCACCGTAGCCATGTGTTTTGGGCCAATCTCCAGTGCTTTTCGTGCTACCACCTCAGGGAAAAATCCGGGTACTCTTGCCTTTTCTGCTACTTGAATTCCGGCACTTAGTGTTGGAATTAAATAACACTTATTGCTAATCATCAAATCCATAGTGTTTTCACTCATTAGCGTACCGTGTTCTATGGTAGTTACTCCACCTAATACAGCCAATTTCATAC
Organism: Aurantibrevibacter litoralis; assembly: GCF_034651555.1. Classification (NCBI taxonomy): domain Bacteria; kingdom Pseudomonadati; phylum Bacteroidota; class Flavobacteriia; order Flavobacteriales; family Flavobacteriaceae; genus Aurantibrevibacter; species Aurantibrevibacter litoralis. Next base: position 83,975 of record NZ_JAYEEQ010000001.1, on the reverse strand, counting down.
CTTCGTCACCATGGGCATGGGCGGCCACCGAAAACCCATAATCTTTGGCAGTTTCCGTGATCGATTTAATCTCTTCGAGTGTAAATTGCGGATTTTGGCCACTTTTCGCAACGCTAAGCACCCCTCCTGTAGCGGTTATTTTGATGACATCTGCACCGTCCTTATAGCGTTGCCTAACGGCCTTCCTGCCGTCTTCAGGAGAATTTACTACTCCTTCCTTTGGGCCGGGATCGCCCATAAGCTCCTTTCTCATTCCGTTTGTAGGATCGGCATGACCTCCCGTAGTTGCCAATGACTTGCCGGCGGTAAAAATCCGAGGCCCACTTACCAAGCCTTTGTTTACAGCGTTTCTTAGGGAAATATTTACGCCCGTACCTCCTAGATCGCGCACGGTAGTAAACCCCGCCATGAGCGTTTTTTGTGCATAAACTGTGGCTGCAAAAGCGACATCGGCTTCATTCATCAGAAATTTGTCGGTATACGTCGTAGGACCAAATTCTTGTTCTATATGCACGTGTAAATCGATAAGTCCCGGGAGCACCGTTTTATTTCGCAAATCGATAACCGCATCGCCATCTGCCCCATTTACATACCCATTTTGAATGGATTTTATTCTATTACCGGCAACAACAATGGTTTTTTCGGTGGCTATTTTACCTGTTTGCGTATCTACAATACTACCGCATTGGAGGTACCTATCTTGTGCCCACATACCGGTGCAGACAAGCGCAAATAAGAGTGTCATGGAATTTTTCATAAGGGTATGGTTTAGGTTAATTTCTAATTTTTTGTTCCCAATCCCAAGCCGATTTCATGGCTTCATCTAAGGTAGATTGTGCTTTCCAGCCCAAAATCGTATTGGCCTTGGTAGTGTCGGCATAGGCTGAAATGACATCGCCCGGTCTCCGTGCTACCACTTTATAATTTAATTTCTTGCCAGAAACTCTTTCAAAACTCTGTATAACCTCTAACACCGAACTTCCCTTGCCTGTACCAATATTAAAAACCTCATAATTGGTTTTATTTTTTCCCTGAAGCAATCGCTGCATGGCTACCACATGGGCTTTGGCCAAATCTACTACATGAATATAATCGCGAATACAGGTACCGTCTGCTGTAGGATAATCATCTCCGAAAACGGAAAGTTCCTGGCGAACACCAATTCCTGTCTGCGTTATAAATGGCACTAGGTTTTGTGGTATCCCTATGGGAAGTTCACCAATTTTAGCACTCGGATGGGCACCCATAGGATTAAAATAACGCAATGCGATGGCTTGCAATCCGGGCATCACTTTACAGGAGTCCCGAATAATCTCCTCGCCGATCTGTTTGGTATTTCCGTAAGGCGATTCCGCCGGTTTTATAGGTGCATTTTCTGTAATGGGCATCGTGTCTGCCTGACCGTAAACGGTACAGGATGAACTAAAGATAAAGCGTGCCTGCTTTTTAACTGCCAATTCTTGCAACACATACACTAAAGTGCCAATATTGTTTTCATAGTACAATAAAGGTTTTTCTACACTTTCGCCAACGGCCTTGGACGCTGCAAAATGAATGACTCCTTCAATGTCCTTATGCCGATTAAAGAAATTCTGAACCTTTGATTTTTCTCTGAGGTCGAGTTGTTCAAAAACGGGTCTTTTGCTAGTAATTGCTTCTATGCCTTCCAACACCTTTTCAGAAGAATTGGAAAGATCATCAATAATGACCACTTCAAAACCCTGATTTTGCAATTCCACCACGGTATGCGATCCTATAAATCCTAGACCTCCGGTAACAACTATCTTCACACTACTATCTTTAAATTATACATTTAGTATTTCGGCATATCAAAATAACGCACCGAATATAGGTTATTCCCTTCAAACCAATACCGTTACAGCGCTTTAACTCCCTCAGCCTTTTACAAATATTTCATGAGTGTTTCGGGTGAAGGTATTTGTGGTTCAAGGATGCTTTTATCATTACCGAGCACTAGTTCCCCAAAAAATCTAACACAGCACTGGTAATTCGTTGAATCTGCTCGTCATCCAATTCGGTATGCATGGGCAAAGAAATTACTTCTGTCACCAATTGATTGGTAACGAGAAAATCGGATTCTTTATAGCGATCATCCGAATACGCTTTTTGGCGATGCAGCGGTATGGGATAATACACGCCACAGGGAATTCCCTTTTCTGCCAAATGTGCCACCAAAGCGTCTCTTTTTCCGTTTAAAATTCTCAGGGTATATTGATGAAATACATGACAATCACAATTTTCACATATACCGGAGCACCCACTGACCATTTTGGGAATCAAAATATTTTTATGGCCTTCTAAAACCTTTGAATAAGCACGGGCAGCCGTTCTGCGTCGATTATTATATTCGTCTAACAGTGGCAGTTTTGCTCTCAATACAGCGGCTTGAATTGAGTCGAGCCTAGAATTAACCCCCACCACATCATGATGATACCGTTCGTACATGCCATGGTTTACAATTCCCCTGAGGGTATGCGCCAGAACATCATCGTTCGTAAAAATGGCACCACCATCACCATAACACCCTAAGTTCTTAGACGGGAAAAAGGAGGTGGCTGCTACATGCCCCATAGTACCTGCTTTTTGTTTAAGTCCGTCTTTAAATGTATGTGTAGCGCCAATGGCCTGCGCATTATCTTCAATAACATAAAGTCCGTGCTTTTCAGCAATTTCTAAAATGGCATCCATAGGAGCGCATTGGCCAAATAAATGTACGGGGACAATAGCTTTCGTTTTGGAGGTAATGGCCTTTTCTATGGCTACAGGATCTATATTAAACGTATCAGGATCTACGTCTACCAAAACCGGGGTAAGTTGCAATAGTGCTATAACCTCCACTGTGGCCGCAAAAGTGAAATCCGACGTTATAACCTCATCGCCCGGTTTTAACCCCAAGCCCATCATTGCAATTTGCAAGGCATCGGTACCGTTAGCGCAAGGAATTACATGTTTTATCCCTAAATAGGTTTCCAATTCCTTTTGAAACCCATGCACATCCGGCCCATTAATAAAGGTTGCGTTTTCTAGAATAAAGGAGATGGAGGCGTTTATTTCTTCTTTAATATCTTGGTATTGGCCATTGAGGTCAACCATTTGTATTTTCTTCATACGGGTCTTCTTTAGTTTTGGCAAAAGGTGCATTGCGCTAACGATAGTACAAAAATACGGAACTGTGACCAATGATTTTAGGGAAAGTACCGTATTTTAGCCCTAAAGAAAATTCGGGTGTACCTAATCTATGACTTTATTATTCACATTGCCTCGCTAATCGTCGGATTTACGGGTCTATTTCATCCGAAATTAAAATTGTTTGCCTCAGGGCGAAAAAGGGTTTTTCCTTATTTGGAAAAGCACATTACCAAAGGCGACAAGGTAGTTTGGATGCATTGCGCTTCTTTGGGCGAATTTGAACAAGGATTGCCCGTTATTGAAAAAATAAAGGCCCAGTACCCGCATTACAAAACACTTATAACATTCTTTTCTCCATCGGGATATGAAGTAAAAAAGAATAGTGATGCTGCCGATTTTATAACCTACTTACCCTTAGATACACGCCGCAATGCGGTTCGTTTTTTAGAGATTACACAGCCGGTCTTGGCTATTTTTGTAAAATACGAGATCTGGCCTAATTTCCTTAGAACCTTGCAACGCAAAACGATTCCTACGCTTCTCATATCGGCAATTTTTCGCCCTAATCAACTGTTTTTTAAATGGCACGGAAGCCTCATGCGTAGGGCACTTGGGGCCTTTACGCATCTTTTTGTGCAGGACGAACAATCAAAAGAACTGCTACAATCTATAAAAATTACCCGGGTTACCGTAAACGGAGATACCCGTCTGGATCGCGTGTCGGAAATTTTGGAACGCGATAATACGCTGTCGTTTATGTCACAATTTAAACAAGATGCCCTTTGTGTCGTTGCAGGCAGCACCTGGCCCGAAGATGAGGCTGTTATTGCCAACTATATCAATACTTCTAATGCACCGACGAAATACGTTATTGCACCTCATAAAATAATTCCGGAAAAAATAAATGGCCTGAAAAATAGTCTTCAGAAAAAAACGATTCTCTATTCTGAACTCTCGAAAAAAACCATTGAAGATTATGATGTGTTGATTTTGGATACTATAGGTTTATTGACCAAAGTGTACAGTTACGCCGATACAGCCTATGTTGGCGGGGGATTTGCAACTGGCCTACATAATACCTTAGAGCCCGCCGTATTTGGAATTCCGGTAATTATAGGCCCGCGCTATAGCGGTTTTAAAGAGGTAGCAGATTTAGTTGCTTTACAAGGTGTTTTTAGTATAAATAATGCGACCGATTTTTCTGAGTTGATGGATCGGTTTCTTGCCCATACTAGTTTTCGAAAGACGGCAGGACAAGCGAATGCCACTTACATTCTGCAAAACAAAGGCGCTAGCTCTAAAATTAGTTCCTTTACTAATACCCTTTTACTTCCCTAACCGATCTTGTGTATGCGCATTATACCCCTTGGTGCACCCAGGGAACTTTGATCGGTGAATGTTTATGTACCTGTAATTAATGCCGTTCCTGTTTCGCCTTCCTTCGTTGTTCGGTGGATATGCTGCTTAGCCGAACGTCAACATCCGCAACGGAATGATAATCTTTTATCTGGCGAAGTAGTGCAATAAAAAAATTCTTGAAACTGACTTTTCCCGAGGCAAGCCATAGGGGTATACTTCTACTGCGCTCAATACGGGTTTCGCCAGTTTCGTTTTGGCCTTTGGGCCAAAAACCGAAATTTCGTATTTTACCTCACCTGGAACTGCAAAAAGGCAGTTCCAATCGCTCCAAAGGAGCGATAAATAGGAAACCCCAACCCAAGGATCGGGGAATCTTTAGATTGAAAAGGGTTTGAACAAATCTTGCTTAACCTTACTTTTTTTTGTTAGTTTTACACAAACCAATACCCACTTTTTATGGATTCCAAGATTTTAAGAATTTCCCTTATAGCCGCTCTAGCCGGCTTTTTGTTTGGATTTGATACCGTAGTTATTTCTGGAGCGGAAAAAAAATTACAGCTCTTATGGAATTCATCAGACGTTATACATGGTACCGTCGTTATTGGTATGGCTTTATTTGGTACTGTTGTAGGCGCCATTTTTGGTGGTATCCCTACCAACAAAATAGGAAGAAAAAAAACCTTAATATGGATTGGAATACTTTATTCGGTCTCTGCCATAGGTTCTGCTTTTTCAAACGACCCCATCACCTTTGGCTTTTTTAGATTTCTCGGTGGTTTGGGTGTAGGTGCATCTACGGTAGCTGCTCCGGCTTATATTTCCGAAATAGCCCCAGCCAAAGATCGTGGCCGACTGGTAGGGCTCTACCAATTCATGCTTGTATTTGGAATTTTAATCGCCTTTTTCTCCAATTACCTATTGAGTGGCATGGGCGAAAACGATTGGCGTTGGATGGTTGGTGTAGAAGCAATTCCTGCCATTGTATATTCTATTTTTATCCTTTTTGTGCCGGAAAGTCCGCGTTGGCTTCTAACAAAAAACCGAACTCTTGAAGCCGAAAAAGTGTTGGCAAAATTAAATCCGGAACTTACCGTAGCACAACTGCAGCACGATATGGATGTTCATAAAAAAGACAGTGATGCCACAGAAAGTATTTTTATGAAAAAATACCGATTTCCGTTAACCTTAGCCTTTCTTATTGCTTTTTTTAATCAATTTTCAGGCATCAATGCCTTTCTATACTACGCTCCCAGAATTTTTGAAGCCGCCGGCTTGGGTGAAAGCACGGCACTTTTGAGCAGCATTGGGATTGGAGCTACAAATCTATTATTCACCATAATTGGCATATCCCTGATAGATAAGCTCGGCAGAAGACAACTGATGTATTTTGGCTCTGTAGGTTACATTATTTCATTGTCTCTGGTTGCAGCCGCTTTTATCCTAGATTGGCAGGGTATGGCGGTACCCATCTTTCTCTTCATATTTATTGCTTCACATGCCATAGGACAAGGTGCGGTGATTTGGGTGTTTATCTCGGAAGTATTTCCGAATCATTTAAGAGGCTCAGGACAGGCCTTTGGCAGTTCGGTGCATTGGGTTTTGGCTTGGATTATCCCTTCATCAATACCAACCTTATTTGCCCTTATTGGCCCCGGTATTGTTTTTGGAATATTTGCTTTTATGATGGTGCTTCAGTTACTTTTTGTTCGTTTTATGATGCCGGAAACCAAAGGAGTTTCCTTAGAAGCGCTTAGCGAAAAACTCAGTGGAACAAGGCTAAAAGCCTAAACTTCATTTATAAATACAATTGGTCGCCAAAAACTGTAGCCTGTGGTTTAAACACGATAGGTATTATGATTGATATAATAAAAATCTATCTGCACCATTATTAGATTTTTATACTGTTCTTCAAAAGAAACAATGAAATTTATAGACGACCATATTCCTTCTAACGCCAAGGTCTTACATGGGTTTTAAGCCTTTTGGCTATAGCGCTTATTGGCATTCTGTTTGCCTTAGTGGTTTGCCCTTCATTAGCAGTTGTCGCTAAGGGACTTTTTGTTGTGTAATGGGTTCTATTTTGCCGCAAACCTATCACCCCGCTAGGGTGTAAAGAAAAAAATTAAAAATTGATAGGTAGTGATTTTATTTTTCAAATGAGTGAATTTAAAATTAGTTGTGCATTAGCGCCTGTTTTATAGGCCGTTACTACTTATTTTAGAATTCCTCAAAGTGGAATACCATTGTTAAGACGTTAAAAACCTGCAGTTAGAAATAGAAGAACGTCCGTGCTACCACCGGGCTTTTTTTGTGCTAAGAACACGACCAAATAAAAAATTTCTTTAAACTGACTATCCCCGATGAAAGCCATAGGGGTATACTTCTACTGCGCTCAGTACGGGTTTCGCCAGTTTCATCTTGGCCTTTGTGCCAAAAGCCGAAATGTTGTATTATACCTCACCCGGAACTGCAAAAAGGCAGTTCCGACCCCTCCAAAAGAGCCATAAATAGGAAACCACGACACAAGGGTCGGGGAATCTTTAGATTAATATGATTATTTTGTTTAACACTTTTTGAAAATATTTAAACAATAATTATGATTTGTCCACCATAAATAGACTTACTTTTGATAAAATCTAAAAAAAATTGTTATGAAATTAGTAAAAACTATGAGCACCTTGGCCCTGGTAGGAGTTATCGCAACTTCTTGCGGCCAAACAAAGAAAGAAACCACAGAAATCTTGGATCAAGCCTCTCTCGAAACTACCGAAGTGCGTATTGAAACACCGCAAGCGGTAGCCGAACCAAACATTGTGGAAGTAGCCGTTTCTAACGAGAACTTTACAACACTTGTAGCTGCGGTTAAAGCAGCAGGTTTGGTAGAAACCCTAAGTAGTGCTGGCCCATTTACGGTATTTGCCCCTACTAACGACGGTTTTTCAAAACTACCCGAAGGCACGGTAGCGGGTCTTTTAAAACCCGAAAGAAAAGATCAGTTGACCGGTGTTTTAACGTACCATGTCGTTTCAGGAAAATTTGAAGCCGCTACCGTAATTGACGCCATTAAAAAAAATAACGGCAAATTTACCGTTACCACCGTACAAGGCGGAACCATCGATTTAAGTCTAAAAGATGGTAATGTTATTTTGACTGATGCCAATGGCGGAACAGCAACTGTTGTAATAGCCGATGTTGCTGCCTCAAATGGCGTTATTCATGCTATTGATGCCGTGATATTACCAAAATAAGATTGAACCCGATCCCTTCCAAAAACCGCTACACCTATGTGGCGGTTTTTTTATTGCCTAGCTAGACCGAGTAGTTTCCAAATTAATTCCACGAAATAACCGGGGCATTATATTAAATTCTAATGTGAATAAGACTATTCGTAAAATTCCCTAAGACCACATTCATCTTCCCTTTTATAAGACAGACATCCTCAAAATTTCCAATAAAAAATTCCTTGAAACGGACTATCCCCGATGAAAGCCATAGGGGTATACTTCTACTGCGCTCAGTACGGGTTTCGCCAGTTTCATTTTGGCCTTTGGGTCTAAAAACCGAAATTTTGTATTTTACCTCACCCGGAACTGCAGATCCTTTTCCTGTGCCGATTCTGTTCGTCCTTCCCAGGGATGCCGGAAACCAAAGGAGTTTCCTTTGAAGCTCTTAGTGAAAAACTCAGCGGAGAACAACTGCAAGCCTATACGCCATACACAAATACCTTTGGTCGATAAAAACGGTCGCCCGTCGTTTAAAAACAATAACGGCACTACCGTTGGTCGAAATAAACAGCTACCTATTTCATTATTAGGTATTTATTTATTATTTTAGTGAAAACAATTCAATATATGGAAGACCATGTTACTTTTGGCACCAAGGTGTTGAATGGGTTTCTTAGCCTTATGGTTATTGTACTCATTGGCATTCTTGCAGCGGTTCTAATCTGCCTGATTTTGGCCGCATTTGGTTTCTTTTAAGCCAAGTTTATCCCTGTCTCCCCAAAATTTTGAACATAGTACACCCAAAAACCTATTTTTGTAAACTGTAATATTTTAATAAAACCCGAGCACTTCGGGTTTTATTAATTGATAGAACCCTTCTACCTTAAAAAATATAAGGTATTTACCTACTTTCACACTGCGTTTAACAACGTGCCTTTTGGCTCGTAGTTTTCCTAGTGAAAACTGAACTTCTATTGCCGAAAGACGGATAACCCGCCTTTGGCTTTTAACCATGGGTGCCCAAACTAAAGGACTAGGATCATAGTACCCCGCGTTATAGCTTTCAAATGGGTATTGAGATTGTGCTTTTGCTATTACCCTTCAAAAAAAATAGCAATTAGAAGTAGATAGTAGTATATTTAAGGAGAATAAACGCTTCATTTATGGCTCTAAAATGGCTTTTTCTACTCGTATCGATACGCCTTTTTTCGCAAGCCCTACCCCCGGTGCAAAACTATGCGCCACTTCATTATAATGCCGAAAATCAAAATTGGGGTGTATCACAAGCCGTTGATAAAAAAATTTATGTCGCCAACAATGGTGGCTTGTTAGCCTTTAATGGAGCCGTCTGGAAACTGTATCCATCGCCAAATGGTTCTATCATTAGATCTGTAAAAGCTATTGAAGATCGAATTTATACGGGCTGCTATATGGAATTCGGTTTTTGGGAAAAGGATAAATTGGGGCAACTACAATATCACTCATTAACCACCGAACGCCAAGTGCCTTTAATAGAAGACGAACAGTTTTGGAATATTTTGCATTACGAGGATTGGGTATTGTTTCAATCGCTGGAGCGTATTTATATGTTTAACACTGCGGATGGCAGTTTGGAAATCGTAGATTCTAAATCAACAAGGGCGCGTATTTTTAAACTAAAGAACGAAGTGTTTTTTCAGAAAGTAAACCATGGGTTATATAAAATTGAACACGGAGCAGCCATCTTGGTATCCGATCACCCCGTGGTGAGGGAAAATATCATCATTGGAATGATGGAAGCTGAGGATATGCCTTTACTCCTCACAGAGCAAGGTTCCTTTTATTTTCTGAAGGAGAAAGAATTAAGCCCGTGGAACATCAGTTGGCAGCCCACCAACATCTATAGCAGCTTGCAATTAAACGACGGAAGTATCATTTTAGGTACCATTTCTGATGGAATGTATCAAATAGATATCACCGGTAAAACCCTACAGCATATCAACAAAGTAAAAGGTCTAAACGACAATACGGTCCTGGCCTTATTTGAAGACCATGAAAATAACCTTTGGCTCGGTTTAGACAATGGCGTTAGTGTTATCAACATGAACTCTCCTTTTACCGAATTCAGAGATGAAGCAGGTAAATTAGGGGTGGTCTATGCTGCCAAAATTTTTGAAGATAATTTGTATTTAGGCACCAATCAAGGGTTATTCATTAAAAACATGCAATCCCAAGATGATACATTTCGGTTAATCCCGGACACCGAAGGTCAAGTATGGTGTTTGCGTGAAATTAAAGGCCTTCTCTTCTGTGGGCACAACAAAGGAACATTCCTCATTAGCGAAAATAAGGCTATTTCTATTTCCGATTTTCCGGGAACATGGGAAATTAAAGAAATAGAAGGAGCCGAAAATTTACTGCTTCAGGGCAATTATAACGGGCTTAGTGTACTTCATTACCACAATGAGCAATGGAGTTTACGCAACAAAATAGATGGCTTTGATATTTCTAGTCGCTTCTTCGAATTTATTGCCCCAAACGAGCTATTGGTAAACCATGAATATAAAGGAGTATATAAAATTAAGGTTGATGACAATTTTACTCAAATCATCGGTTTAGATAAAGAAGCACCTCAGGGGACCGGTGCCAGTTTAGTGAAACATGAATCGCGCATACTGTACAGTAGTGATCGTGGTATTTTTGCCTATAACGATGCACAATTTAAATTGGATACCTTGTTAACAAAGGCCTTCTTTATGGACGACGAACATCCGCTAGGCATCTTAGTATCGGACCCTTATTCTAAAGGCCTTTGGGGGTTTGCCGAGCATAATATTTTAATTGTTGCCCCCGATAAATTCAAAAATAGTCCAAAAACCGTAAAAATAGCAGTGCCCTCATCCTTCAGAAAAAGCATGGGTGTTTTAGGCTTTGAAAGTCTTACGTTTTTAAAAGATCAGCACTATCTAATAGGAACGTCTAATGGCTACATAACGATCGATTTGTCTAAGATTGAAGACAAAAATTATAGCATTCATATCGATGCTGTATTTGCTTCATTTTTGGCAACCGAAGAACGGCCCATTTCTCTTACCACAGAAACTGAATTTAAGTCTAATGAAAATAACCTGCGTTTTTTTTACAGTGTGCCCGAATATGATAAATATACCGAGGTAAATTATCAATACAAATTGGTTGGCCTTTATAACGAATGGAGCAAATGGAGTACCACTCCAGAAACCACCTTCAATAATTTACCTCATGGCGCATATACCTTTATGGTACGCGCCCAAATTGGAAATACCTTTACCGTAAATGAAGGAATCTATGAATTTGAAATTGCCAAACCATGGTATTTATCCCCATGGGCGATTCTCACCTATATAGGATGCGGTATTTTTATGTTGATAGGAGTTCACAAAATTTACAAAGCGTATTACCGAAAACAACAAGAACTATTGGTAAAAGAAAACAAAAAAAAGGTAAAGCGTAAAAAACTTAAGGCCATGAAAAAAATAGTTCAGGTAGAAAACGAGAAGCTCGCACAGGAAATTGACAGTAAAAACAGAGAATTAGCGGTATCTACCATGAGTCTCATTAAAAAGAACGAATTTTTAAATGCAGTTAAAGATCAATTAAAGAATTTAGAGAGCAAGCAGCAGATAAATTCAGTTATTAGAACCATAGATAGGAATATCAATAACGAAGACGATTGGTTGTTTTTTGAAACTGCCTTTAACAATGCCGATAAGGATTTTCTCAAAAAAATAAAACAATTACATCCCGATTTAACTCCAAATGATCTAAAACTATGTGCGTATCTCCGATTAAATTTGGCCTCTAAAGAAATTGCACCGCTCCTTAATATTTCTGCAAAAAGCGTTGAAGTAAAACGGTACAGACTCCGAAAAAAGATGGAATTACCGCACGAAACAAGCCTCACCAATTATATATTAGAATTATAAAATTACAATTTGCCGAAATTACCACTACATTACCTATACAAAACCAGTATTTACCCCTACAGATTCCAAAAATGGACTTCACCTTCAAATGTTAAAAATTGATTATAATCCCTATATAAATAAGGATTTCATATTAATTGATCCTATTTTTTTGTAATTGTATATTTTTTGTAGTGTTCCTTTTTGATAAAGCCTTAATGGTTGTACCTATATTGTGGTTTTAAAAATCACAACGTATGAGGTACCTTACTTTTGTTATTTGCTTTTGTGTCTTCCCATCCCTTTTGTGGGGGCAACTGTCCATTAACGGTACAATTACGGCTGCCGACAGTAATGAACCGCTGCCGGGTGTGAATATAGTGCTTAAGAATTCTACCCGAGGAACCACATCCGATTTTGATGGAAACTTTACTTTTGATGCTGTTTCAGCAGGCGATGTTCTTGTGTTTTCCTACTTGGGTTTTGTTACCAAAGAGGTGACCCTTACCAACACTTCCACGCTACAGATACGACTTGAAGCCGATTTTAATGCATTGGATGAAGTCATTGTTGTTGGGTATGGCGCTCAAAAGAAAAAGGAACTCACCGGAGCCGTATCGGTAGTAAGTTCGGAAACCATAGAAGATTTAAATCCGGTCCGCATAGAACAGGCCTTACAAGGTCAGGTAGCCGGAGTGCAAGTAACCTCTGCCTCGGGCTCACCGGGTAGCGGTTCAAATATCAGAATAAGGGGAATCTCTACTAACGGCGATAACCGACCGCTTATTTTGGTCGATGGTAACGTTATCGAAGATCTAAGTGTAGTAAATCCAGGAGATATAGAAAGTATCAATATCTTAAAAGATGCCACTGCCGGAATCTATGGGGTAAGGGCCGCCAATGGCGTTGTATTAATTACCACCAAAACCGGCCGAAAAAACACAGGCTTAAAAATAAGTTATGATGCCTATGGAGGTGTACAGGAAACCTCAAGGGAAATTCCGGTCTTGAATGCCACGGAATACGCAGTGCTTGTCAACGAAGCTTTTGCTGCCGGAGGAGGCAATCTTCCCTTTCCAGATGTTTCAGGCATAGGTGCCGGAACCGATTGGCAAGAACAGGTTTTTCAACGTGCACCAGTTTTTAATCACAACATTACCTTAAGTGGTGGTACCCAAAAATCCACATATTCCTTCGGAGCGTCTCTTTTAACACAAGATGGTATCGTCGGAGGTCCCAAAGCTAATTTTAGGCGGTACACTACAAGAATAAATTTCAATTCAGATTTGTTAGAAAATGTCAAGCTTGTTGCCAATGCTATATATACGGGTACCACAAGAAAAACCTTGCCTGAAAATGCAATTGGTTCCGTGTTGTTCAATGCCCTAAACAATGCCCCGACATTTCAGGTTAGGCAGCCTAATGGCGATTTTACACTTGCGGAAGGCTTAGGAAACGAGGTTATTAACCCTTTAGCACAAATTGCGAATACCTTTAATGGTACCGATGTCGATAAAATTAGTGGTAAAATAGGCCTGACCTATACCTTTCTAAACGATTTTACAGCAGAAACCAGTTTGCAGTTCAATTATGCGGAAGTAGCGGGTAGAAATTTTTCGCCTACCATCTTTTTTGGCTCGGGAAAGGTGTTGAACAATACCGGACGCCCCTCATTATCTGTTAATAAAGATATTTTTAAAGATTATACGTTTGATGCGTTTTTAAACTACGATAAAACACTTGGCCAAGATCACAACGTAAAGGCCACCTTAGGGATGTCTGTTTTTGATACTCGAGGTATATTTTCCGGAAGTACACAAGGATTTTTTGAAAACCCTGTGCTATTTTCGGAAGCGCGAATAGAGGACACCGTAGATCAAAGAAACGGTCTTTTAGATAGTGGTCTTAGTGGTCGCTTTAAGGAGCGCCTCTTGTCCTATTTTACGCGACTGCAATATAATTATCAAGGGAAATACATCCTTTCGGGTATTATCCGCCGCGACGGATCTACCCGATTTGGTCCTAATAATAAATTCGGATACTTCCCCTCCGGTTCCGCAGCATGGCTCATTTCAGAAGAGAATTTTTTAAAAGACAGTAAGGTTATTAATTTCCTTAAACTTCGTGGCAGCTATGGTATTGTAGGAAACGATAGAATTGTAGGCAACGCCTTTAGATCCATATTGGGTGGTGAAGCAGCGTATGTGCTTAATAATTCTTTGGTGTTTGGCAAGGCGGTTGGGGTACTTTCTAATCCCGAAATTCAATGGGAAGAACAGAAAACCCTAGATATCGGTGTAGATCTAAAACTGTTCGACAATAAAGTAGACATCACTGCCGATTATTTTACAAAGCGTACCGAAAGCTTGCTGTTGCAGCCCCCGGTTTCCGGAATTTTGGGTGCAGCGGCACCGGGATCTTCCCCACCCGTAGTAAATGCCGGAACGGTAGAAAACAAAGGTTTTGAGTTCGCTATAGGGTTTGCAGACAGTCCGTCCGATAATTTTTCATATAGTATTAATTACAATGTTACCTTTCTGGATAATGAAGTGCTTTCTGTAAACAATGGTGTGGGCTTCATTTCCGGGGGCTCCTTTGGCGTAGGGCAAGAACCGCCATCCCGTATGGAGGCCGGCAAGCCCATCGGCTACTTTTTTGGGTTGCAAACCGACGGTATTTTTCAAAATCAGGCAGAAGTAGATGGGCATGCGCAACAAACGAATGCCGCCCCGGGAGATCTTCGTTTTGTAGATACCAATGGAGATGGTATAATCGATTCTAATGATCGTACCCAAATTGGCAGCCCAATTCCCGATGCTACTATGGGTTTAAATATTTCCTTTAACTATAAGCAATGGGATTTTGGTGCTTATGCCTTTGCATCAGTAGGCAATGACATTGTCCGTAATTACGAACGCAACCAGCCGCTTGTAAATCGGTCGGTGTTTACTTTAAATCGATGGACCGGAGAAGGGACTACTAACCGCTACCCAAGAGTAACCACAGGAGCCACACAAAATAGTCTTTTTTCTGACTTTTTTGTAGAAGATGGTTCTTTCGTAAGACTACAAAACGTGCAAGTAGGCTATGCCCTACCCCAACCCATCATCGAAAAAATTGGCATAGAAAAACTTAGATTTTACCTTGCAGTAAACAACCTTTTTACATTGACCGAATATAGGGGATTCGACCCTAGCGCTTCCTCCGGAGACCCTATTGGTGCCGGTATTGATCAGGGATTTTATCCGGTACCCAGAATGTATATGCTTGGTTTAAACCTTAAATTTTAATTGTGATGAAAAAAAAATATACCCCTTTGAGGTTCTTATATGCCCTGTTATTCACTGGATTCCTTTCCGTGTCCTGTAGTGATGATTTTGTAGATGTGGACTCTTTTAATGAAGATTCTGAGAGCTTCTTTAATTCTGAAGCCGACTATCAAGATGCTTTAATTGGCGCCTATGATTTATTGCAATCTACCTATATCAATGTAATGCTGGGCGAAATAGCATCAGACAATACGCTCGCCGGGGGAGAAAGCGCTACCGATGTTCCCGGTATACAGGAAATAGACGACATGATTCATACGCCCGTAAACCAACAATTGCGCGATATCTGGAGCTGGATGTTTGCCGGAGTCAATAGAGCTAATTTTATATTAGAGTTTAAAGATACAACAGATTTTCCAGGCAAGGAAAGGGTGCTGGCAGAAGCAACTTTCTTGAGAGCCTATTACTATTTTGAATTGGTAAAATGGTTTGGCGATGTGCCGCTTGCCGTAGATAAACGTTTCTTATTTGGAGATCAAGATATAGTAGAAAGAACACCTAAGGCTCAAGTATACGCACAAATAGAACAGGATCTACAATTTGCTGCTGCAAATTTGCCCTTTGTACAGAATGAAACCGGTAGGGTTACCAAAGGTGCCGCAGAGGCCTTATTGGGGAAAGTATTTCTTTTTCAAAATAAGTTTTCGGAAGCTGCAAACATACTAGAAAGTCTTATCATCAACGGCCCTTATGATTTAGTGAGCGACTACAGCACTATTTTTGAAAATGACAATGAGAACAATATAGAATCTGTTTTTGAAGTACAATACACCGACGTAGAAGGTGCCGGTTTTGGGTGTCTGCAATGTAGCGAGGGAAATGTGGCCGTGGGCTTCAACGGAATTCGAAATTATACCGGACCAGTATTCGAATCGGGGTTTAGCTTCAATATTCCTACGCAAGAGGCCTTTGATGCTTTTGAACCCGGAGATATCCGCCGAGACATCGCCATTTTAGATATTAACACCTGGGCCGCTCAGAATCCTAGTGTTTCTTTTACAGAAGGTTTTGAACATACCGGCTTTTACAATAGAAAATATATTGCTCGTCAAGGCGATTTAAATACCGGAGATGCCAATCTCACCAATCCTAATAACTACAGAGCAATCCGATTTGCCGACGTACTATTAATGGCCGCAGAAGCCTTTAATCGCGGTGCTATAGATGATACCAAGGCACAACAATTCCTGAACAGGGTTAGAACAAGGGCAGGTTTGCCGGCTATTACCGCCACAGGAACAGCCCTTACCACCGCTATTTACAATGAACGAAGAGTAGAATTGGTTGGTGAAGGACATCGCTTTTTCGATTTGGTTCGCACCGGCCGTGCGGCACAGGCAATTGATGGGTTTCAGGAAGGCAAGCACGAGTTGTTTCCCATTCCGGCCATAGAAATAGAATTGGCAGGCAATCGATGGTCTCAAAATCCGGGTTACTAAATTAAAAGAAATACAAAACTGCACTACGACACTCGAAGCAAAAGCATAGTGCATCAGATCAATAAAAAAGAAACAGATGAAACATCAACAATTTACTTGTAAACATCCAGAGCAAGGATTACTTAGATGCTTCATATGACCGATGAAAAACAATAAATACAAACATATGAAAACCTTTAAACGACTTTTAATTCTTTTCCTTGCCATTGGTTTGGGCAATTCTTGTTCAGACGATGATACCTCCTTTGCTTTGCAAGAAGTATCGGCACCCACCAATGTCAATGCGATTTTTAATATAGCGCAAGACGATTCCGGTATAGTTACCGTTACCCCCACCGCTGAAGGCGCTACGCTTTTCCGAATCCTTTTTGGCGATACGGATGGGGAAACCCCAACAGAGGTGGCTCCGGGCGATACCGTAACACATAGCTATGCAGAGGGTGAATATACACTTCGTATTGTAGCTGTGGGGCTTACCGGTCTTACCAGCGAACTCGCTAGAGTAGTAACCATTTCGTTCCAAGCTCCTTCAAATTTAGTGCTAGGTGTGGAGAAGTCTACCAGCAATCCGTTTGAAATTTCAGTAAGTCCAACCGCCACAAATGCCACCGTTTTTGATGTATTCCTTGGCGATGTAGAAGATGAGGAACCCACCACCATTATGGCAGGTGAAACCGCCACGCACGTATACGCCGAAGTAGGGCAATATACCGTTAGGGTTGTGGCAAGAGGTGCCGGTGCAGGCACCATAGAAGGCACAGAGATTGTTGACATTACTGGTGCATCTAATGCCATTTCTTTGCCTATTACTTTTGATGATCCCTTAGTGAACTATGATTTTGTTACCTTTAATGGGTCAAGTTTTGAAGTGGTAGCCAATCCGGATCCATCGGGTGCCAATCCCGAAAATTCCAATGTCGGTGCCATTACCAATTCCGGAAATGCTTTTGAAGGTGGTGCTTTTAATCTCGGAACACCGGTCGATTTTAGTACGCCCGATAAAACCATTACCTTAAAATTTTGGTCGCAAGTGGCCGTGCCAATTTTATTAAAATTTGAGGGTGGTGTAAATGGAGAACGAGAAAACGAGGTAGTTTCTAATCACGGTGGAACCGGATGGGAAGAAATAAGCTTCGATTTTGCCAACAACGCCGTAAAAAGTTTTATTGATGGTAATCAAGGCGTTGGCGAACCCTTTGTGCCGGAAGGACAATACGCCACTATGGTCATTTTTATTGACGGTCCCGGAAACACCGCTGGCACCTTCTTTATAGATGACATTGCGAAAAGCGGTGGTTTGGCTGTGGGTAATGAGCCTACCGAAGCGGCCCCTAATCCCCTGAATCCGGAGAGCAGTGTTATTTCCCTTTTTAGTGAGGCATACACCAATGTACCCGTAGATACATGGCGCACCGTATGGTCCGATGCTACCTTAGAAGAAGTTACCATTGCCGGTAATGAAGTGAAAAAATACAGCGCGTTAGGTTTTGTGGGGGTCGAAACCGTAGAAAATCAAATAAATGCTAGCGAAATGACCCATTTTAGAACCGATATTTGGACGGCAGATGCCACCGCATTCAATATAAAATTGGTCGACTTTGGTGCCGATGGTGCTTTTGGGGGCGGAGACGATACAGAGCATGAAATTGTCATCGAGAACCCCGCGCAAGGACAATGGGTTAGTATCGATCTTCCGTTATCCGATTTTATCGGACTCACAAACCGTGAGCACATCGCTCAATTAATTTATGTGGGGGCACCCTTTGGCGCCAATACCGTCTATGTTGACAATGTGTTTTTTTACAATGAAAATGCGGCTTCACCCCCTACGGCACCAGCAACCGCGGCACCCACACCATCACAGGCGCAAGCCAATGTAATAGCTATGTTTAGTGATGCATATACCAATGTCCCTGTAGATACTTGGCGCACCGTATGGTCCGATGCTACTCTAGAAGAGGTTAGCATTGCCGGTAATGACGTAAAAAAATACAGCGCATTAAGTTTTGTAGGAATAGAAACGGTAGCCACTCAGATTGATGCGAGTGCGATGACTCACTTTAGAACCGATATTTGGACCGCAGACGCTACTGAATTTAGAATTAAATTGGTCGATTTTGGCGCAGACGCGGCTTTTGGTGGAGGCGATGACACCGAACATGAGATTGTTATTTCCAACCCACCTCAAGGGCAATGGGTTAGTTTCGATATCCCATTAAGCGATTTTGTTGGGTTAACGACCCGTAGCAATATTGCCCAATTAATTTATGTAGGGGCTCCCAATGCAGCAAATACGGTCTTTGTAGACAATGTGTATTTTTATAATGAGTGAGATACCTACGGCAATACAGCGCCACTTTAGGATTAAAAACAAGCACCGTATCATGCAGCGCAACAGTCGGGAAGTACCCATAGAAACAGAAACGACAAATAAAGTCAATGAAAAAAGTATAAGCAAATTTCATCGATTTATACCAACCGACAGGATTAATTTTTGATCACACAGAGAAAACGATTATTGGGTTGTTGCAAATGACCGCTGAAAAACAATAAATAATAACAGATGAAAAATTTTAGAAAATATGGATTCCTATTTTTCCTGCTAGCACTTTTTATGGCGTGCCAGGAAGATGAGCCAAGTTTGGGACTTATAACTGTGCCCTCTAATATTAACGTAGAAGCAGATATTAGTACCGATGGCTCGGGAATTGTAGTTTTTACCGCTTCCGCAGATAATGCTATAACCTATACGTTTAAGTTCAACGACGGCACCTCTCAAGTAGCTTCGGGGGGTACCACTACCAAACGGTTTACAAGAGTGGGACTCAATACGTACGATTACTCGGTCATTGCATTTGGTGCAGGAGGTGCTAGTAGTTCTGTCTCGTTGCAGGTAACGGTAGAGAGTAGCTTTTCGGATAATGAGGTTCTCGAATTTTTATCCGGTGGCGAAGTTGATGCCGAAGGCAATGTTATTTCTGGAGGTTCCAAAACATGGTATTGGGCAGTGGCTCAAAACGGGCACCTCGGTGTTGGTCCTACCTTGGCTTTTGATCAGCAGATTAATCCGGCCCCCACACAACATTGGTTTCCGGCATTTTTTGCAGCCTCACCATTTCAAATCTGTAGTGATGTAAGTCAGTGTCTTTGCAATGATGAGCTCACCTTTGCCTTAAATCCTCAAGGGCAGTTTACGTATCAACTCAACAATAACGGGCAAACGTTTTTTAATGGTGCGCATCAAGAAAGTGTACTGGGACAGAGTGCAGGGCAAGATGCTTGTTTCGATTTTGATACTTCGGGTACCCGAAATGTGAGCTTGGCACCATCAGAAACCGATTGGAGTTTGGTAGGAGATCCTGCCTTTCAACCAAGAGGAACCGTACTTAATTTCTCAGAAGGAGGCTTTATGGGATATTTTATAAGCTCATCTTCTTACGAAATCTTGGAAATTTCTGAAAACCGATTAGTGGTACGCACCATAGATGGCTTAGATTCTAATTTAGCATGGTATCATATTTTTACAACAACCCCGGTTGAAGCACAGGGAGATACAGGGGGTGGTGACGAAGATGCTACGTTTGATGAGCTGATTTGGTCCGAAGAATTTGATGTGCCAGGTGCTCCCGATCCAAACACTTGG
Organism: Aurantibrevibacter litoralis; assembly: GCF_034651555.1. Lineage (NCBI taxonomy): Bacteria > Pseudomonadati > Bacteroidota > Flavobacteriia > Flavobacteriales > Flavobacteriaceae > Aurantibrevibacter > Aurantibrevibacter litoralis. The sequence goes on along the minus strand of NZ_JAYEEQ010000001.1, from coordinate 63,908 downwards.
AATTTTGACTTAGGTACCGGAGAAAATGGTTGGGGCAATAACGAATTACAATATTATACAGCCCGTCCCGAAAATGTGATCATCGAAGATGGGTTACTCAAAATTACCGCCAAAACAGAAAGTTTTAGTGGTAGTAATTATACCTCATCAAGAATACAAAGCCATCAAAAGTTTGAGTTTCAATACGGCAAAGTGGAGGTTAGAGCCAAACTGCCCAGCGGAGGTGGCACTTGGCCGGCAATTTGGACCTTGGGTGCCGATTTTCAGACCAACATTTGGCCGGCAGCAGGAGAAATAGATATTATGGAACATGTAGGCAATCAACAAAACCGTATTTTCGCAACTACCCACGATCCCAATAACTTTGGTGGTAATGGCAGAACCGGTTCCGTGATTATACCAGACGTGTCTGAAGCTTTCCATGTGTACGGGATGGTTTGGACCGCTAATTCCATTTCGTTTTCTGTAGATGGTGAAGTGTTCAATACGGTAAGTAACAGTCCTGATTTACCCTTTAATAAGAATTTCTTTTTTATTCTTAATGTAGCCATGGGCGGAAACTTTGGAGGGGCCATAGATCCCGCCTTCGTAGAATCTACCATGGAAGTAGATTATATTAGGGTGTATCAGTAAAAGGTTGTAGCTATATGTTACCCCGTTGTTCATTTGGACATGATTTCTTCCATTTTTACCCTGCCCTAAAGGGTACATCGAAAAAATCGTCATTACTTCCTTCAGGATCGAGGCAAATCATGAAGATTATAGTATCAAATAGGCACGAAATAAGCAAAATGGACAATGGGTATTTTAGTTAGTGGTTAGTTGCAAAAGAGAGGTTGATGCAAGCCAAATCACCTCTCTTTTTTTAAGATGATTCAAAGGGATTAAATGAACACCTAACTTAAATGGCTCTTGGTGGCACTATAGGTTCTAAAAAATAAAATCAACCAAAAATGAAATATCCTTTATACCTCTATGTAAGTTTTATATGCTGCAGTGCTTTTGGGCAATCAGTGATTACAACCGAAAAAAATACAATGGGTTCCATAAACCAAAAAGTAGATTCGCTGTTAAAGGTGATGACTCTTCAAGAAAAAATTGGTCAAATGAACCAGTACAATGGGTTTTGGAATGTTACGGGGCCGGTACCCGTAGAAGGTGATGCGGCCACGAAATACGCCCACTTAAAAACAGGTATGGTAGGTTCCATGCTCAACGTTCGAGGTGCTGATGAAGTGCGAAAAGTTCAAAAAATAGCCGTGGAAGAAACCCGTCTGGGAATTCCATTAATCATAGGTTTCGATCTTATTCACGGATACAAAACCATAAGTCCAATCCCCTTAGCAGAAGCCGCAAGCTGGGATATGGAAGCGATTCGAAAATCGGCGGAAATGGCTGCTGCTGAAGCGGCTGCTAGTGGCATCAACTGGACCTTTGCCCCCATGATCGATATTTCCAGAGATGCCCGGTGGGGCAGGGTTATGGAAGGTGCCGGTGAAGATCCATTTTTAGGAAGCAAAATTGCCTATGCCCGTGTCAAAGGATTTCAAGGAGATGATTTGGCGGCAACACACACTATAGCAGCGACTGTTAAACATTTTGCCGGGTATGGCTTTTCGGAATCTGGACGAGATTACAATACGGTAGATGTAGGCACTTCCACTTTATATAATATCATATTTCCACCCGTTATGGCAGCCATCGATGCCGATGTAAAAACGGTGATGAATTCCTTTAATGACTTAAACGGAATACCCGCTACCGGAAATGCATTTTTACAACGGGAAGTGCTAAAAAAAGAATGGAATTATCAGGGATTTGTGGTGTCCGATTGGGGTTCCATTCGTGAAATGATTCCACACGGCTTTGCAAAAGACGCCAAAGAAGCAGGGCTATTGGCTGTAAATGCAGGATCGGATATGGATATGGAATCCTATATTTATGTACACCATTTAGAAGCCTTAGTCCACGAAGGTAAAGTAGCTATTGAACATATTGACGATGCCGTGAAACGCATTTTAAAAGTGAAATACGAGTTGGGGTTATTTGATGATCCTTACAGCTATTGCGATACTTCTCGCGAAAAAGAGATTGTAGGAAGTGCCGAACATACGGCTATGGTCTTAGACATGGCCAAAAAATCTATTGTTTTGTTACAAAATGAGAGGCAAATTTTACCTTTAAAAAAGGAGGGACTCCACATTGCGCTTATAGGTGATTTGGCCGATGACAAAAATAGTCCCTTAGGCAGCTGGCGCATTGCGGCAGAAGATGACAGTGCGGTATCTGTTTTGGAAGGATTGCAACGCTATCCCAAGAACAAAGTAACATATGCCCGGGGTGTAGCGCTTACAGTAGGAGAAACCAATTTTATTACGGAAACGAAAATCAACACCACCGATAGAACCGGTATAAGAGAGGCCGTTGAAGCAGCAAAAGATAAGGATGTAGTCCTTATGGTGCTTGGCGAACATGGCTTTCAGACCGGAGAAGCGCGCAGCAGGGTGTCTTTAGATTTACCGGGACTTCAACAGGAATTATTGGAAGCCGTATATGCTGTAAACAAAAATATTGTTCTTATTTTAATGAATGGAAGACCCCTTGCTATTCCTTGGGCAGCTGCGAATATCCCGGCCATTTTAGAGACATGGCACTTAGGCAGCCAAAGTGGAAATGCCATTGCAGAAGTCCTTTACGGCGATTATAATCCCAGTGGCAAATTACCCATGACCTTTCCTAGACATGTAGGGCAGGTACCCATTTATTACAACCACAAAGCTACAGGTAGACCTACAAATCCGGGGAACGATATAGTGTTCTGGTCGCATTACATGGACGAAAGCAACGAACCGCTTTATCCATTTGGACATGGATTAGGTTACAGTAGCTTTGTGTATTCCAATCTGCAACTAAGTGCCTCATCGTTTCAAATAGACCAAAAATTAGAAGTCACCTTTTCTATAAAAAATACAGGCAAATTTGCAGGCCGAGAAGTGGCACAACTGTATATCAGAGATCTGGTAGGCAGTAGCACTCGACCGGTAAAAGAGCTCAAAGACTTTGCAATCATAGAATTACAACCGGGTGAATCTAAAAAAGTGACGTTTACCATTGACCAAAAAACTATTCAATTTTATACAGCCCAAAATAAGTGGGAGGCCGAACCGGGAGATTTTAAGGTATTTGTAGGTGGCAGTTCGGCAACGACTTTAGAGGCCAATTTTGCATTGGAACCTTAGTCTCTAGTATACCATGGCACTTAATTCATCTAAATATTTCTTTTGGTATTCTGTGGGAGTTCTATTCATTATGGTCTTAAACTGCCTGTTAAAATTAGATAAGGTTTGGAAACCGCTCTCATAGCACGCCTGAGAGCTGTTTCTTTTTTTATCAATCAACAATTTACAAGCATGACCTATACGAATTTCACTTAAAAATTCTGAAAAAGTCTTGTTGGCGTGAATTTTAAAATACCGACTAAATGAGGTTGGGGTCATGTTGGTGAGTGCTGCCAATTCTGAAACGCTAATCTTTTGGGTAAAGTGTTTCATCACATAGGCATATACCCTATTCATCCGGTCTGTATCACCTTCTTTTAAGGTATTGGTATACCCCGGACTGGCCAAAAAGCGATACTCTTTAGATTTGGCTAAAAGATTTAATATTTGCAACAACCCAAGTACTTGGTCAAACCCCTCCAATTGCAGAAGATTTCGGAGCATTACACCCACCTTTTCTGCTGTTTTGCCCAAAATATCGATGCCGCGAAGGCTCTTTTTAAAAAGCTGTCGAAGCGCAATCATTTCTTCTTTTTGCATGAGGTTTTCGCTGATGAGGTTTCCACCAAAATACACTACAATACCTTTTGCCATACCTTTTTTTTGGCTTCTTAGGCTATCCTGATCGCTACGCCATAAATGAGGAAGATTAGGACCGGAAAAAGTGATTTCGCCCTTTTTAAATTGCTTTACATGATCGCCCACAAAGCGGGTGCCACTGCCCTGTAGTACCATAAAAAGTTGGTATTCCGGATGAAAATGCCAGTTGGGATCAAAAAAAGATTGTTCCAAATAGTGCACTACTAAAGCATGGTTTACCGGTATGGGCGATTTTTGTAAGGCAGATTTCAAGGGTGTTTCAAAATTTAACGGTTTTTACAGTGCTAAATGGCGACACTAATTTACCATATAAATAGATTAAAATAAAATTTTGTGATATAATAAAGTCAATAACCGATAGAATACAGTCCTATTTCTATGACATTTATCAGTAATATTGATACGACTTAAAATATGCCCAATATGAAACCTTTAATTACTCGCTTTTTATGTGTCTTTGTTGTTGTAGCCGTATTGATCGGCTGTCAGTCCGCTCCTAAGACTCCCGTAGTTGATCAGCCGCGCCGGTTAGAACTATTATTTTTAGGCCACTCCATTGAGCATCACAATTCTAATGCTTATATGCCCATTTTGGCTTCTGCACTTACTAAAAGTGGCATTAACATAACCTATACCGAGAATCCGGATGATCTTAATCCCGCCAAACTAGCCTTGTATGATGGACTTATCATTTACGCCAATCACGATAGCATTACGCCGGCGCAGGACAAGGCTTTAATCGATTACGTTTCCGGCGGCAAAGCTTTTATTCCTATTCATTGTGCCAGTTTTTGTTTCCGAAATTCTCCGGAGTATGTAGACATGGTTGGCGGTCAATTTATGAGTCACGAAACCGGAACATTTACCACGACTATTATAGATAAAGCACACCCTATAACGGAAAATTTAGAACCATTTGCCACCTGGGATGAGACCTACGTGCACAGTAATATGGCCAAGGACATTAAAGTACTGATGGAGCGCGAGGAAGGAGGCCATAAGGAACCATGGACTTGGGTAAAAGAATATGGCAAAGGAAAAGTTTTTTATACCGCCTATGGTCATGATGAACGCACCTGGAACCAACCGGGATTTCAACATTTAATAAAAGAGGGTATTTTATGGGCGGTAGATGCCAATGCCAAAAAAAATTGGGAGGCCTTTGTAAAGGACATGCCTAAGCTACTGTACGAAGAACGCGCCAATATTCCAAACTATGAAAAGAGAGATCCCGCACCAAAATACCAACTTCCTTTATCTCCGGAAGAATCTGCTAAACTGATTCAGGTACCGGCCGGTTTTGAGGCACATTTATTTGCCTCGGAACCCGATATCATTAATCCGATAGCCATGAATTGGGATGAAAAGGGGAGGCTTTGGGTTATAGAAACTGTGGATTACCCCAATACCGTAAGAGACGATAAAGGACAGGGAGACGACCGTATAAAAATATGTGAAGACACTAACGGAGATGGCAAAGCAGACAAATTTACCATTTTTGCCGAAGGTCTAAACATCCCCACCAGTTTTACTTTTGCCAATGGCGGCATACTTGTATCCCAAGCACCCTATTTTCTATTTCTTAAGGATACCGACGGCGATGATAAAGCCGATGTAAAAGAGGTAATTATAGAGGGTTGGGGAACTTTTGATACGCACGCCGGACCGTCGAACCTTCAAAATGGCATTGATAATAATATCTATGGTGTGCTTGGCTATTCTGGGTTCAAAGGGGAAATCTTTGGAAAACCCTATGAATTTCGCCAAGGAGTGTATCGCTTTAACACGCAGTATACCGACTTTGAATTTATAAGTAGCACCAGCAATAATACTTGGGGTTTAGGTATTACAGAAGATAATTCCTTATTTGCCTCTACCGCGAACAACACACATAGTGTTTTTGTAGGTATTCCCAACGCCAGCTTTGCCGGTGTGGAGGGTATTCCTTCCCAAGGCAGTAGTAAAATAGACGGGCATTATGATATGAAAGCTATTACACCTAATGTGCGACAAGTAGATGTCTTTGGGGGCTTTACCGCCGCTGCCGGGCATTCCTTTTATACCGCTCGTAGCTTCCCGAGTGACTATTGGAATAAAGTCGCCTTTGTTTGCGAACCTACAGGAGGCGTGGTACATATTGCTAAGATTGAAAAGGAGGGTGCCGGATATATCGAAAAAGACGGAGGTAATCTTATAGCAAGTTCCGATGAGTGGTTTTCGCCCGTAGAAGCAAAAGTAGGGCCCGATGGCAATGTATGGGTGCTAGACTGGTATAATTTTATCATTCAGCACAATCCTACGCCAAAAGCGGAAAGAGGGGGATATGATGCCGAAAACGGTGAAGGAAATGCATACATCAATCCATTACGAGATAGATCGCGAGGAAGAATTTGGTTGGTAAAACCAAAAACAGCAACACTAAAAACAGGTCTCACAGCCTTAGATCACAACAACCCCAAAGAATTGATTGCGGCGCTTTCTAACGATAATATGTTTTGGCGCATGACGGCTCAGCGTCTCTTAGTAGAAAAAGGGGATAAATCAGTTTTACCCGCCCTTTATGCTGCTATAAAAGAAAGTAAACCGGATGCGCTAGGGCTTCATCTTGGAGCATTACATGCGCTTTGGGTTGTACAGGGTCTTGGCGTTATTCCTTCGGAAGCACAGGCAGTAGAAGTTGTGAAAGGTGCCCTTGCAAATGCAGATGGTGCGGTACGAAAAGCAGCCATACAAATACTACCAAAAAACACCGATACAGACAATGTATTGCTCAAGGCAGATATTCTGAATGATGTGGATCCGGGTGTTCAATTAGCGGCTTTACTCTATTTTGCAGATCGGGATCCCTCGGTAGAAGTTGGCAAAAAACTTTATGCCTTAAGCCTAAAGGAAGGCATAGCAAATGACGCTTGGCTCTCTAAAGCACTGTATGCCGCAGGGGCAAAACACAGTGTAGGATTTATTGGTGAGGTACAAAACCTGGATCCCCAACAACTTGAAACACCAATAGCAGAAAAAATAGACTGGGAAAGCCCACGACTAAATGATGCAGAATGGAAAACCATGAAAATACCTCAATACATAGAAAATGCCGGTCTAGATATAGATGGAATAATTTGGTTTCGGCGGGAAGTACCTATTTCTGCCGCAGACGCAGGTAAAGCCGGCACCATATCCTTGGGCCCTATTGATGATTCGGACGTGGTGTATATTAACGGTCAGAAAATAGGAAATACAGACAATTATGAAGTCCCGCGGGTATATGCTGTAAAAAGCGGTATTTTAAAGGCGGGCAGCAATACTATTGCCATATGGGTTAAAGATACCGGTAGCGGCGGCGGAATTTACGGAAATAAAGACCAATTATTTCTAAAGGTAGGTAATACCTCTCTTCCCTTAGATGGCGACTGGAAATATAAGGTAGCCGAAGATTATACCAAAAAAGAAGGCAATCAGTTTCAGGAAATTTCCATAGCAGCATTACTGGTTAAAAATTACGGGGATAAAGTAGCCCTATTAGCCACATCCCAAAGTACGGATAATGCCCCCGCCAATGTAATTCGGATTAAAACCATACAAAACGAAATGAAATTTGATATTTCTGAGTTTGTAGTAGAAGCCGGAAAATCTATAGAAGTAGTGTTTGAGAATAACGATTTTATGCAGCATAATTTATTGATTACGGAGCCTGGCACCAAAGAAAAGGTAGGGGCAGCGGCAGATAAGTTAGCCATGGATCCCAAGGGAGCCGAAAAGAACTATGTCCCCGACATGGCAGAAGTGCTGTTTTATACCCCCATCGTAGATCCGGATAGTACGTTTAGTCTCAAATTTACGGCACCCACAACCCCCGGAATGTACCCCTTTATTTGCACCTTTCCGGGGCATTGGCGCATTATGCAGGGTGTTATGAAAGTGGTGGCTGCAACCTCTTAGTCCCTTTTAAGATTCGTTTTTATTTCAAAACAAAACGCAAGTAGCGTGCAAAAAAGGCATTAAAACAATGAATACAACAACAAAATTTGGCGTAAGTACTTGGCTTTGGGAATCGCCTTTTACCTCCCAATCGGTGGCCCTATTTCCAAAAATAAAAGCAATGGGATATGATTTGGTCGAAATTCCGGTCGAAGACCCTTCGCTTATTGATGGCGAATTGGTTAAAAAAGCCTTGGAAGCGAACGACTTAGGGGTAGTAGTTTGTGGTGCTTTTGGCCCCACCAAAGATTTTACACATGAAGATAGGGCGGTGCATCAACACTGTTTTAATTATATAGAACAGTGTTTTCAACTCTGCACTATTTTGGGCGGTGGTTTTTTAGCAGGTCCTATGTATTCTGCCGTAGGAAAAGCGCGATTGGTTTCATCGGAACAGAAGAAAAGAGAATGGGACAGCGCCGTAACAAACCTTACAGCAGTCTGTAAAATGGCAGGTAGGTATGGCTTAGAAATTGCCTTAGAACCGCTCAATAGATTTGAATCCGATTTGGTGAATACCGCTGAAGATGTAATGCGCTTAGTAACCGATATTAATCAAAAAGAGGCGAAAGTATTATTAGATGGTTTTCACATGACTATCGAAGAAAAGAACATTAAAGAAGCCATAAAAACCGTGGGAAACAAACTACTTCACGTACAAGTTTCTGAAAATCACAGAGGTGTTCCGGGTACCGGACTCACACCTTGGAATGATTTTAAAGAGGGTTTGGCTGAGATTCATTATCAGGGTGCTATAGTTATAGAAAGCTTTACCCCGGAAATTAAAGAGTTGGCAGCAGCCGTCTGTATTTGGAAAAATTTGGCTCCTAATCAGGATGCGTTTGCTACAGACGGACTTCAATTTTTAAAACAAACATTTAATAGCTAAAGCATACAAAAATGAGTACTAGAAAAATTAATGTGGCGATTGTAGGCCTTGGATTTGGGGCAGAATTTATTCCGATTTATCAAAAACATCCCCATGCTAACTTGGTGGCCATATCCCAGCGAAACGAACAAAAATTAAATGAATTGGGCGACGCTTTTGGTATTGCCAAACGCTATACCTCCTATGATGAACTATTAAAAGATCCCGATATTGATGCGGTACATATCAACACCCCTATTCCGGATCATGGCATTCAATCTATAAAAGCCTTAAAAGCAGGAAAACACGTAGCCTGCACGGTACCCATGGCAACCACAGTAGCCGAATGTGAAGAAATTGTACGATTAACTCAAGAAACGGGACTCACCTATATGATGATGGAAACTGTAGTGTATGCGCGCGAATTTCTCTTTATGAAAGAGTTATATGAAACTGGAGAACTTGGCAAAATACAATTTCTAAAGGCTAGTCACCAACAAGACATGGACGGTTGGCCTAATTATTGGCCCGGTTTGCCCCCCATGCACTACGCCACACATTGTGTAGGCCCTGTACTAGCACTTACCCGCGGAGAAGCAGAATATGTGTCGTGTTTTGGCTCCGGCACTATACGGGAAGAATTAATTGCACATTACAATTCGCCTTATGCGGTAGAAACAACGCACATTAAGTTTCGAAATTCAGATTTAAGTGCGCAAGTATATCGTTCTCTTTTTGATGTAGCACGCCAATATAGAGAAAGTTTTGAGGTTTATGGTTCTATAAAGTCCGTAGAATGGCCCCTTATTGAAGGACAAACCCTAGTGGTACACACTGCGAAAAAACCGGAACCTGAAATTCCCGAAGAAGTAGAAAGCCCCGATTTTGCAAAACTTTTGCCCAAGGAAATACAACATTTTACCACCCAAGGTGTATACGACGATGAGCACGAGCACTTATCGTTTACCCAAGGTGCAGGGCATGGTGGCTCTCATCCCCATTTGGTGCACGAATTTGTAAATGCTTTACTGCAGAAAAAAGCACCATACCCAAATGCGAAACAATCGGCTAACATTACGTGTGTGGGTATTTTGGCGCACGAATCTGCTTTAAATGGAGGTGCATTAATGCGATTGCCGGAGTTTACGTTTGAGGGATAAACAAACCCGCCCTATAGCTGTGGCGGATTTTAAAAACATCATAACCAAAGATTTGGGATACATTAGCTGGACACCCTTGTAACCTTTCGGAATAGTAAGGCGATTGGGGGTGAAAATTGTATTTTGCGTTTAGATTTTTGTTCTTCGAAGTTTGTCTTGTCGTAGCATGCAGTGTGATGATATTCATAAAAATATTTTTGATTTAGGTTTCACATCCTAGAATTATCATCAACGTATCACTTCTAGGGAAAGGTTCGAAGTTTGAGGAGCCAGCGCATACGTAGATTTAAAATTAATTGGTATGGTTAGGAAGGCTACGGAGTACGCTTCTTTTTTCATTGTAACTAGTTTCATCCAACTATGCGGTAGCATTTCAGATTGGCATGCTAAAAAATCATCGAAGTATCCGTAAAAAAATAGTCTTAAATTTGCTAAGGGCTGTTCCATTTTTACTTCAATATTATTAAAGCTGTTAAATAAACAAGCAAACACCGGATTCCTTATGTACGAATATTTTTTTCAATGCCCTTACTGCTGGGAAAATATATCGATGTTATTAGATCCTTCCATTCACAAGCAAACTTATATTGAAGATTGCGAAACATGTTGCAACCCTATCGAGGTGTCCCTATGTTTTGAAGACATTGAATTGATTTCTTTTGAGGCTAGGAATATAGAGCAATAATTTATTTAGGCAGTAATGGTCAACTAAAGGGGCTATCTTTTGATTTGCCGGATGCCGAAAGACATAAAATAATAGAGGCAAACTCGTATTACACCAAAAACGAAAAGCAAAAGAAAGCCCTGAAGCTAGCCAAAGAAATGGAAACGACATTTTTCACCGCTGAAAAGGAAGGATTTTTAAGTACTTACGAAAAAAAAGAAATATCAAATGTTACAAGCTTATTAGAAATCCGTTTAGATGACGAAATTAAGCAGTACTGTATAATGGTTAACTATCGCAGGATTATGGATTATTAGATTATTTTTTAGGTTTGACTGCAAGGGGGAAAGATAAAGACATTTCTTTCCCCCTTTTTATTTAATAAAACCTCCACCGAACATTAATCGTACAAATAAACAAAACAAAAAACCGTAAAAACTTAATTAATAAGTAATTACGGTTTTTACTCGTACAGGCGGAGAGACTCGAACTCTCACACCTTGCGGCACTAGATCCTAAGTCTAGCATGTCTACCAATTCCATCACGCCTGCAAAAGTCCCAAAGGCACCACTCCGGCACATTTCGGGTTGCAAATATAGCGCAAAAATTCAATTCCGGAATACTTCAATAATAAAAAGTTGATTTTGTAAATTTAAGTCCTCTACCAATTTAGTTTCTATGCAAAAAAGTATCGATTACGTAAACGAACACAAAGACCGATTCATTGAAGAACTTGTAACCCTACTGAAAATACCTTCGGTTAGTGCCGATCCTGCGTATACGCAAGATGTGCTTAATACCGCACAGGCTGTTAAAGCATCGCTACTAAATAGTGGCTGCGATCTGGTTGAAATATGCGAAACCCAAGGATACCCTATTGTGTATGGTGAGAAACTCATTGATTCCCAACTACCCACTATTTTAGTGTACGGGCATTATGATGTACAACCCCCGGATCCGGTTCATCTTTGGAATTCGCCTCCCTTTGAACCCATCATTCAACAAACGCCATTGCACCCTGAAGGGGCTATTTATGCCCGTGGCGCATGTGATGATAAAGGGCAAATGTACATGCATGTAAAGGCATTAGAATTCATGGTGCGTACCCATCAATTGCCATGCAATGTTAAATTTATGATTGAAGGCGAAGAAGAAGTGGGCAGCAAAAGCCTCGCTGCCTTTGTTATTGAAAATAAACAGAAACTGGCAAATGATATTATCCTGATTTCCGACACAGGAATGATCGCCAAAAACGTACCGTCTATTACTACCGGGCTAAGAGGGTTAAGCTATGTGGAGGTAGAAGTTACAGGCCCAAACCGCGATTTGCATTCCGGATTGTATGGGGGTGCCGTAGCCAATCCTATTAATGTACTTACCAAAATGATTGCCAGCCTTCATGACGAAAATAACCATATAACTATTCCGGGATTTTATGATAAGGTAGCAGAGCTAAGCCCCGAAGAACGTTCTAAAATGGCCGAAGCCCCATTTGACCTACAAGAATACCAAAATGCGGTTCATATTGATGCGGTATATGGCGAAAAAGGCTATACCACCAACGAACGCAACAGCATTCGCCCCACCTTAGACGTAAATGGTATTTGGGGAGGCTACACCGGAGAAGGTGCAAAAACGGTAATTCCAAGTAAGGCCTACGCTAAAATTTCGATGCGACTGGTGCCGCATCAGCATTGGGAAGAAATTACCCAACTTTTTAAAACGTATTTTGAAAGCATCGCTCCCAAGGGGGTAAAAGTAAAAGTTACCCCACACCATGGGGGTCAGGCGTACGTAACTCCAATTGATACCATCGGATACAAAGCTGCGGCGAAAGCTTATGAAACCACTTTTGGAAAAAAACCGATTCCGCAGCGCAGTGGCGGAAGCATCCCTATCGTTTCCCTTTTTGAAAAGGAACTGGACAGTAAAACTATTTTAATGGGGTTTGGGCTAGATAGTGATGCCATCCACTCTCCTAATGAGCATTTTGGTATTTGGAATTACCTTAAGGGCATTGAAACCATCCCTTATTTTTATCAGTATTTTACAGCGATGAGTTTGAAATAGTTGATGGTTGACGGTTGATCGTTGATGGTGATTTATTAATGGTAAATGATTAATGCTGAATGTTGAATGTTGAATGGTAAAAATAATAAAACCCATAGTACCAACAAAAAAAGTGAGGCAAAAACCGGGTAGATCATTCAAGACGTTTGAAGCATAAACCTTTTTCTTAATGTGCGTTATAGTTTCTTTACAAATTTTGTAATAATCACTATTTGTTGCCCATCTACCCTACCTTCAATATACTCGGCATTTTCGCGATCCAAAGAAATCTTCCTCACGGCCGTTCCCTGTTTGGCTACCATACTGGATCCTTTAACTTTTAAATCCTTTATCAGCACCACGGAATCTCCGTTTTCTAGGATCACGCCATTGGCGTCTCTATGTACTATGCGTTCGCTATCGGTCAATCCCACCCCACTCGCTTTGGCCCATAGCAACACACTGTCTTCCAAATACATCATATCTAATAGGTCTTGTGGCCAGCTTTCCGTTTTTAAGCGATGCAACATTCGCCATACCGCCACCTTAACGGCATCATGTTCGCTCCACATGCTATCGTTTAAACACCGCCAATGATTTACATCTACCGTTTCAGGATTTTCAATTTGGCCCATACAGGTTTCGCATACAAATATGGATCCATCTACTCCGGATGTTGGCGCGTGAGCCACTTCAAAAACACCTAAATTCAATGTTGAATTACATAATTCGCAGGCTCCTCCGCTTCTGGCCATCAACGCTTCTTGTACCTTCATCCTATCTATATTTTTTTAAGTTGCAAACGTACTACTTTCTCCTATAAAGAGGGGTTGTCACTTTACAAAATCAACATTTTTTAAAAAAGTATCCAAATCCTTTGTTGTGTTGCAATATCCTCTGTTTCTATAGAGGCGCCTATTTTCCTCTTCCTTCATGCACTTTATCAACCCGATGTTCATTTTGACTTGATTTCTTCAATTTTTGCCGCAGTCTGAAGGATACATCCAAGAAATCTTCATTACTTCCTTCAGGATCGAGGCAAATAATGAAGATTTTGTATCAAACAAGCACTAAACAATCAAAATGCACAAAGCGTTTTATCCATAAGTATTTACACAAAATCGGTGTTATACTAGGGCTAAAACTACCTGCTCTAGATGACCCTAAGGTCTTTAAAGCACAATAAAAAATTTCTTGAAACTGACTATCCCCGAGGCAAGCCATAGGGTTATTTCGCCAGTTTCATTTTGGCCTTTGGGCCAAAATCCGAAATTTTGTATTTTACCTCACCCGGAACTGCAAAAAGGCAGTTCCGACCTCTCCAAAGGAGAGGTAAATAGGAAACCCCCACCCAAGGGTCGGGGAATCTTTAGATTGAAGCGACATGAAATCGAAATAAACAAACCAAATTGATCATCCGCATAAAAAAACCATCTCCAATGTGGCGATGGTATTTCTTCGCTTTACCAAAACGGTTGCAAGGGATACTGCGCCTAAACTAAATTTTTTGCCACCAAATATTCTGCAATTTGGACGGCGTTTGTTGCGGCCCCCTTTCTCAGGTTGTCTGCCACAATCCATAAGTTTAAGGTGTGTCTTTGAGTCTCGTCTCTTCGGATACGACCCACAAACACATCATCCTTGTCGTGCGCATAAATGGGCATAGGATAGGTATTGGTATCTGTATTGTCCTGAACAATTACACCCGGTGTTTCACTTAAAATTTTACGCACCTCAGACAGTTCAAAATCATTTTCAAAAGCCACGTTTACGGATTCTGAATGCCCTCCCGAAGTGGGTATCCTCACTGCTGTAGCGGTAATAGAAAAGCTTCTGTCGTTTAGTATTTTTTGAGGTTCTCTAGCCAGTTTCATTTCTTCTTTAGTGTAGCCGTTCTCTAAAAACACATCGCAATGCGGTAAGGCATTTCTGTTGATGGGGTACGGATACGCCATTTCTCCGCTTACGCCGGCCATTTCATTTTCAAGTTGCTTTACCGCCTTGAGCCCGGTCCCGGATACGGATTGATAGGTAGAAACCACTACCCTTTTCATTTTGTATTTTAAGTGCAAGGGATACAACACCATAACCAATTGTATGGTAGAACAATTAGGGTTGGCAATGATCTTATCGGCAGCAGTAAGTTCTGAGGCATTTATTTCGGGAACGATTAATTTTTTGGTAGGATCCATGCGCCATGCTGAAGAGTTGTCTACTACCGTGGTGCCCACTGCTGCAAATTTAGGTGCCCATTCCAATGAGGTATCGCCCCCTGCTGAAAAGATAGCAAGATCCGGTTTGGCATTAACTGCACTTTCCAGTCCAATTACGGTATGTGCTACGCCATTAAACATCACTTTTTTTCCTACAGAACGTTCCGAAGCTACCAAAATCAATTCTGTTATGGGAAAATTCCGTTCGGCCAATACCTTTAACATGACCTCACCAACCATTCCTGTGGCTCCTACTACTGCTACTTTCATATGTTATACTTTAACTTTTATTCGATGTAACAAATACCGTAACTGTGTCCATAGCATATTTCCCGTTCCTCTAGCATCGGTACTACCACCATGGCGTAAGGCCTAAACTACGAAAGACCAACACACAGATCGTATCATTCCTTTTATACTATTTTGGATATATCCTTATTGCAAGACCGCTACCCAAACCTTTTTAAAATGACGGCAAAGGTAGCGCAAACGCACAAGTCTGCAAATAGCAATCTAAAGAATAATTAAAATATAACAAAATGTTATTTTTGTAACATTTTAAACTGTTTAAGGTCCCACGAGATCTTAAAAGAACGCCTTACATTACCTTTCCAGGCCTGCGTATCCGTCCGTACATCATAAGATCAGGAAAGCGTGGAAGAATTTACATCTCGTGTATTGCGTAAAATAATTTCTACAAAAAACGGCATAGAAAGTACTATGCCGTTTCCAAAATATTTGTCTGCCAGAAAGGTAATTAAATGCTCTTGACCCTGACCTATAACCGAGGTGTTATTTCTTTTTAAGGAGATCCCGAATTTCGGCCAATAAGTCTTCCTGAGAGGGTCCGGCTGGAGCCGCTGGTTCCGGAGCCGGCTTGGTTTTATTATATGCCTTGATAATAACAAACATTACAAACCCCACAATAATAAGGTTTACAATGGTATTAACCCATGCTCCCCAGCGAATGGCATTCTCTGCAATGAAACCCGCTTCGCCCTCTACGCCGGAGGCGGCTGTGAGTACAAATTTAAGGTTAGAAAAATCAGTGCCACCTGTAAGTGTACCTACAATAGGCATCATAATGTCTGATACAAATCCATTGACTACGGCACCTACGGCACCGGCCATGATAACCGCGACGGCAAATTCAATGACATTGCCAGTCATAATAAAATTCTTAAATTCTTTGAGCATGATTTTGTGTTTTAATAGATTAATTGGAAGTGCAATGTAATAAAAAAATACATTTATTTTAGGTTGAATTATGCTATCCTCAGTTGTCTATAAAAATTCTTTTTACCCGTTGTGAAATGCCTGTAAGCAACTCATAGGCAATGGTATTACCCCCGGCAGCAAATTGTTCGGCGGTGGGGTATGTTCCAAACACAATCACTTCGTCTCCTTCGTTACAATCGATGTCGGTGACATCTACCATAATCATATCCATGCATACATTGCCAATAATGGGGGCTGGTTGCCCATGTATGGCCACGTAAGCGTTACCCTTGCCGTAAATTCGGCCAATTCCGTCGGCATGGCCTAGAGGTAACGTTGCGGTTTTTCTAGGCGTATCGGTTCTAAAAGCCCGATTGTACCCTACGGTCTCATGAGCCTTTATATGATGTATTTGGGAAATTACTGTTTTTAAGGTAGCTACGGGCTGCAATTGTTCATCTATTGGTTTTTCATTGCCAAATCCGTATAATCCAATACCGCTCCTAACCATGTCAAATTGTGCCTCGGGATAGTTTATAATGCCGGAGGTATTCAGTACATGCCAAAGGGGATGGTATCCCAGAAACCGATCTACTTTAGTTGCTATTTCTTTAAATATTCGTAATTGCCTTGCTGTAAACTCCCTTTCGTTTAGATCTTCGGATGCAGCCAAATGCGATAAAACCGAAGCAATTTTTACTTCGGCCACATCTTTTATACAGCGCAGTACCTCATCTATTTGATTCGCCTCAAAACCAAGCCGATTAAGTCCCGTATTCCATTTTAGATGCACAGGGTATTGCTTCAGGGTATTCGAAATTGCTAGCTGTTTAAAAGCGGATAACATTTTTAAGGAATAGATGCTGGGTTCTAACCGGTAGTCTATAAGCAGTTGAAAATTTGTAGGCAGCGGGTGTAGCACCAAAATAGGCGTTTCTATGCCCGCCTTGCGCAATGCCACACCTTCATCGGCATAGGCCACTGCAAGGTAATCTACACCTAATTGAGTGAGTTTAAGGGCAATCTTAGCGGCATCACTGCCGTATGCAAAAGCCTTGACCACGCCTAAGAACTTGGTTTTAGAATCTAATTTACCTCTTAAATAATGATAATTATGCGCCAATGCTCCTAGGTGTATTTCCAAGGTAGTTTCTGAAGTTTTAGCCATTCGCTTTCTTTTGGGGGAGCACTTCTTCTGACACCACAGGAAATTGATTTATTTTTTCGCGTAACATGGCTTTATAGTAAGCCGCTCTGCTTAAGGGCTCATAGGCCTCGGTTTCGCCGAGCAGTACTAATTTTTCATTGCTCGATTTTCTAAAACTGTAATGGGCTAAATTTCCGGTACGTGTGCAAATGGCATGTACCTTGGTTACGTATTCTGCTGTAGCCATTAAGGCCGGCATAGGACCAAACGGATTTCCTTTAAAATCCATATCAAGGCCGGCTACCACCACACGAACGCCACGGTTGGCCAAATCATTACAAACTGTAATAATTTCGTCATCAAAAAACTGAGCTTCATCAATGCCAACCACATCGCAACCATCAGCCAGCAAACGAATATTAGCAGCAGCGGGCACCGGGGTAGATCGTATTTCATTGGCATCGTGCGATACCACCAAATCATCATCATACCGGGTATCTACGATGGGCTTAAAAATTTCTACTTTTTGTTTGGCAAATTGGGCGCGGCGCAACCTGCGAATAAGCTCTTCGGTCTTTCCAGAGAACATGGATCCGCAGATGACCTCGATCCATCCGAATTGTTCTTTGTGATTCACCGTATTTTCGAGAAACATTTTGTAATTTTAGACGAAAGTTAGTTGTTTTTCGTTGTTGATTAATACAGGGATAAAATTAATAAAGATAGTACACCTTTTGTATAAAGGTTAAATAAAAAGGTAGAATTGATGAAACAAGTCATGCTAAAAAGTATAACACACAAAAGAATGATTATTGACGAGTTACATGTGACCGATGTAATAAAAAAGATATAAACACATGAAAAGAAAATTAAAAGAGGAATTGGTACGGATGTCTACTGATATCATTACCTCCAGAAACATGAACGAAATTAGCGAACTCTACGATGCTGCAAAAGCCTTGTATGAAAAGTTAGCGGTCTTAAAATATATTGAGGAAAAACTCAATGACTTGGAAGTTGATGTGAGCAAAAATGCGATTGCGAGCAAATTTGAAAAAATGGCTACTGCAGTAATCAATGAAAACAAACTTGTGCCGGAAACTAATCCGCACGAGGAAGATATTATTACTCCAGGTATGGAGACCATAAGAGATATGGTTAAGGAAATGCACAGTGGTAGTATTCCGGTAGATGAAATTTTTGCAGAATTTAAAGCAAAACCCGAATTTACCAAAAAAGAAAGTGTAGTGTCAGACAACAACGGGGCTAAAACTTCAGATTCGTATTCTAAATGGTCCGTAGAAAAACCCGGGAAAGAAATAAAAATAGATCTTAATGATCGTATCGCTTTCGTAAAACACTTATTCAACGGCAGTACGGAGGATCTTAATCGCGTTATATCGCAGTTAAACACCATTGACTCGCAGGAGCGCTCCGTAGCCTTTGTTGAAAATATGATTAAGCCCGACTACAATCAATGGGCAGGAAAAGAAGAATACGAAAGTCGCTTTATGGCACTTATAGAAAGGCGCTTTTCATAAAACCTAATGGGTATTTAAATTTTAAGAAGAACGTTCTTTTTTCAATTTTCGACTTCTTATTTTTAAACCTTAGCTTACAGCATGGGAAAATTATTTGTTGTTCCAACGCCCATTGGGAATTTGGAAGATATTACACTAAGGGCGCTTAAAGTACTCAAAGAAGTGCAGCTTATTTTGGCCGAAGACACCCGTACAAGCGGTAAATTACTGCATCATTACGGCATTACAACACCCATGCAAAGCCACCATATGCACAACGAGCACCGCAGTGTAGACAGCATTATTAAAAAACTTCGGAGTGGCGCAGATGTGGCTCTTATTTCCGACGCCGGAACCCCTGCCATTTCAGATCCCGGATTTTTAATTTGTCGCAGTTGTATAGAAAATAACATCCACGTGGATTGTCTTCCGGGAGCCACAGCATTTGTACCCGCCCTAGTGAATAGTGGATTTCCGTGCGACAAGTTTGTGTTCGAAGGATTTTTACCCGTTAAAAAGGGAAGAAAAACCAGGCTAGAAAAATTAGCCGAAGAAACACGAACCCTAATTTTTTATGAATCACCGCATAAACTTCTTAAAACCCTAACGCAATTTACGAGCTATTTTGGTGCAGACCGACCTGCTTCCATTTCTCGCGAACTCAGCAAAATGTACGAAGAAACGCGTAGGGGAACCCTAGCCGCATTAGTCGCACATTTTACAGAGAAACCGCCCAAAGGAGAAATAGTAATTGTAGTAGCCGGCAAAAAGTAGTCCCTTTTTCTATCCGTAAACCGCAATCCTTTTCGGTACGCTAAAGTGCTAATCCTGAATTGGGTTAAAAAATGGTTAAATTGTTGTATATACAATTATTGTATAGAAAAATGAACTACATTTAGTCATCTAAAAATATAAATTATGAGTTATAAAGAAAAAGCATTAGACATTTACCATCAATTACAACAAGGTAAGCTATTAGAAGCCTTTGACACGTACTATGCCGAAGATGTGGTAATGACCGAACCTAGAGGCGAAAGAGTTGGAAAAGTCGCATGTCGTGCCTACGAAGTAGAATTTTTAAACGGGGTCTCCGAATTTCATTCGTTAACTATTGACAGTATTGCCGCCAATGAAGAAGATGGGGTTACCTTTGTAGAATCTACCATGGACGTAACCTTTAAAAACGGGTACCGAGCCAAAATGGAACAAGTAGCTGTGCAACGTTGGAAAGGCGATCAGATTATTCACGAAAGATTTTACTACAACAACGCCCAAGAATAACGGCAAATTTGCAGTGTACCCCTTAAAGGTTGTTCTATGAGAACAACCTTTTTTTAGTCTAAATAGAATCATTATATGGCAATTAAACTAAAGTCGTCGCCTAAAGGCGAGGGATTTTCCACCAGAGGGATACATTAATACCCCTATCGACTACCTTATAGCCTATCTGCTAGTACTTTGTAGGTGGGATCCTCCATTACATTTACGTCTATAATCTCATCCGCATTTTGCAATAATTGCCTACAATCTTTACTCAAATGCTTCAGGTGCACTTTTTTCCCTACTTTATGATAGCGTTCTGTCATTTTATTGAGTGCCTCTATGGCCGACATATCTACTACCCTACTTTCTTTAAAATCGATAATTACCGCATCGGGATCGTTGAGCACATCGAACTTTTCGTTGAAGGCAGCCACAGAACCAAAAAATAGTGGGCCGTAAATTTGATAGTGTTTTGCGCCATTTTCGTCTATGGATTTTCGTGCTCGAATACGCTTGGCATTGTCCCATGCAAAAACCAAGGCTGCAATAATAACACCAACTAAAACGGCGAGTGCCAGATTATGTAAAAAGACAGTAACCAGCGTAACCAATACCATCACCAAAACATCGGATTTAGGCATGCGCTTGAAGGTTCGCAAACTAGCCCACTCAAAGGTGCCAATAGCGACCATGATCATTAGTCCGGTAAGTGCCGCCATGGGTAATTTTTCAATAAGATCTGAACCAAACATCACAAATACTAACAGCAAGACGGCAGCAACGATGCCGGACAACCGAGCCCTTGCCCCATTAGAAGTGTTTATTAAGCTCTGACCTATCATGGCGCAACCCCCCATGCCCGAAAACAAACCCGATAAAATATTGCCCGCACCCTGAGCCACAGCTTCTTTATTTCCGCGGCCCCGAGTTTCTGTAATTTCGTCTATAATATTAAGTGTAAGTAAGCTTTCTATCAACCCCACACCGGCTACAATAGCCGCATAAGGAACTATAAGTTTTAGCGTTTCTAAAGACCATGGTATATTTGGTATGTGAAAGGGAGGAAAACCACCTTTTATAGAAGCAATATCTCCTATGGTTCTTGTTTCTATATCTAAGGCAGTCACCATTGCAAAAACAGTAAGTATAGCAACCAAAGAAGCAGGTATTACTTTTGTTAGCTTTGGCAACCCCCAAATGATGAGCATGGTAAGGAATACTAATCCGAGTAAGATATAGAGGTAATTTCCGGTGAACCAATTTCCGGAAGCGTCCTTAAACTGATCTAATTGCGACATAAAAATAATTACGGCAAGACCATTTACAAATCCAAAAATCACGGGATGGGGTACTAAGCGCATCAATTTACCCAAGCGCAGAAACCCTGCTGCCATTTGAATGATACCTGCCAATATTACCGTAGCAAAAATATACTCTACGCCATGCGATTTCGCTAACGAAACGATAACAATGGCGATAGCGCCTGTAGCGCCGGATATCATGCCCGGCCGGCCACCCAAAACAGCAGTAACCAGTCCCATTACAAACGCAGCATACAAACCGGTTAAGGGAGATAGACCGGCAATCATCGCAAAGGCAATAGCCTCTGGAATAAGTGCTAGTGCCACGGTTATGCCCGACAAGACCTCGGTTTTATAATTAACGGTTTGTGAAAAATCAAATAAATTTAAGTACTTCTTCATCCTTCCTTTTTTGAAAGTGCAAAAGTACTCCAGCATTAAGCTTTAGGAAAATTAATTTCTATTATTACAAATTAAGCCCAGAAACCCCCTGTTATTTTGCGATAAACTCAAAACACACGCTAAACTACTACCAATTTCTCAACCCAAGTAATTTCTCTCCAAGCTCGGTGAGTTTTGCGGTATCGTATTTTGTTTGTTCCCAATTTCTGGGGTCTCCGGGAAAGGCATATCCCTCCGGAGCAATTCTATTTTTCCATGAATTTATACGCCATTCTCGTAAGGTCTCATTCTCTTCCTCTGCGGGCATCATAGAAATATACTGAGCCATACGCACTTTATCTTTGGAATTATTTGGGCGTATGCCATGCGGTTGCGTGCTATTAAAGATCAGCAAATCGCCCGCCTCTAGGGGTACTTTTACAATTTTATCTTGTAAATCGGACACATCGGGTTTAAATGGATCTCGGTCTTTGGGTTGGGTTTGCTTCCATGTTTCGTAGTTGCGATATAGCCATGGAATGCATTGAAAGCCACCCATATTCTCATCGGTTTGGTCTGCCAATGCCAAAACGCCCTGTACATTCTGCGGTTTGGTTTCGGGGTCGTAATCCCAATGTATAAAACCCTTATAGGTATACCCGGGTTGTATGGGAAAGTTTAAATTGGCTCGGTCTATAGTGACCCATAAATTTTCGGTCCCCCAAATATCTACAAAGGCATCGTACACTTTTGGCACTTGTCTGTTGTTCCACAAATGCTGATGGTTATACACTTCTACCATGCCGGTGCCCGTAAGTTCTTTCATTTTCATCTCGGCTCGTGCAGGAGCATACCAAGTCTCCGGGTGCTGAGGATCTTTTTCCTCAAATTCCCATAAAAAATTGGCTGTAGCCTTTACTTGGGCTTTGGACACCGCATTTTTAATGACAATATACCCGTTGTGTTTCCAAAAATCCCAGTCGGCCTCACTTAATACCCGAAGCGGCTGTCCATTGCTTCTATCGTTTAAATGTTTTTTACTGCTGGTCGCCGTAGATGGATTTCCGGGTATGGCCTCATGCGCCTTGTTAGCCATTTCGAATTTTGATTTTGCATTTTCCATGAGTTTGTTTTTTTTAGAATTAATTTAGTGCATGCCCTGTGGTATCAAAAGTAGTCTCCGTTGGTCACTAGTGCCACCGTAATATTGATTACAATTTGTACTTTATTGATTATTTGGCTTAAAATAGTCTAATTTTAATACAGTATAGTTAAATTTAAGACGTGCTTAGAAAGTATTCCGGGGTCATTATTTCGGAGAACTTCCTCGGAAAGATAGCAATGACAGATGCTACCCCTCCCACAATAAAACAAAACCTATCGTAGAGGTTATCATTTTTTTAAGTAGCGATGAAGATTCAATTAGAAACCATACGACCTGCAAGTGAGGGGGTTTTTCGTGTATTACATAATCCGCGATTAAACCATCTCTTTTATTGGCATTTTCATCCGGAACTAGAATTGGTATACATTGAAGGTGCTAGTGCTACACGGCACGTTGGTGACCATATTTCTACCTATGTGGACAGTGATTTGGTCTTAATTGGTCCCAATATACCACATCTTAATTTTGATTATGGTGTACAAACGAATTACCGCAAAGAAGTACTCCATATAAAGCCCGTCTTTTTGGATAAAATTATTCCTGAAATTCCGGAACTTGCCAAGATACAAGATCTTTTTAAAAAAGCTACCCACGGTCTTGCCTTTTCCGGTACTACTAAAAAAAGGGTAGGCCATTTAATGAAAGGGCTGCATGTGCTATCGGGATCGGCTTTATTTGTAGAAGTGCTTCAGATGTTACAACTTTTGGCGGGTAGTTCGGAATTTCATGTCCTGCATCACAGTCCGTTTGTGAATCCCTATAATCAAAGAGAACAAGAGCGGTTGCGTAACATACACGCTTTTATTGCCGCACAGTACCAACGGAAAATAGATGTAGATGAAATGGCCTCCCTTTGTTATCTCTCTAAAGAGGCCTTTTGCCGATATTTTAAGAGAACAACAGGCAATACCTTTATAACCTTCCTGAACCAATACCGCATCAGTCAGGCAAAACGACTATTAATGACAGGCAAAAACGTTAGCGAAAGCTGTTTTGAATGCGGGTTTGAAAGTCTTTCTTACTTTAATCGTACTTTTAAAAGAATAACAGGTGAAAATCCGTCTGAGTTTCGGCAAAAGCATTGGAGACCCTAAAAGGGTGCACAAAGCCCAGCTGTAACAACTAAAAACCGCCACGAGTAAGGAGCTCGCAGCGGTTTCTAAATAAATAACCAACCAAAAAACTTTGTATACCCAACTAGTCGGGCACAATGAGGCTTCCTGACACTGTTGCGCTATAATTGGGTATAATTTAACATTACAGCGCTATGTGTACCGTGGAGATTCCCAAGCCTATTATTGGACTTTTATCTCCTTTGTAATTTTAAGTACCTTTGACCGCGGAACTATTTAGGGAAGATATTTATAGGATGGGCAAATCTTTTAATTTTGCGGTTTTGGGAGGTGGTAGTTGGGCTACGGCTATTGTTAAAATGCTGACCGAAAACCGCGATAAGGTTGTTTGGTATATGCGAAACACCGATGCATTAGCGCATCTGAAAAGCCAAAGGCATAATCCTCATTATTTGAGTTCGGTAGAATTTGATCTGAATCAGTTGCAATTAACCGATGACATCAATACCGCTGTGGCTGCTGCCGATGTATTGATTTTTGCCATTCCTTCCGTTTTTTTGGAGGCCGAATTGGGAAAGCTTACCGTGCCTTTAGCTCCTAAAATTGTATTCTCGGCCATTAAGGGAATCGTACCGGAAACCGGTTTGATTGTCGGTGAGCATTTCAATACAAAATACCATATTCCCTTGGAGAACATCGGCGTCATAACAGGACCATGCCATGCCGAAGAAGTGGCCTTAGAACGATTATCGTATTTAACCATTGCATGTGCCGATTTGGAAAAAGCAAAAATGGTAGCAAAACATCTCAATAGCCACTATATAAAAACCAAGATTTCAGGCGATATTATAGGCACGGAGTATGCGGCAATGCTAAAAAACATCTATGCCATTGCGGCGGGCATAGGGCACGGATTGGGTTATGGCGATAATTTTCAAAGTGTGCTCATGAGCAATGCGATTCGGGAAATGAACCGCTTTATTAAAAAAGTGCACAAAATAAAGCGCAATATCAACAATTCGGCTTATTTGGGCGATTTATTGGTTACAGGGTATTCCACATTTAGTCGCAATAGAATGTTTGGGAATATGATTGGTAAAGGGTACACGGTAAAAAGCGCCATGATGGAAATGAGCATGGTGGCCGAAGGCTACTATGCCACCAAAAGCGCGTATCTTATGAATAGGGGCTTTACAAAGCCGTCTCGTACGCCCATTATGGATGCCGTCTACGGCATTTTATATGAAGGCAAAAGTGCCAAATACACCTTTAAAGAATTGGCAGATCATCTGGATTAAATTAACACTAACGCATCCTTTTTTGAACTTCAATTATCGTTGTACCTTGAGCCGATATTAAGGATA
Source organism: Aurantibrevibacter litoralis (assembly GCF_034651555.1). NCBI lineage: Bacteria > Pseudomonadati > Bacteroidota > Flavobacteriia > Flavobacteriales > Flavobacteriaceae > Aurantibrevibacter > Aurantibrevibacter litoralis. Next base: position 38,668 of record NZ_JAYEEQ010000001.1, on the reverse strand, counting down.
TCATTCACAACCTCTAATATAATTTTTAGTGCCCTTGCTTTATACCTGATTGTTTTGCGCTAATTTCAGTATTTTCATACTTCACATTGGTAGAAATATTAAATTAAAAAGTAAAAGTTATACCTTTATAAAATTTAAAATACCTTTTAATCCCTACTTCCCGATGAAAAAAAATCTGTTTTACGCCTGCTGCTTCCTTTTTCTGTTTGCATGTAAGGAATCCAATCAAAAAAGAGAAATTCCTTCAGCCGTTGAATTTATAATAGACAGTACTGCCAAAAATCGTTTGAATACTGCCTTGGAATCGTTTGTTGCTTCGGGAAATATTGCCGGAGTTTCTGCTCTTATCATAGAAAAAGATACCGAAGTCTACTACGGTGCTTTTGGCTATAGCGACAAAGAAGCCCAAAAACCCATGGAACGAAATACCATTGTACAAATCTATTCCATGACCAAACCTGTTACCGGAACCGCATTAATGACCTTGTATGACCAAGGAAAGTTTAGGTTAGACGATCCGCTAGAACAATATGCCCCTGAATTTGCAGATATGAAGGTTTATGTGGGGGAAGATACCAATGGCAACCCCATAGTAGAACCTGTAAAAAGACCCATTACCATTAGGGATATTACGCGGCACACCGCCGGTTTTGGCCGAAATGCCGATATTCCCGGTTTGGGCAAACACATTGCCAAAGCAGACGCCCTAAATCGTGAAAACACCCTAACGCAAATGGCCGAAAAAATGGGGCAAACGCCCTTGTATTTTCATCCAGGAGAACGCTGGGAGTACGGTCCTTGTGTAGATGTACAGGCTTTTTTGGTAGAACGCATATCGGGTATGCCGTATGCTGATTATGTGAAGCAGTATGTTTTGGAGCCATTAAAAATGAAAGAAACGCGTTATTTTATACCTGAAAACGATCGGGATCGCTTTGCCGCCCTTTATATTCGCACAGGAGAAGGTGCCTTAGAACGAGATACGGTAACGTATAGCAATTATACCAAACCATGGCCGTTGACCAGAGGTGGCTCGGGGCTTACGGCGACCATAGATGATTATATGCGCTTTGCGCAAATGCTGGTTAAAGAAGGAAGTTTGGACGGCACACGTGTTTTAAAACCTGAAACGGTTCAACTCATGGCTACCAATCAACTGGATGAGCAGGTTACGGAACGTTCCTTTTTGCCCAGCAAAGGCCAAGTAGGTTTTGGAATTGATTTTGCAGTGCGACTTGCCCCTCCGGCTGCTACTTCGGAGGCCAATGGTGTGGTAGGCGAATTTTTTTGGGATGGTGCTGCGAGCACCCTTTTTTGGGTAGACCCCGTAAACCAACTTACAGCCGTGCTGTTTGTGCAACTGTTTCCTTACGACCAAATTGGATTACATAAAGCCTTTAGAGATGCCGTGTATGGCCCTGTACAGGTAGATTAAGTACTGTTAAGGTAAATTACATGAAATCGTTGATTGTTTTGGCAAACCTCGCTCCCACTGATTTCAAAATTAGTGACGCCTAAAAATTAGAGGTACAACGAACTAAAGTAGTTTTAAATCTTTAATCGTTTTAAACGCCACATCTACGTGCTCATCATTCACCACAATGGTAAATTCGTTCGTGGTAGATATCACTTCATAGAGTATTATCCCTTCCCAAGCCAAACGCTGAAAAATAAAATAGTAAATACCGGGTACGCTCACGTTCTCAGCAGGTAATTTTACAGTAATGGAAGAAAGTCCCTCGGCCTTTTGTGTGCACTTCTCATTTTTGAATAATTCTTCCACCGTTTTATCCAAAATAGCACTCACCACAATATTCATTTCGTTAACTCCGCGCGAAGAAGTGTAAAAAACCTCCTTGTTTTGATTTACGGCTTTCATCAGTTCTACCTGATTTTCCAAAATGGTATCGGAAACCAAAAAAGTAAAATCGGTTAAGGAAGAACGTACTGTTATTTCGCCGATATTCTTTAAAACTTTTATGATTTTGTGAGTGGCTCTAAATTCCAAATCATCAGACAAGCGCTTCAAGGCCATAACAATAGCTCCATTTCTAATATCCTTGCCCAGCTCACTTTCAATTTCGGGTCTTATAATTCTCGACAAAGAAGTTAAATTGATGATTCCCTGCGCTAAGGCACTTTGCAAAAATGGCTTTTTTTTGATGTAATCTTCTACAACAGATGAAATGGTTTTCATTCGTTCTTTTTAATTGGTTTTTAAAGGCTCTAGCTTCACGTGTTGTAAGGCATAGATCACTACCGTGAGACGCACATCTATCGATTCGCGTATCGCCCTTTTTGATTTTAAGGTTGTAGGCAAAAATAACAAATTGTTACAAATAACACAAACAATATTTTCCTTTAATTTCAAAAATTTTCAAAAAAGGTCATTCTAATTTGCTTTATATAAATGCATTGTAAGTTTTTACTTCTATTTTAGGGTGAAATAGCACAGCCGCTCACGAATTCCCTAAAAATGATAAAATGCATTTTCCACATGGGTTAGGGTATAGCGGTTACCTTGTTTTAGGATCGTAATAATATCAAACCTTACGTCTACATCCAAGTCATTTTGAACCACATAATGATTTGCCGCCATCACCACAAGCTTTATTTTTTTTGCATTAACCGTATTGGCAATATGCTCCAAAAAATAGGAACTTCTCGATTTTACCTCCACAATAGCCAATACCTCACCCTTTTGGGCAATAATATCAATTTCTGCTTTTTGGTAACGATAGTTTCGATGTTTTATGCGATACCCTTTTTCAATTAAAAAATCTACCGCCCGCTGTTCTCCCTCCTGTCCAAATTCATTATGCTTTCCCATAATTTTAAAGGTATGGCTATCAAATTGTTGCATTTCATCGAATAAATAAACAATTCATCGGTTTATTTAAACACAACATCGTAAATTCAGCCTCTGAATAACGAAAATAATGGGAATACTATACTTTCCAAAATATTCGTTCGTTTATATGTAACCCCATTACTATAAACCTACTTAACGTAATGTAGCCTATGGAATATTTCATTAATTGTAATACTTCGTCGCTAGCTCCCTATACCACCCCTTTGGATGCGCAACGGGCAGCGCATTTATACCGAAGACTGGGTTTTAGTGGATCTGTAGCCACCATAAATCAGGCGGTAGGACAAACCGCTAACACCTTGGTAAACACTTTAATCGACCAGGCTCTTGCTATGCCGCCCTTGGCAGCCCCTGCATGGGCTACCTGGAATAATAGCAATTATCCCGAGGACGATGATCTTAGAAATCAGCTTATACGTGCTCAGGCAGAAGATTTTGGGGTAAGTTATACCAATGCGTTACTCAACAATACGCTTAGAGATCGCTTAAGCTTTTTCTGGAGCAATCATTTTGTAACCGAATACGATGTGTATAATTGCAACGCCTTCTTATATGGATATATAAATTGCCTTCAGCGAAATGCCCTAGGTAATTTTAAAACCTTTGTAAGCGAAATTGGCCTTACCAGTGCTATGTTGTACTATTTGGATGGTGCTTTTAACAATGGCAATAACCCCAACGAGAATTACGCACGTGAACTTTATGAGCTGTTCACTTTGGGCGAAGGCAACAATTACACCGAAGCAGACATCGTAGAAACAGCCAAGGCCATTACGGGCTACGTGAACAGAGGTGAGGTGGGTTGTACCGAAGTAACGTTTGATCCTACCCGATTCAACACCGAAAACAAAACCATTTTTGGGCAAACCGGCAACTGGGATTACGCCGATGTCATTGATATCTTGTTTGAACAACGACCCAATGAAATCGCCGGATTTATTTGTAAAAAATTATATGAGTTTTTTGTACACCCAGATTCAACCGATGCCGCAGGAAATGCCCAGACCATAATTCAGGGGATGGCCAACACCTTTATAAGTTCTAATTTTGAATTGGCACCGGTGCTATCGCAGTTGTTTAAAAGCCAACATTTCTTTGATGACGAAGCCATTGGGGTTATTATAAAAAGTCCGTTCGATTTGTATCTAAATTTTATCAAGGAGACCAACTTTGCCTATGATGATAATACGGTACTAAATGTGATCGATGCCAGTGATCTTTTAGGACAAACCCTGTTTGATCCCTTTGACGTGGCCGGATGGCAGCGAAATCGGGATTGGATCAATACCAATTTTATTATAGGGAGGTGGCTTACCTTAGAAGTGTTCCTAGATCGTTTCTTTAATGAAAATCCTGAACAATTCCGAAACTTTGCTCTGGAGGCCGTTGGGCCTAGTCATAGCAACACCAGTAACCCAAGGGTTGTGGTTGAGGCTATTGTGGACAAAATTACACCTAAAGGCCTACTGACAGAAGCAGATTTTAACAACGCCCTGTCTGCCTTTATGATAGAAGATGTACCCGAATTTTATTACAGTCCGGATTTTACGCCCGACGGTGAAAGTATTTGGGCTATTTCGTACAGCCAAGAAGTACCCTCACAAGTGTACTTGCTTCTTATTCACTTATCCAGACAACCCGAATTTCAATTAAAATAAAACCTACGCTTATGTGCGATACCCCTCACCCTAAAGGTTCTTCAAAAAAGCCACGTCACCACGACGAACACGATTTTGAACACAAATACTGGAGCCGCCGTTCCTTTTTACAAGCTTTAGGCATAGCGGGCTCGGGCACCATGATGCTGGGCAGTAATTTTCTTACCGCCTCTGCCCCATCCCCCTTAACAGCGGCACTAACCGCCGCCGAAACCGACAATATTTTAATTTTGATACGATTATCGGGAGGGAACGATGGCCTTAACACGGTGATACCCATACAACAATACGACACCTACCGAAACGCCCGTCCTAACATTTATATACCGGAAAGCAAAGTGCTGAAATTAACCGACGATTTTGGCGTTCCGTCCTATATGAAGGCGTTTGAACCCATGTGGGGCGACGGTCAGTTTAAGGCGGTGCACGGCGTGGGATACCAAAACCAAAGCCTATCGCATTTTACCGGATCCGATATTTTTGCCAATACCGATTTAACGACTACCGGATTTAGTGGTTTAGATACCGGATGGATGGGGAGGCATTTTGAAAACCTCTACCCCGATTATTTATCCGATGCCCCCGGGAGCAGACCGGATTGGCCCGCCGCCATTCAAATCGGAAATTACGGAAGTTTGGTGTTTCAAGGCGAAGAAACCAACTATGCCTTTGTAACCAATAATATTGATCAATTAGAACAAATAGCCCAAACTGGGTTACAATATTCTTTAGATCCGGCTCTTTTTGACAATTGTATGTACGGAGATCAGCTTCGATTTTTACGAGGCGTCTCTAATGTAACCAACGATTATGCCGGTGTTATACATGAAGCCTATGAACGCGGACAAAATCAAGTAGCATATCAAAATAACGGATTTGCACGGCAGATGGCCCTTTTGGCGCGGTTAATAAAAGGCAATTTAGGCACCAAGGTGTACATGATATCTATGGGTGGTTTTGATACGCATGGCAATCAGCCCATAGCGCACGAAAGGTTAATGACCGACCTCTCTATAGCAGTGAACAATTTTTATGAAGATTTGGGTTTTACCCAACAGGACGATAAGGTACTAAGCATGACCTTTTCAGAGTTTGGCCGCCGTATCTTTGAAAATGGCTCTAACGGCACCGACCATGGTAAAGCTGCACCAACCTTATTTTTTGGTTCCGGGCTAAATGGCAGTGCTTTTGTGGGTGAACATCCTACATTGGACGATCCGGACGGTCGCGGAAATTTGGAATATACCATGGACTTTAGAGATTTGTATGCTACGGTAATGGCAGAATGGCTCTGTGTACCCATTCCTTTGGTAGAGCAGCACTTATTAGGACACCCTTATATGCCCGTAAACCTAGGCTTCAATTGCAGCGGCGTGGATTTTCCCGATATTGTATATAATGATGGCGCACCTACCCTGCCGACACAACCAACGCCGGTAGACCCCAACAATCCTGGCGAGGATTTACTGAACGCTATTGTGCATAAACCTTTTTATCCCAATAAAAACTCGCCCCATATTTATTTGGAAATGCCTTTTACCGCACATGTAGATATTCAGTTGTACAATATTTTAGGGCAGAATGTTGGTACCGTATATAACGAAATGGTGTTAGAAGGATCCATGGAAATTAATGTGCAAGATCGCATGCCCATGAGCCTAGCCACCGGAAAATATATTTACCGTATACAAGTGCAGAACAAAAAAATGAGTAAATCATTATTGGTCTCCTAAAAATTCCCCCAAATCTGTAAAAGTCTTCCTTACAAATTCGTTTTGTGATGAAGACTTTTTTTGTGGGATCAGTACCGGGTTTTGTAGGCAGCTTACTAATGGTTCAAAGAGCCTGTCCTGAGCCTAGCCGAAGGATTACCCCTGCCCATAAGGAACTTGCACCCTCTAGATTAATTTTTTATCTTCCGATAAATAAAAGATGCCCATGCTGGGCACACACAATGGCTATAGTTCATTGCGGCGGAAAATCCTCGCGAATTTATCCGCAACAAAACCATAGCCACAAACGTTGGGAATAATTAGAGAATGGAACGACTTTTTATAACTATACTTACAATTTTATGTTTGAGTTGTTCTAATGAGAAACAAAAGATGAAATCAGAATTAGAAAAATTAGATAGTCAGCTAAAACAAAAACGTCCAGGCTATTATGGCAAGCTTCAAAAACCATTGTCTGAAGCGCAAATTTTAGATTTAGAAACAAAATATGAAATCAAACTACCGAATGATTTAAAAGAACTTTACTTATGGAAAAATGGACAAGAAAGTAGTTGTTATGAACCGTTTGTCAATAATTCATTATTTGAACCTTTAGGGGAAGTTTTATCTGGAAATAAAGAATTCACTCAAATGATTGGTTACGATTTTGAGATTGAAAATTGGTGGAATAAAGCTTGGTTACCCATATTCGGAAATGGAGGTGGTAGTTACATTTGTTATGATATTGAAGGTGTTTTTACAGGAGAGCGTGGACAATTAATTGAATATTGGAATGAATTTGATGATAGACCAGTAATTGCACCGAATCTTTTAAGCTTTATAACAAGATTAAATCAATATTATGAAGAAACACCATTAGAAGAATTTGATGAATACTTTGATATTAGGGAAAGAATCTCAGAATGGAATAAGGAATTTATTGTAAACAAACCTATTAAAAAATAACTATTGCCAGTCTAGTAGACAGCTCCGCCATTGACTGACGGAGTGCGCCCCTGCATTGCCGGCAGCCAGGTCTCACACCACCTTACACTTCGGCTAGGCTCGGTGTAACCCAAGCGGGTCTCGTATACGGCGGTTCGTAAATTGACAGGGGGGTCAATTCTATGTAAAGCTGTAACATTGCTTGGTAGCCTATTGGTACGAAACCAAAACACCTACAGATTTTACAATCCATAATATGGGGTAACCCCCAAAAACTGTATTTTTGTGCCCAAATCGGATTTCATGGCTCAGAAGCAACAAAACCACAATAACACAACGCAACCTAACAGGTATACCATTACCGCTGCATTGCCCTATACCAATGGTCCTATTCATATAGGCCATTTGGCCGGAGTGTATGTCCCCGCCGATATCTATGCGCGTTACCTTAGATTAACCGGCAATGATGTGCTTTTTGTGTGCGGCAGCGATGAGCACGGGGTGGCCATTTCTATGAAAGCGAAAAAAGAACAAGTGTCGCCTAAGGAAATCATCGACAAGTACCATGGTATAATTAAGCAATCTTTTTCCGATTTTGGAATTTCTTTCAATAATTATTCCCGTACCTCCGCTCCTATACACCATCAAACCGCTTCCGAATTTTTTAAAAAATTATATGATAAGGGCGATTTTATAGAGGAAAACACGGCCCAATTATTTGATGAAGAAGCACAACAGTTTCTGGCCGATCGCTTTGTTATTGGTACTTGTCCCAAATGCAGTCATGTAGATGCCTACGGAGATCAATGCGAAAATTGTGGTTCTTCTTTGAATGCCACGGACCTCATCAACCCCAAGTCTACCTTATCCGGAAGCATTCCGGTGCTGAAAGAAACAACACATTGGTTTCTTCCCTTAGATCGGTACGAGGATTTCCTAAAGGAATGGATTTTGGTGGGTCATAAAAACGACTGGAAACCCAATGTGTACGGACAATGCAAATCTTGGATTGATGATGGCTTAAAACCCAGAGCAGTAACCCGCGATCTGGATTGGGGCATTCCTGTACCCCTAGATGGTGCCGACGGAAAAGTACTGTACGTATGGTTTGATGCTCCTATTGGTTATATATCGGCCACCAAAGAATGGGCCGCAAGAGAAGGAAAAAAGTGGGAACCGTATTGGAAAGATGCCACCACAAAATTGGTGCACTTTATCGGAAAAGACAATATTGTCTTTCATTGCATCATTTTTCCTGCGATGTTAAAAGCAGAAGGCAGCTATATTTTGCCCGAAAATGTGCCCGCCAATGAGTTCCTTAATTTGGAGGGACAAAAATTATCAACTTCCAAAAACTGGGCGGTTTGGTTGCACGAATATTTGGAAGATTTTCCAAATATGCAAGACGTTTTGCGCTATGCGCTTACGGCGAACGCTCCGGAAACCAAGGATAACGATTTTACTTGGAAAGACTTTCAGGCCAGAAATAATAACGAACTGGTGGCCATATTCGGGAACTTTATAAACCGTGTGGTAGTGCTTACCCATTCGTACTACGAAGGCGAAGTTCCAGAACCGGGCACGTTGAATGATGTAGATAAGGCTACTTTAGGTGATATCCAAAAATTTCCGGGTCTCATAAGTGCCGCTATAGAAAAATACCGATTTAGGGAAGGGAGTCAAGAAGTAATGAATTTAGCACGCCTTGGCAACAAATACCTGGCCGATGAAGAGCCGTGGAAAGTAATTAAGGAAGATAAAAATCGGGTTAAGACCGTTATGTTTGTTGCCCTTCAGATTGCTACTGCGCTGGCTGTATTAAGCGAGCCTTTTCTGCCCTTTACATCAAATACACTAAAAGATATGCTGGGCTTGTCCAAAAATGGAAAATCAAGCGGTAGCGGTAGTGGCGGATATGCCACAGAGGGCATAGCCAACCATTGGGATGCTATTGCTTCAAATGAGATTGTGCTCCCGGCCGGACATAAAATACGCAAAGCGGAGTTGCTGTTTTCTAAAATAGCCGACGAAACCATTCAATTACAATTAGATAAACTCAGTGCCACCAAAAAAGCCAACGAAATCATGAATAAGGAAATAGCCCCACAGAAAGAGACCATTCAATTCGACGATTTTTCTAAAATGGATATCCGTATCGGGACTATTGTAGAAGCCGAAAAGATGCCCAAGGCTAAAAAATTGCTGGTTCTAAAAGTAACCACAGGACTAGACACGCGGACAATTGTTTCCGGCATTGCCGAAAGCTTTACCCCCGAAGAAATTATTGGGAAAAGAGTGAGTGTATTGGTTAATTTAGCTCCAAGAGCCCTTAGAGGGGTTGCAAGCGAAGGCATGATTTTGATGACTGAAAATACCGAAGGAAAATTAGTGTTTCTAAATCCCGATGAACCCGCAGTAGCCGATGGCGTAGCAGTGAGTTAAACAGCGTATTCCCTTAGTTAATCGAAAAATTACAAGGAATAACCAATGCCAACAGTCCTCCTTTTTGGCAATTAGTAGGTGTACCCGCTTCCGAGAACTCATTTACAAGAAAGAAGCTTTTTCCTTTCGCAAAAAAGCTATTCTTTGTAACTTTATAAAAAATCGAAAAAATGTTATCCAAAAAATTAGAAAAAGCACTTAACGATCAAATCCGCATAGAGGCAGAATCGTCTCAGACCTATTTGTCCATGGCTTCTTGGGCAGAAGTAAAAGGGCTGGAAGGCATTGCCCGATTTATGTATACCCATTCCGATGAGGAACGCATGCACATGTTGAAACTGATAAAATACGTGAACGAACGGGGCGGACAGGCGTATGTGTCTGACCTAAAAGCACCGAAATCCGATTTTGTGTCGTTTCAAAAAATGTTTGAAGAATTGTATGCGCATGAGCAATTTGTATCAGACAGCATAAATGAACTGGTACATGTTACTTTACAGGAAAAAGATTATGCCACGCATAATTTCTTGCAGTGGTATGTGGCAGAGCAAATTGAAGAAGAGGCTCTTGCGCGCACTATTCTAGATAAGATAAATCTTATTGGAAACGACAAAGGCGGTCTCTATCTTTTTGACCGAGACGTGCAGCAAATTACAGCCGACAGTGCTGCAGCCAATGCGGCACCCTAAAATTTTAACGTAATTATTTATTTAGATTGAATTAAAATAAGTAAGTTTGTCTATGCTTTTACTATTGGCATGGGTAAGAAGAAGAAAAAAGACGCTACAAAAGGTATAAAAGAGAAAGAAGTTTTAAAAAAGCTTCAAAAAAAGGCATTACAACGGTGCAATCCGGAGAAGTGCAAAACCAAATGTTGCGAAAAATATGAAAAAGGCGAATCGAAACGCTGTGGGCGATGCCCCTGTTACGATTTGCTGCAACGTGTAGCATAAAAAAGCACCGCCATGGCGGTGCTTTTCCTTTTTTAAGATGATTAAATTAGGCATTTATTCTAGTTTAGGGCTTGCCTATAAGTAAGATTTCGTTGCATTTTACTTCGGTAACATACCTTTTTTCGCCTTCTTTAGTTTCGTAGGAGCGGTTGGTAAGTTTGCCTTCTATAGCCACTTCCTTTCCCTTGGTTAAATAATTCTCTGCCAATTCTGCGGTTTTGCCCCAGGCCACGACATTGTGCCATTGGGTTTCCGTAACCTTTTCGCCTCTAGCGTTCTTGTAGGTTTCGTTCGTAGCTATGGAAAATTTGGCAAGTTTGTTGCCGCTTTCCAAGTTTACAATTTCTGGGTCGTTGCCCAAGTTTCCAATCAACTGTACTTTGTTTCTAAGTGCGTTCATAATAAAAAAAATTAAGGTTAAACAGTTAATACTATCGAGTTCTTATGTTTCGACAGGGCAAACATAACATCCTTAAAATCAGGTATTCGGTTGGAAATTATTTATTTTCGTTTGTAATCGTTTGTAGTCGGTTGTTTTTGATTATTTAACCTTTTGGAAATAATAAGACTTCTTCAAGTTATCCACATGTTCAATCACATCCTGATTGTCAAATTTTTTTTGATAGTATGAAAGACTTTTGGTTTTAGTAATTAATTGACTTATGGCACGAACGAACTCATTTAAGGAAGTTGATGCATGAATTACCTTATTTTCATGTATGGCAACATATAAATTGCGTACTTGTTTATTCATATTCTCGTAAGAAGTTAACCAAATATAATAAATATCTCGATTATTAATTATTTACTGTTGTTAGTTTATCAAATTTAACTTTGGTAAACAATTGTCTGTTTCGTACTTTTATAGCACAAAAAACGCCGGTAGTGGAATACCGGCGTGAAAAATTTAAAACTAACTGTTGATGTTTGCTACAACCCATCTAGGAACAGCTCATGAGACCCTCTTCGACCAGTTGATTTTAACTTTTTTAAAAATTGGGCGGAATTATAATATTATTCCATTCCACCCCTTGAAAGACTATTCATCTAACAAGTTTCGTTTTGGATTACCTACTTACTTTAGTGGTAATCCGAACGGTTCTGGTAATACGAATCCTTCTAACGGGAATCGTAACTGTTCTTCTAATAACTCTAATTGCCATAACGCTTAGTGTTTTAGTTGAATAGATGTCGGATTAGGACTCTCCTAATCCCAAAAAGGCCACTGTCCTAAAGTGGTCTTTTACTTTATATCAAACTTTGACAATCATTTGTATTAAACTTCAACAATATCGTTTCTACCATATTATTAAATGTTCTATAGTTTTGGTCTGCTAACTAATTTACCTTCCACATTACATCAGGTCTAAATCTTAATGTCTTTAGAGTTATTTCAGTTTTCATGATGCATTGATTTTTAGATTAATAGATTTTCAAATTTAATGCTTTTTAAACGCATGAATCAATCGCAAACGATAAAGAATTACAAAGTTTTTAACGTATAGTGTTGAAAAGTGAATTGACTAGTAATGTTTGCTGCCTTCAAGTATGAGTTAAATTTTTTGTAGGCTTCCCTTTTTTACTAAACCAACAAACCATCACCGAAAAGCACAAACGAAAAAAAATTAACGCTCAGGCTTATAATGGAAGAAAGATGAGAAATAAAAAATAGATCGTTAAAACCCGGTCGCAACCAATCAAACGCTTCCCATAGTAAAAATACCGCCCCCAACGTTTAATCAACACCGCATTCATGCTTTGCTTTGCAAGCGGCATGAATGCTTATTTGTTGTGTGCAGTTTTTATTCCGCTATTTTTTTCTTTAAGTCCATTCTTTCGTGCAATATTCTTGTTATCTCAACATAATTTTCATTTAGAGTTCTGTAGAAAATTATATGTCGATTTGCTTTCATTCCGAGAAGTTGTCTTGAAATTCCATCATATTTTTTTCCTAATTCTGGATTTTCAGCGATTTCTTGGCAATTGGAAATAAGTCCATCGTAATATTTGTCAGCTTGTTGTTCAGACCAAACCTCAAACGTGTAATCCCAAATCTTTGATAAATCCTCGACAGCTTTGTTGGTCAGTTTATATTCAGCCATTCGAGTGCTTTCGCGCTTTTAAAGATTCAAGATGTTTTTTTGGGTCAAAGTCGTGAGCTATTCCGCTGTCAATTCCTTCTTGAATTGCTTTTTTCAATGCAATCACTTTACTTTCTTCCTCTTCTAAAAGTCTCAATCCTGCACGAATAACTTCGCTTACATTTTTGAACCTTCCTTCGCTTATTCGGCTTTGAACGAATTGGTCAAAATAATTTCCGAGTGATATTGATGTGTTTTTGTTCATTATATTACTAATTTTATCAAATATACCAAAAATTGGTATAAACGCAAAATTTTTCTCAAATTGCACACTACGGTTTAGCTATGAACAGTACGGGAGCAAACTGGCGTTTACTTTCCCCCACGCACCTAGCAAAATCTTTTGGTTTTGGTTTTCTTTTTTTTCGACAAAGCAAAATCCCAAAGATTTTGCGGTCATCATAACTATACGCAAACCCTGCGATTAAGCCCTAAAGCCTGTATTGTTTATAGATTTTGTTGAACTAAACCCCAAAGTGGTAGCCTTTCCAAACTCAAAAAAAGTACCATCTTTAGGGTTTAATCTTTCAATCTAAAGATTCCCGGACCTTTGGGTCGGGGTTTCCTATTTATCGCTCTTTTGGGGAATCGGTTCAAAAACTTCGCCGACAGTATGAACTGGCGGGAAAAAGTGAGAGTACGGTGGTTAATTACAGCCACTGTTTATCGCAAATGGCACTGCATTTTGGTTGCTGTCCGAGCGAACTTGACAAAGAACAGGTCTTGGATTATTAATACTGGCAAAACCTATTAAACCAACAAACCATCACCGAAAAGCACAGACTAAAAAAAATTAACGCTCAGCCGTAATGGACGAAAACTGCCCAAAAAACAGGAAGAAAGATGAAAAATAAAAAATAGATGGTTAAAACTAGGTCGCAACCAACCAAACGCTGTTTTGCTGACCGAAAAAGCTACTTGAAACCACTCAGAAAGTGCTTTTGACCAACAACTAGATCAAACGCTTTCCCCCATAATAAAAATTACCGCCCCAACGTTTAGTCAACACCGCGTTCATGCTTTGCTTTGCAAGCAGCACGAACGCTTAGTTGTTATCCACAGTACTTTCACTCGAATAGTCCTTTTATTGTGTTCATTGGTAGAAACATTTTTCCGCTATCTGGCAATTTAATAAATCCATATTTATCATAAAATCTTTCAGCATCTTCATCGATTGGGTCAACTACGACAGCAAACGAACCAATACTTTTTGAAATTTCATAACTCCTTTTTAAAGCATCTACTAGTAATAATTTTCCGATTCCTTGTTTTTGAAATCGATTATCTATTGCCAAACGTCCGAGAAGAGTAGTGGGAATTGATTTATATGAATTCGGTAGTTTCTTTTGAAATTCGTTTGGTATCAGTTCTTGAGATATACTATTATTGGCTAAAGTGTAATAACCTTTTAATAAATCGGTTTCCTTGTCGTTCAGAACGAAACAAGCGGATAATTTTCTTTTGATGTCTTGGTTTGCTTGTTTATGCAAATAATCATCGAGCATATCTTTTCCGCACGAGAATTCCTTTTTTCTATGGGTTGAATTTAGGTTTTCGGTCAGTTCGTTCATTAATCCAAAAGAGCTTTGTATTCATTGGCAGCATTGATAAGATTCTTATTCGCTTTCGATGAATTAGTGATTGCATCAAAGAATATTTCGCTATCTCTTTCTGACGCAATAATCCGCTCTTTTTCTGAAATGATTTCTTTAGCTTTTTCTTGTACTGTTAAAACGACAAAATCCGTTAAACTTCTGTATCCACCAACTCGTGCAGCTCTTTCAAAAAATACTTTTTGTTCTTTTGATAGTCGAGTGTCAAATCTCGCTTTGTTCTGTTTTATTTCTTTCGTTGCCATAATTATAAGTTTGTAGGAATCAAATGTACGCTTAAAATACGTACTAAACAAGTAATTGTACGGTTATTTTCCGTGAGTTTGGATTTTTTCGTGTTCTGACTAACTATTTACAATATATTTAAAATCAAGTATTTGCAAATCCAAGATCTTCATTATGTAGCCTTCCCCAAATTTATCGATTTGTTTTTTAATCCTCTTGACTAAACCCAATTTTCTCTTCGGATCTAAAAACAGATATCCTTCCAGATTGATTAAAACCAGGTCGCAACGATAAGGCATACCCGGATTATTAATTGCGCTTTGCCACTAGACAGCCCGCTACACAGGTTTAAATATTCATATTTATCCGTTTATCACTCCAAAAAGGGAAGTAAGCTCGCTCGGTATTCCCACGCCTTATACACAAATATGCCCAGGTAAATCACGGCTACCATAAATTTTAGAAAGGTCCCGGTAAGAAACCCTATAAAGGAACCAAAGGCTGCTTTAAAGGCGGTTTTTTTGTCGGCTTTATTTAAAAGCTCACCCAGCAATGCCCCAATAAATGGCCAAATGATAATACCGAAAAAACCGAATATCGGAAAAACCAAGGCGACAATCAGCCCAATCGTTGTGCCTAGCATTCCGGCTTTGCTGCCACCAAACTTTTTAGCGCCCATAGCCGGTATAACATAATCGAGCAGCAGCACCAATAGCGCTACAAGCAAGGTCGTTCCCAATATCCACCAGTCTAGCGGAATTGTACGGGTAAGATACAATAGCAAAAGTCCGATCCAACTTAAGGGTGGTCCGGGAAGTACCGGTAGAAAGCTGCCCAAAATACCGACAATGATAAAAATAAAACCTAAAAGAAGGAGTGCTAAATCCATGTAAACTGCTTTTGAATTTGACGAAGATACTGCAGATTTGTTACATTTTATCAGACTGAAAAAAAGACATACTTCGCCCCGCTTCACCTCTAAAAGTGGAAAAAGGACGCACAATTTCTTTTGAGTTAAAATTATCAACTAAAAAATTAGTTTAAACTAATTTTTTAGTTATATTTGCATAAGCGTTAAACTAAAAACATAGTTGAATGAAACAATTAACCAAGGCAGAAGAAGAGGTAATGCACCTATTGTGGGAGTTACAAAGGTGCAATGTAGCCGCTATAATTGAAGAACTTCCGGAACCCAAACCCGCGTACAACACGGTATCGACCATTGTTAGAATATTGGAAAGCAAAGGTTTTGTAGCCCATCAAAAAGAAGGGAAAGGGCACGTGTATTATCCGTTAGTAAAAAAATCGGACTACAGCCATCAAAGCCTTCATAAATTGGTGGATGGGTATTTTCAGGGCTCTTACAAGAGTATGGTTTCTTTTTTTATGAAAAAAAATGATATGAGCCTGTCCGAATTAGAATCCATATTAAAAGAAATTAAAAAGGACGAAAAATGATACCGTACATTTTAGAATGTGTTGCATTTCAGTTGGTTTTTCTGCTGGTGTATGACCTGTTTTTAAAACAAGAGACTTTTTTTCAATGGAATAGAGTTTACCTCATGGGAACTTATAGTGTGTCCTTGCTTTTGCCATGGATGAAGATTGAAGCATTGCGCACCACTTTGCCAAACCAATATGCTTTGAATCCTAGGTTTTTGTTGTCGCTAGATGAAGTGATCTTGACTACAGATGCATCAAAAAACACCTTTAGCAGTGTCTCTTGGCAAGAGGGCGTATTTCTTTTGGGAATCGTAATTTCACTACTCTTGTTTAGTTTAAAAATCTATCAAATTATAACATTAAAACGCAATGGAAGCGTCCATCGTTTCTCTGAATATACACGAGTTATTGTAGAAAACAGTACTATAGCTTTTTCCTTTTTTAAATCCATTTTTTTGGGAGATCGGGTGGCCAAAAAAGACTACGAAAACATTATTCAGCACGAGTTGGTGCATATAAAACAGGGGCATACGTGGGACTTACTATTTTTTGAACTTATGCGCATTATAGCGTGGTTTAATCCGCTGGTGTACCTCTATCAAAACAGAACATCCGAGTTGCATGAGTATATCGCCGATGCCCAAGTGGCTAAAACCAATAAAAAAGAGCAGTATCAGCTGTTATTATCACAGGTGTTCCAAACGCAACATATTTCATTCATCAATCCATTTTTTAAAACATCATTAATCAAAAAACGAATCGTCATGTTACAAAAAACAAAATCAAAAAAAGTATCGCAGTTGAAGTATTTAGTATTAATCCCAATGCTATTAGGAATGTTAGTCTATAGTTCTTGCATTGCAGATAAAGAAGGTAATACAGTAATACCGTTGAATGAACAGGTTAAAATAATATATGAAGACGGTACTAAAATCTTCACATTGGACATCAATGATTTGGACTTTGTAACGGAAGAGGAAACGAAAAGTCAAAATGACCTTTTGAACAAACTTTCAATAGCCAAGGAAACCGCACTCATTAAGATGGTGGATAAAGAAGAACGATCCATTTTAATCCAGGTAGAAGAAGGTACAATAGTTAGCATGAAAGTGGAGAAGAATATCGGGGACAGGGTCAACTTTAAGATGGAAAATACCACTCCATTTTCCATTGTTGAACAGGTACCTATTTTTCCCGGCTGCGAAGATGCGGAGGATAAGCGTGCCTGTTTTAATGAAAAAATGCAACTTCACATCAGCAAAAACTTTAATTACCCTCCAGATGCTCAAGAAAAAGGCATTCAAGGACGTGTAAATGCCTTATTTTTAATTGCTACAGACGGCAGCATACAGGATATTAAAGTAAGAGGGGTAGACAAAATGCTTGAAGACGAAGTGGAACGCATTATATTGCGACTACCAAAAATGAAACCGGGCGAATCTAATGGACAGAAAGTGGGGGTACCCTATTCTATTCCGGTTACTTTTAAGCTACAGTAACATTATTTTATCTATGTTGAAAAAAGTAACCCTTTTTATCTTCATAATCATCTTTAGTAAAGCCGAAGCCCAGACTTCGGCTTTGGCCATTGCCGATAGTTTGTACGCCACAGGGAATTATACCACTGCGATAAACCAATATGCCAAAGTAGGAACAAAACAATCCCATTTACAAATTGCCAGAGCCTATCATCATATAGGAAACTTTGATAAAGCTATAGCGCAATATGAAGCCCTAATTCTAAAAGATACGGCACTGCAAATAGCAGCGTTTGAATTGGGCAAACTCTATGTAAAGGTAAAAAACTCGGAAAAAGCGCTCCCTCTTTTTAGCGAATTGTCTCAAAGGCAGCCCAATCCCGAATATTTTTATTATTTAGGGATGGTACAGCAAGATTTGGGAAAAAATATGGAAAGTATAGCGGCATTTAAAAAAGCCGTAGTCATAGACAGTACGCATCTTAGGAGTTTGTTTCAGTTAGGCAAACATTATCTTGGTGAACGTGAATATAATCTGGCACAACAGTATATCAATAAAGGATTAACCGAATATCCTCAAGATGTATCACTGATCAACCTAAAGGCCTTAACATTCTATAACAACGACCAATACCAAGAGGCTAAACCGCTTTTTGAATTGCTCATTGACTTAGGTGAAGAAAAAGATTTTCTGTTTGAAAAACTAGCTACCTGCTATTATAAACTGTGGGAATTTGAAGCGGCTAAACATACCTATCTTCGGTTACTCGAATTTGAAAATGCAATACCAAAAGCCTACTTTGGTTTGGGTGAAGTCTATTGGCGTACTACCCAACGAGACAGTGCAGCGATATACTTCCACAAAGCCATTGCCTCTAAGAAACCTTTTTTAGCAAAAGAATATACGGCACTTGCCGGCTTGGCAAGAGAAGAAAATAAGCTTTCTAAAGCCCTAGAATACTATAAATTGGCATTTGAGGAAGATACGGAAAACCATATAAATTACTATCAGATTTGCACCGTGGCAGACCAATTATTCAAAGATCCAAAACTCAAATTGGCCTACTACGAGAAATTTATAGCCCAATTTGGAAACGACAAACCCTATTTTTCGCAAATTGTGGACAAACGAATCTCGGAGTTAAAGGAGGAAATACATTTTGTTTCGGAGTAATTTTGTGCAAAAAATCGTAATTTCCGCACAAGAAAGTATAACTCATGCGAAACATTTTGGTTTTATGTGCTTTATGTCTCTTTAGCTCCTGCGATTGGTTCTCCTCTAAGGAAGAAAAAATACAAAAACTGGTAGATGAAGAGTTAAAGAGCATAGATTGGAACGATGTAGACCAATACCCTTTGTTTGCAGATTGTGATGAAACTGCTTCTAAGGCAGATCAAAAAATATGTTTTGAATCCAATGTATTGCTCCATTTTTCGATGATTCTGCAAGATTTTGAGTTTGTATTGAACGAAAATGTAAACGACACCATTTTTGTTGATTTTTTAACCGATCCGCAGGGTATGATTTCCGTATTGGAAATAGAAAAAAATCCCTTAGTGGAAGATCAGATCCCGGAATTTGAAGCTATTGTAACACAAAGTCTCAAAACCATGCCTAAAGTGGCACCGGCACTAAAAAGAGGAATTCCGGTAAGCGCAAAATTCCGTATTCCCATAGTTTTAAATTCTAATTAAATACCCTTTTGGCAAACGAAAAAATTATATTAGGTATCGATCCGGGTACAACCATCATGGGATTTGGCCTTATTAAAGTGGTTCATAAACAAATGCAATTCCTTCAGATGAACGAATTATTACTGAGCAAATACAGTGATCCGTATATGAAGCTAAAACTCATCTTTGAGCGAACCCTAGAACTTATAGACACCTACCATCCCGATGAAATTGCCATAGAAGCCCCTTTTTATGGCAAAAATGTGCAATCCATGCTTAAACTAGGTAGGGCACAAGGTGTGGCAATGGCCGCCGGACTTTCCCGACAAATTCCTATTACGGAATACCTGCCAAAAAAAATAAAAATGGCAATTACCGGTAATGGGAATGCAAGTAAAGAGCAGGTAGCCAAAATGCTGCAAACTACGTTGGGGCTAAAAACACTCCCTACAAATCTAGATAGTACAGACGGACTCGCAGCAGCGGTTTGCCATTTTTACAATGAAGGAAAGATCGATTTGGGCAAAGGACACAGCGGCTGGGAGGCTTTTGTGAAAAGTAAAATCGCTCTAGCTCCTAAAAGGGCAGTTAAAAATACGGAGGTTATTGATTTAAGAAAAAAGAAAGCGCCCTAGCTCGCAAGGGGGAAACTCATTTCCATCAACCCAAATATGAGAAATACGAAATAATATTTAAATGAAGGGAGTCCAAATTCAACACCCAATTAAAACTCCCCCTTTGGGGGGAGGGGGGCTCTACATCCACATCCCCTTCTGCAAGCAGGCATGCCACTATTGCGACTTTCATTTTTCTACTTCTTTGAAAAAAAAAGAGGCTATGATCTCGGCTATTTGCAAAGAACTTGTTTTGCGCAAAGAGGAGTTTAAGACTATAACCGTGGACACGATTTATTTTGGGGGTGGTACACCATCCGTTTTGGAGGTTTCGGAAATCTATCAAATTATTCAAACCATTTATGACCATTACCGAATATCTGATACGCCGGAAATTACCTTAGAAGCCAATCCCGACGATTTGTCAAAAGAAAAACTAAAGCAGTTGGCTGCGACGCCCATTAACCGTTTAAGTATAGGCGTGCAATCCTTTTTTGAGGCCGATTTAAAACTGATGAATCGGGCGCATAATGCTGTGGAAGCGGAGCAATGTATTCATGAGGCAAAGCTGTATTTTAACAATATTTCCATAGATCTTATTTACGGAATTCCGAATATGACGCATGAGCGGTGGCAGGAAAATATAACTAAAGCCCTAGCATTTCACATCCCTCATATATCCAGTTATGCCCTTACCGTAGAGCCCAAAACAGCTTTGGCCCGTTTTATTGAAAAGGGAATTATTGACCCGGTGGATGATACCTTAGCACAAGCGCATTATGCTATTTTGGTAGCACAACTGGAAGCCGAAGGTTTCATCAATTATGAGATTTCTAATTTTGGAAAACCGGATTATTTCTCTAAAAACAATACGGCCTACTGGCAGGGGAAAAAATACCTTGGTATTGGGCCATCGGCACACTCCTATGATGGCATTCGTAGGGGGTGGAATAGTAGCAATAATTCAAAATACATCAAGGCTATTGAAGCCGGTTCGCTATCATTAGAAGAAGAAGTGCTATCCAAAACAGACCGCTACAATGAGTATGTCATGACGGGTCTGCGTACAATTTGGGGCGTTTCGGTAACCAGAATAGAAAAAGAATTTGGAGCGCCATACCATACATATCTCCTAAAACAAGCACAAAAATATATAGCGGAAAATTTACTTTTTCTGGATGATGATACCCTTTTGGTAACCAAAAAAGGAAAATTTTTGGCCGATGGAATTGCTAGTAATTTGTTTATGGTTAATTTGTCTTAAAAAGTCCGCCATATGATTGCAAGCATAACACATCAATCCGCAACCTATACCATAGACCTCTCCAAACCCTTGGATATTTCTATTCCGTTGCGGGGAAATGCGACCAATGTAACTGCGTGGTATGTGGGTCATCCAAAGATTGAACCTCATAGCGAGGGGAGTTTTGTCGGAAAGGTGTCCGCCGGCGGCTCCACCAACTTTAATGATATCCAATTTAATCCCCATGCCCATGGCACCCATACCGAATGTGTGGGCCATATCACCAAGGAGTTTTATTCGGTAAATAAAAATTTAGATCGATTTTTCTTTTTGGCAGAGGTGATTACGATTGCTCCCGAAAAGCAAAAAGACAATTTTGTAATATCCAGAAAACAACTAGAATACGCTTTGGGCAACAAATTACCGGAAGCCCTAGTGATACGCACCTTACCCAATGTAACAGCTAAATTGTCCAGGCAATATTCCCATACCAATCCGCCGTATGTATTAGAAGAGGCTGCCCAATTTTTGGTTGCAAGAGAATTGCAACACCTGCTCATTGATTTACCGTCTGTGGATAAGGAAAACGATCAGGGTGCCCTTTTGGCGCACAAAGCCTTTTGGGATTTTAATGGTACTATAAGGCAACACGCCACTATTACGGAATTTATATATGTAGACAATTCCATTAAGGATGGCAGTTACTTTTTAGATTTGCAAATGGCGCCTTTTGAGAATGATGCCAGCCCAAGCAGGCCGGTGCTGTATAAAATTTTATAGCAGTAAAAAACGGGGAAATGGGTATAGAGGCTTCTTGGTTTGAAAGAAGTCTTATTTCAAGGGTTTCGTCAAACCGATAACTCACAATGATTCTAAAGTATATATCTTTAAGTATCTTTGCGGAACTTTGGAGGAAGCAAAAACAATTAAATACTATGTTGGAAGCCTTTTTAGGCCTTGTTTTAGGGGCTATATTGATGTACTGGCTTTTTTCCTTCTTTCGTGCTAAGAAAGGCAAGGAGCTTACCGAACATCAATCTATTATCTTATTAGATAAAATTAGAAGCGTCTGTAAACTCATAACGGTTGAAGGCGATTTCGCCGAAATTTATCGCTATGAAAACACCAAAGAGCGCTTTCTAAGTTTAGTAAGTAGTCGGAAAAAAGCACTCATAATTATACATGCCAGGGCGCTGATTGGGTACGACCTTAAAAAGGTGTTGATGCATGCCGATACCGGGAAAAAGACCATAATTTTAACCAATTTCCCAGAACCCGAAGTACTTTCTATAGAACCCGAGTTGCAGTTTTACGACATACAAAACGGCATGTTCAATTCTTTTTCTCCAGATGACCTAACGGCATTAAATCAGGAGGCAAAAAAGCATATCCGGGAAAAAATACCCCAAAGTGGATTAATGGTAACCGCTCGCAAAGAAGCACTACAAGCCGTTCTTTTAATAGAAAAAATTGTGGAAACTATTGATTGGAAATTGGACTATTCTGCATTGGAAATTCGCCATCATGAAAAACAGATATTAGAAGATTAACCCTTACAATAGGCTATGAATCATTATGTAGTTGGAAAATACGAAATTAGAAGTACGAAATACGAGTAATTGCCATCTGCGAAAAAATATAAGGTTTCTAATTTTATCTTTTCAACTCTTATTTTGCTTCAAGCAGCTAAAAGCAAACAACCGGCAGCTAATAACCAAAAGCAAACAGCAAACAGCTAAAAGCTAAAAGCAAACAGCAAACAGCAAAAAAGTAAAGCGTTAGAAATTGCAAGAATGACCTTCAGATGATAGCATTTAAAAGCAAAATTAACTAAATTGGCTCCTTAATAAAACATCTTCGGTCTGCCGACTTCCGTCTATTGACTGATCGTAATTTCAAAAATGAAAAAAATGAAAAAAATGAAAAAACAAATACCCATTATCTTATTTTTACTTATCGCACAATTAAGTTACAGTCAAACTAAAGACACTATGAAAGAATTCGATTCCAATTTTGCGCACAACGTTTATTTCTGGTTAAAAAATCCGGATAGCAAAGAAGACAGAGCTAAATTCGAAACCTCTCTTAAAAAGTTTTTAGGCAGTTCTAAATACGCCAAAACCGCATTTATAGGCACCCCTCCAAAGGCCACCCGCGACGTAGTCGATGGTTCTTTTACCTATTCCATGGTGGTTACCTTTGATTCGGCTGCTTCACAAGAAGCCTATCAAACAGAGGAGGTACACTTAACCTTTATAGAAGAATCTAGCAATCTTTGGAATAAGGTGATTGTATATGATGCTGTTGGCATTTAAATCCTTCAAATGGTTTCTTACCGTTTAGCAGCCACAGCCGATTTCGTTGAAATTGCGAAATTGCACACCCGTAGTTGGCAGGAAAATTATCGAGGTTCTTATAGTGATTATTTTTTGGATCATGAGGTGTATCAGGATCGCACTGCCGTTTGGGAAAAACGGTTGACTTCCCCGGCTGCAAATCAGTTTACGATAGTGGCCGAGAAGGATGGTAAACTCATAGGATTTGTCTGTGCTTTTTTAGATGCCGATCCTCAGTATGGCACATTAATAGATAATTTGCATGTTTCTAAAGAAGCCAAAGGGAAAGGCATTGGCAAAGAATTAATACGTAAAGTAGCATCCAAATCGGCAGAAAACAATCCGCTTTCCAAAGTCTATTTGTGGGTTTTGGAGGCCAATGTAAATGCCTTTGAATTTTATGTGCATTTTGGAGCGGCGCACGTAGAAACCGCACGTGCCGATGACATTGGGGATACCGCAGTTTCCGTATGTCGCATGGTTTGGGAAACTCCGGAAAACCTTATAGCTTCGCAAAAAAGTTAGCGCCATGAATATCGAAGAATTCCGCAGCTATTGCCTCAGTAAACAGGGAGTAACCGAAGAATTTCCTTTCGATGAAAGCACTTTGGTTTTCAAGGTTATGGGAAAGATGTTTGCTTTGACTTCTTTGGATCGAGTTCCATTGCAAGCTAGTTTAAAATGCGATCCGGAAAGGGCTTTGGAGCTAAGGGAGATTTATGATGGCAGCATTACAGGTGCCTATCATATGAATAAAACACATTGGAATACGTTGCATTTGGAAGAAAACCTACCCCAAAAACTCCTTATAGAATTAATAGACCACTCCTATGATTTGGTGGTAGCCGGATTAACCAAAAAGTTAAAGACGGATTTGGAGGGCTTATAAGGGAATAGATGCATTTTACTTCAAATTAATAGTGCAATATAATCTGATAGCTTCCAAGGATGATTTTGTTATTTGCAAATCCCGTGGGTCAATTTGATAATTTTTATATCTGGAATTATGACAAAGATCGTAAAGGTCATTGTAGCTATTCCAGATATGAAGATTAGTATTGTGCTTAACAAACCTTTTCATGATGTCGTGAGGTGTACCCTGACAAAATCTGGAAAAAACCTGTTTATATTCATTATAAGATTGAAACTCTCTCTTTTCACCAGTGTCTTCTTTTCCCGGGTGTAAATAGGTCTCAGGAAATAGGCTTCCTTCAAAGAACTTAAGACAGCTATAAAACGCAGTAGTAATTTCCCAATCGGGAAATTCTCCGGATTGTTTAACGAAATTATGGGCTCTTAAATTATGGGAAGCGTGTTCGAATGCATTATACTTTTTCTGTGCCATACTTAAAAATGAAACCATCTGAAGTAATGTTGTCAACCATAAGCTGTTCAGAGCTTGACATAAAGGAAAAAGTCAAATCAATTCTGCTATTCGTGTTATTGATCTGTTCAGAAATTTTATAAGATGTCCATCTTTTGTTTTCGGAGTAATAATCTTCTTTGTTGAGAATTACGAGGCATTTGAATGTATTGAAATTGACAATCTTTAAATACATATCCTTTACATCAACTCCAATTTCCGATAATTTTGATTTTAATAATGAAGAAGAATGAGCCGCGGATTGGATATTTTTTTTAAAATCAACTTCAACTTCCTTTTGAAAATCTTCCCGACCTCTTACATATGAAGAATGCAGTAGTTCACTTATAGATAATTGTTCGCCTACAATACCAAAGTCTAATAAATTTAAATTATTTTCCGATTTACCTACCATGAAAAGTATGTTTTCATAACAAACTAATTACTAAATATAGTGCTATTTGAAAACTTATACAAAAGTAATGTTTCTTGGATTAATAAGCAATAGTGTTATAAGAATCAAAGTTTATTGATAATAAACTAGGTAGTATTGATATCTTTATGCTTTTTAGCAATCCGGTAGCATACAACACCCAATGAAAGATCCTATTTCCTTTTACAAAAGGCAGTTACATACCCACCGTGCCCAACTGGCCAAGGTTAAAAAGCAACTGTATGTTTCAGGCATGTTAAGGCTAACTATATTTCTTCTGATTGTTTTTTTGGTGTATTGGACCTTTGGAAATACACAATTGGTTTTAGGGATAAGTGCAGTAGGCGTTGCCCTGTTTCTGTTTCTGGTTTCCAGACATACTCGGTTGCAATATCTTCATGATAAAACCAAGGCACTTATCAGCATTAATACTACCGAACTTGAGGTACAAAACCGCAATTTTCATCATTTACCCGAAGGAAATGAATTTAAAAATCCGGCCCATTATTTTAGTCAGGATATCGACTTGTTTGGTCGGGGTTCTTTTTATCAGTATGCTAACAGAACTGCGTTACGAGAAGGAAGTGCTGCGCTGGCAGCGGTGTTTACGGAAAATGCAATACAGCACATAGTAGTGAAGCAGAAAGCCATTCGGGAACTTAGCGAACTTCCCGAATGGCGTCAGGAGTTTTCTGGGGTGGCCGCGCTTATTAAGACCTCTACAGACACCAGAACTATTGCGACGTGGTTAGAAAAATATCAACCCTTTGTTTCCCAGCGTATAAAATACTTTACGCCTCTTTTTTCAGTAGGCTCCATAGCAATTTTAATAGCGACCTTCTTCTCCCTTTTGCCCTTTTCAGCACTTCTTATTTGGTTGTCTATAGGCCTGTGTTTTTCCTTTTTTTTCTTCGGAAAAATTCGGAAACTGGCAGCTTTCGCAGAGAACGCTCAAAGTACATTTAGACAATACCAGCAGTTAATCGTGCAGTTGGAAGGCATCGAATTTCAATCGTCATTATTAAAAGAACAACAACAAAATTTAGTTTATGCAGAAAAGAAGACTTCCGACTTGCTAAAAACCTTTTCAGACATATTACATACCTTAGATCACAACAACAATCTTCTGTACCTTATTTTTGCCAATGGTTTTTTTCTACAAGGTCTGCACAAGGCGTATCGTATTGAAAAATGGATTGGGGAACATGGCATAGACGTAGCGAAATGGTTTGATACCGTGGCTACTTTCGATGCCTATAACAGTCTGGGGAACTTTGCTTTTAATCACCCCGATTATACTTTTCCTACCATAACTGACGGTTCAGTGCTGTTAACCGCAACGAAAGTTGGACATCCCCTATTGGCTCCGAACAAAAGGGTGTTAAATAATATTCATATTGAGAAAACCCAATTTTTCATCGTCACAGGAGCCAATATGGCGGGAAAAAGTACCTTTTTGCGCACCGTATCCCTACAGATTATGATGGCTAATGTGGGACTTCCCGTTTGTGCCGCAAAGATGGATTATTGTCCAATGAAACTAATTACCAGCATGCGCACCACCGATTCGCTTACCGATGAAGAGTCTTACTTTTTTTCTGAGTTGAAGCGGTTGCGATTTATTGTAGATGCCTTAGAAAGCGACACCTATTTTATTGTATTAGACGAGATTTTAAAAGGCACCAACAGCAGCGATAAGGCCATAGGTTCGCGTAAATTTTTAGAAAAGCTGGTCGGTGCCAAAGCTACCGGCATTATTGCCACCCACGATTTAAGTCTTTGCGAGGCGGCCGAAGAAATGAAGCAATTGCAGAATTACTATTTTGATGCGGAAATTGTAAACAACGAATTGCATTTTGATTATACCTTTAAAAAAGGCATTTGCCAAAATATGAACGCCTCTTTTCTGTTGAAAAAAATGGGGATTGTGGATTAAAAAGCATAGGTAAAATGATACACTAAAGACTTTTAATTGTTACTTTGAAACGGCAACACAAGATGTCTTTTATAGCACACACAACATACACATGAACGCATGGATTCACTAACGCAAATTATACTTGGTGCTGCGGTTGGAGAGGCCGTTTTGGGCAAAAAGGTGGGGAATAAAGCCATGCTTTATGGAGCCATTGCGGGTACAATCCCAGATTTGGATGTATTAAGCGGACATTTTACCGACACGGTTACCGCAATAGTATGGCACAGAGGATTTAGTCACTCGCTCTTCTTTTCCTTGCTTTTTGCGCCGGTATTTGGATGGCTCATTAACAAGGTCGAAAAGAAAGCCGATGCAGGGTGGAAGGATTGGACGCTTCTTATGTTTTTAGGCCTATTTACCCATCCCATTTTGGACGCTTTTACCACCTGGGGAACGCAACTGTTTTGGCCCTTTGAAATGCGACTGGCTTTTCAAACTATTTTTGTAATTGATCCACTGTATACGCTTCCGTTTTTACTCTTTCTTATTTTAGCCATGTGCGAAAAACGAACTTCATCCAAAAGAAGGAAATACAATACCTTAGGATTAGCCATAAGTAGTGGTTATCTGGTTCTTACCATCCTTTTAAAGGGACTGGCTTATAAAACTTTCGTCCATAGTTTGAAGGCCCAGCAGATTGCTTACGAACAAATTTCAGTTCGGCCTACCCCCTTTAATACTATTTTATGGACTGCAAACATAGATACAGGGGATACCTATTTGTTAGGGAATTATTCCTTTTTTGATTCCGACGAAATTGCGTTTACATCCTATCCAAAAAATCATGAGTTGTTGGGGGATTTGGTTACAAAAGATAAGATTAAGCGCCTTATCAACATTACAGAAGGCTGGCACACGATTACACAACAGGAAAATAGCTTGTTTTTTAATGATTTGCGTTTTGGATTGTTGAGTTTGGATCCTAGTGAAACCCGATTCGCTTTTTCCTATGAACTGCTAAAAGTAAAGGACGAGATTGAAGTGATTGAAAAACCAAAATTACGACCCGATGCCAAGAAATTATTGGCAGCGCTTTGGATGCGTATGTGGGGAAATTCCACCCCATATTAGGGATGGAATTTTACCTCACCCGGAACTGCCATTTTGCAGTTCCGACTTCTCCATACCTCAACAAGCTTTGCGCAAGCGGAGCGGTAAAGCGGAAACCCCGACCAAAGGATTGGGGAATCTTTAGATGAAACTTTAACCTATGAAACAACGTATTTTTTATTCAGGGATTCTTGGGGTATTGCTCTTTGTTACGGCAGTAATTTTGGGCGGACTCCAATTTGAATCTAATAGTCATGTTCAGCACTATATTAGTGAAAGTTACGCTACCGGAACGCCTTATGGGCCACAATTGCGATATGGATTATACATTCCCGCCGGAATATGCATAGCGCTCTTTGCTTTTTTATCCCCCACGGTGTTACCCCGATCGCCCTTAATGAAATGGAGTTTTTACGGAATCGGTATTTTTTATGGATTAGCTACTGTAGTGGTAAGTCTATTTCCATGTGATGCAGGATGTAACCCGGAACTTATCAATCCGAGTATATCACAGATGATCCACAATGCTATGGGAGCATTGACCTATCTGATTGTTCCCCCCTGTATGGTAGCTATCGGAATTAAAGCGACAAAATGGACTCATGGAACTCGACTCTACAAAGTTTCCCTTTTTTGTGGGATGACCGCTTTTTGTTTGATGCTTGTGCTAGCCCAAAATCCCTTCGGAACTTACGTTGGACTTCAACAACGAATTATAGAAGGAAGTATCCTTTTTTGGATAGTGTATACTGCCATCTATATCAAAAAACTATAACCTCTTTATTTGTAAATCGTGAAACGCATCTGCTTGTAACCGCAGCAACTCTTCGGCTTTCTTTTTCTTATAGGCATATACCGCTTCTTCCTCGGCAATTTCCCCGTATATTTTAGAATTCAGGGCGGAATCAGCCGCAAAAAGTTGTTCTCGTTGCTGTATTTCTTGGGCTACCCATGTAGCCACCACGGTTTCTTCTTCTTCCAGTTTATAATCATAACTTCCCTTTGGAGATAGCAATTTCGAAATGATAGGCGAAGTTTCTATGGCCAGAAACAACAGAAAAATAAAGAAAGAAGGCCACCAGGGCAATTTGTTTAAGGCATCGATCCGAGCCATAAGTCCATCGAAGCCATCAATTATAGGTTGGGAATTTTTTATCGCTTCTGTATGTTCCGTATTTAAGGTAGAAATTTGCCCTTCCAAATCCGTTATTTTTTGGGTGTTGGTTGCTTTTAGTTGCTGTAATTCTGCCAAAGCAGCATCGTGTTTTTCGCGCTTTTCTTTGTATACAGGCCCTTTTCCCAAACGTTTTGTTCCTGATGTGCCTTCCGCTTCAGCAATAAACGTATCGTACAAGGCATTGGTTTCAATTTCTTTTGCGGTTACTTCGGCTTTTAGCGCCTCAATATTCTGGTTTAAATCGTTTAACGCAGGATGGTACTGCAGGGCAATCTGATCTTTATTGGCTAAGGTGAGCTCGTTCTTCTTTTCGAGCAACACCTGATTAATTTCCTTTTCAAAAATTTTCATTTCCAAAGGTTTGGATATTACTACTGCAATAATCACCGCTAAGACAATTCGGGGAACAGCCTGTAGAAGCTCGCTTTTAAAACTATTTCTTTTTTTAATGGTAGAAACAATAAATCGATCCAGATTAAAGATTAACAAGCCCCAAACAAGACCAAAGAAAATGGCAGTATAGGCATTATCAAATACCGTGTATAGGGCGTAAGACGCAGCAATACAAGCCATAACAGCCGTAAAGAAAACCGTAGCCCCAATACCGGCATACTTGTTTTGCTCTCCCAAAGAACAGCTTTTTAGAATCGTCGTATCTGCCCCTGAGCAGAGGATAAAAAAGTGTTGTACCATAGTGTTCTGATTTGATTGATGTGCTAATACACCATTAGAACGCAGATGGTGATCATTTGTTACATGTACGACACCATAAAACAAACTATTTTGGAAACACCTAGTACCGCCGAAACGTATGCTTAGAAAAAATGATGTTCGCCTTCTTTTTTCACTCCAAACGGGCAGAAAAGCGCAGGGAAAGTCGGTTTTTAGAATCCAAAATGCCGCTTCTTTTACCTCCTTGGGAGGCCTAGTACGCTCTTGTGTTTTCAGGACTACTATACACTGACCCGTTGGGGATGAATGGAACTCAAGTTAAAAACAAAATTCACAAAACTTTAATCATTTATTATGATTGCTGTGCACTAAATATTGAATTTCTGGACTATTTTTGTAAGTCCTAAAACAAGCACGTTTTGATTATGGATTTAATAGTCGCCATTCTCTGGAGTTTATCCCCTTTTGGGGAAGCCAAGGTAGGTATTCCGTATGGTTTACTCAGAGGGGTTAATGTGTATACTGTGTTTATTGCTTGCTTTTTAGCCAATGCCTTAGTTTTTCCTATAATGTTATTGTTCCTAAATAAGGGCAACCACTTCCTCTTAAAATGGCATTATTATAAGAAAGCAGCCATCTACATTGCGCGAAGAGCAAAATTAGGATCCGGAGCAAAAATTCAGAAATACGGCTTTTGGGGCCTCATCTTTTTTGTTATGTTGCCTGTGCCGGGCACCGGCGTTTATGCCGGCACCATTGCCACCTATATTTTAAAAATAGAACGGCCTAAGGCGTTTTTAGCCAATGTCATTGGTGCATTTCTGTCTGCGATCATTGTGTGGAGTACCACCATGCTTTCCATGCGAGGGCTGTCCTAGTACAAAGGATGCCAAGACCAAGAAGAAATGGCTATCTCTTGTTTGCTACAGACACTTAGGGTATGCCTACGTACAAACTAAAAACGATTTGCTAAATCATACTAATATGTATATAAACTACCTGAATACATTGTTTTTAATGTGTCCTAGGGCATCCGATACGCCATCAACGGTGGTGCCCGGCATAAAACAACAATAAAAGCTGCTAAAAAGCGAAACGCAGCAGGTGCTAAAAAAGTTCTTGAAACCCGAGATTCATAGAACCAGAATTAGGCGGGCAAGACATAGGCGTATTTTCGTAGGATTTATTTGGATGAGCTCAAAAACGGCTCATTTTCGCCTTTAAGCCAAAAACAAAATTGTTATGGTACCACACTCACTGTACGGGTAGGAAGAAGAGGAAACGCAGAAAACCTAACCCAACGGAAGAAGCGTGTGTAGAATAAAAAATTACTTGAAACTGACTATCCCCGAGGCAAGCCATAGGGGTATTTCGCCAGTTTCATTTTGACCTTTGGGCCAAAAACGGAAATTTTGTATTTCACCTCACCCGGAACTGCAAAAAGACAGTTCCGACCTCTCCAAAGGAGCGATAAATAGGAAACCCCGACCCAAGGGCCGGGGAATCTTTAGATTGAAAAGCCGATTTTTTGTTTCCCCTTAACCTATTACCTTTGTACTCTAATGCCAAGAAATCCATGTTAAAAGTTGAAAAGCTTACGTTTGCCTATGACAACGTTAATGTGTTAAAAAACATCGATTTTACACTACCAAAAGGCAAATTTCTCGCTGTTATGGGTGAAAGTGGAGGTGGCAAAAGCACCCTTTTAAAACTCATTTACGGCTTGCTTCAATTGGAAGAAGGCACAATTTTTTGGAAGGACGCTCCTGTGTTAGGTCCCAACTTTAATTTGGTGCCGGGCGAATCTTATATGAAATTTTTATCACAGGATTTTGATTTGATGCCCTTTATCTCAGTCGAAGAAAACGTGGGGCAATACCTATCGGTTTTTGAACCCAAGGTGCGACAAGCTCGGATATCGGAATTGCTACACATGGTTGAAATGTCGGACTATGCAAGTGTCAAAGTAAAAAATTTAAGCGGCGGTCAACAGCAACGAGTGGCTTTGGCGCAGGTATTGGCTCAAGAGCCCGAACTTTTATTGCTGGATGAACCCTTTAGCCATATCGATAATTTTAGAAAAAATAGTCTGCGCCGAAATCTGTTTTCACATCTTAAAAAGGCGAATATAAGCTGTATCGTAGCCACGCATGACATGGACGATGTACTTTCCTTTGCGGATGAAATTTTGGTGCTCAAAGACCAAAAAATGTGTGCAAAAGCCACTCCGATAGAACTTTATTCACATCCAAAAACAGCCTACATAGCTTCATTATTTGGGGAGGTTACCCTTGTTCCCATGACGCTTTTAAAATCGTATTCGGAAATCAACAAATCGATCTTGGTCTACCCCAACGAGTTTCTACTTTCCGATAAATCGGGAATTAAAGTCATTGTAAAAAATACGTTTTATAAAGGTGCTTATTATTTAACTGAGGGCGTTATGGAGAATGAGCAACCGATTTTTTTTAATTCCAAATACAAGCTCCAAACGGCGCAACCTGTTTTTTTAAATGTGGCTCTAGAAACCGTTAATGTACGCTTAAAGGATCTTCCGTAATCGGATAAAACTGTAGTAGGTACCACCATTCGTAATACAAATGAAATGAATACAAAACTCATTGCCGAAGAGTTGGTTTTTAAAGCCGTTAGAAGTGGTGGCGCAGGAGGTCAGCATGTTAACAAAGTGTCGAGTAAGGTAGAGCTTTCCTTTGATGTAGGCCGTTCTCAAGGACTTACCCCAAATGAAAAGGAGAGGCTGCTTCAAAAATTATCCGGTAAACTTACCAAAGACCACCTCCTTTTACTGCAATGCGATGAAAGTCGCAGCCAGCACCGAAACAAAGAACTCGTGGTTTCCAAATTTTTTAGCATGTTAGAGAAGGGATTATTGGTGCCTAAGCGAAGAATTCGTACCAAACCCGGCAAATCGGCCATTGAAAAACGTTTAACGGCGAAGAAAAAATCGGCATTAAAAAAAGTAAATCGCCGTAAATGGCAAGCAGACTAAGGCTATACAGGCGTTCCATTCGCTAAGAATTCTTCTTAAAATGAGGCAGCATGCTTCCCAATTTTGGCTTCTTTGATTTCCATATTCTCAGAAATACGAAAATTTTGAACCAAAATAGGAAAGACCTTTGTCGTTTGGCTAATTTTCGCATAAAATGATACGAATATCCCTCATAATTTATATCTTGCATATCCCCCGTTTGCAATAGCTGCGTATTCTTATTTTGCATGTTATACTGTGGTAATCGTCTCCCTTTAAGGTACGGAACAGTGCGGCTACTCAGATACGATTTGTTTACCCAATAAAATCTCAATAACGGGTTATGAAAGAACTGGAAGATTACAAATATGCCTTAGACCAAATTGCCATTGTAGCCGTTACAGACGCCAATGGGATTATTACCTATGCCAATGATAATTTTTGTAAAATCTCAAAATACACCAAAGAAGAGTTAATTGGGCAAGACCACTGCATCATAAACTCAGGACACCATCCAAAAGATTACTTTAAAGAACTATGGGCAACGATTAAGGCCGGAAAGGTTTGGAAAGGACAATTAAAGAACAAAGCTAAAGACGGCAGTGAATATTGGGTAGAAATGACTATTGTGCCCTTTCTAAATGAAGAAGGTATTCCGTATCAATATTTAGCCATTAGAACCAATATTTCCCCGTTAAAGGAAGCCAACGAAGCCTTATTAAAAAGCCATAAAAAGGTTTCGGATTTTAAATACGCCTTAGACGCTGCTGCCATCGTCGCTATTACAGATGCCGAGGGTACTTTGCTTTTTGTGAACACCAATTTTTGTGCCGTTTCCAAATACCAACGAGACGCTTTAGTGGGGCAGCAGCTAAGTTTGCTTAACTCCGGGCATCATTCAAAAACATTTATAAAAACCCTATGGGAAACCATTGGTTCGGGTACTATTTGGCGGGGAGAGTTTAAGAATAAAGCCCAAGACGGGGCTTATTATTGGGTTCAAACTACCATAGTACCTTTTCTGGATGAAAATGGCCAACCTTGGCAGTATATGAGCATACAGCAAGATATCACCGAGAAAAAAAACGCTGAGGAACGCTTGCTGGCCAATGCGGAAGCGCTAGCACATAAAAACAAGCAACTCATAGATTTCTGTAATATTGTATCTCATAATTTAAGAGCTCCCCTAATTAATATCACCATGCTGGTCGATTTTTTAGAGGAGAGTACCGACCCGGAAGAACAACAAGAACTTTTAACCAAAATTAAGCCTGTTACAACGCATTTAATGGATGTATTTAACGAATTGGTGGAGTCTTTGCAAGTGCAGCAAGACAAAGACCTTGCTTTAGACAAAATTGATATAAACAGCACTTTACGTAAAGTTTTGTTAGGGTTTGAAACTCAAATTAACGAATATGATGCCGAGGTTATACTAGAAATAGAAGCCGCTCCCACACTATATTGCCCCCAAAAATACATGGAAAGCATTTGCAATAATCTGCTAAGCAATGCCTTAAAATACAGGTCGCCACATCGAAATCCTACGATCCGTATAAAAACAGAAAAAATTGAAAAGGGTGTTCGTTTAGCGGTGCACGATAACGGGCTGGGTATCGATTTGACCTTGCATCAAAATAATCTATTTAAAATCAGGAAAACCTTTCATGCCCATCCCGATGCCAAAGGCTTTGGATTATTTATGACCAAAGCACA
Organism: Aurantibrevibacter litoralis; assembly: GCF_034651555.1. NCBI lineage: Bacteria > Pseudomonadati > Bacteroidota > Flavobacteriia > Flavobacteriales > Flavobacteriaceae > Aurantibrevibacter > Aurantibrevibacter litoralis. The sequence goes on along the minus strand of NZ_JAYEEQ010000001.1, from coordinate 3,941 downwards.
GGTAGAGGCCATAGACGGAAAAATATGGGCAGAAAGTTATCCCGATAAGGGCAGCACTTTTTATGTTGAATTTAAAAACCCATTGCAATGAATGTCGCAAAAAAACTCTCGATTATTGATGATGATGATACCTTTATTTATTTAACCAAAAAAACGATCAACAAAATCAGTAACGTAGAACTTATTAAGGTATTTAGCAACGGTTTAGACGCCATTACCTTTTTAAAAGAAAACAAAACGAAACCGGAGACCTTACCAGAAATCATATTGTTAGATCTGAGTATGCCTATAATGGATGGGTGGCAATTTCTGGAAGAATATGCCGTATTGAATCCCAAAATTGGCAAAAAGATCACTATTTACATTTGTTCCTCCTCCATTTCTCCGGAAGACATTGTTAAATCTAGAGCGATAAGCGAAGTAACCGATTTTATTATAAAACCCATTAGTCGGGAACAACTGGAAGAAATGATAGAAAAATTGTAGCCTTAAATAATTTCCATGATGACAATTTTGGCATCTCTGAAACAGACCGTTTCACCCACAGCTTTACCCAATAATAAATGTCCAATAGGCGTATTGGGTGAAATACAACATATCTTAAGTGCTCCTACGGTGCATTCTCCTGCTGAAATGGCTAAAAAATAATTGGCCGCTGTGGTTATTACCAAACTTCCAACGCAAACTTGTTTGGAGGTCTGCTTTACCTCTACCCTATCCAAGGCAGTTTTCATGAGGTGTGCTTCGGCTAACTGATTCCCGGATTTTTCCAATTCTAATTGCAACATAGCCCTCCCTGTTTCGTGTTTGTCACCGGTACTACTTTTGGTCTCCGAATCTAAAGACTCCCGAAGGTCGTGTATGCGCTCTTGTATACGAGAAATTCGTCCCTCTATAAATTTAAGACAAAAATGATACAATTGTTCTTTTGTAGTTGCGCGCATTTATAGTTTCTATGTAAAGTGGTTCTATAGTAATTCTGCCATTTCCTTTCCCACAAGACTACCCAAAGCAATGCCCATACCGCCCAGTCTAACCCCACAATAGACATGATTGGTAAATTGTTTAACTATAGGCCGTTTTTCCCGTCCCGTTCCCATAATGCCGCTCCACCGTTGGTCTATTTCGAAAGGAGTATCCGGTAAAATAACATCGCTGAGGAGAAATTCCAAACGTTGCTGTATGCGCTTAGTTTGTCCAAAATTCATCGTTTTTTCACCCTCAAAATCAAGATTTCTACCACCGCCAAATAACAGTCGGTTCCCTACATTACGAAAATAATAATAGCCCTCATCCAAATGAAAAGTGCCTTTAATAGGTAATTTAGCGATTGGTTTTGTAATGAGCACTTGCGCTCTTGCCGGCACCACATCTTCATGAAGCAATTGAGAAGCAAAGCCGTTGGTGGCAATACACAATTTTTTAGTGATCATCTCAAAATGATCTGTACGCACTTCAACATGGGTATTATGGTCTACAAATTCCTTTACCGTGATACCGTTGAAAAGTATAATATTTTGTTTGTGAGCCAAGTGCACCAATGAAGACATCATCTTTCCGGTATCTATTTGGGATTCGAAGGCGTGGGTAATATACTGTGGTTGAATCTTGGCAAAATTAAAGCGATTGGGTTGTACGCTAAAGGGTAATGCCTTAAAAACAGGTTCTAGAAGTTGATTAATTTCGTTCAGGTTATCTAGGCAATGATGAAACACGGATTCTTGCGTCTTAAGAAATACTTCATGCCCGCCGTAGTTTAAAAAATTAAGGTTGTCATCGCCTAGCATGGTTCGAAGTAGTTGTATGCCTCGCCATCGCCGGTGCACTAATTGTTGTACGTCCCATTCCGAACTTGTTTTAATATCGGCTAAGATTTCGGAAATGCTTCCAAAACAGGCAAACCCTGCATTCTTTGTGCTTGCACCTTGGGGCAAAATACCTCTTTCTAAGACCAAAATTTTAGCTTTTGGAAAACGCTTGCGCAGCCCCAACGCACAACTTAGCCCCACGATACCACTGCCCACAATAGTGTAGTCTATGTTGGAAAGCCACGTTTTATACTCCCAGTAGCTCAGGTTGTTGCTCATTACAAAAAACTTATAGGTTAAAATAAAGCGATTATTGGTAAATGACCTACGAAATACGTCATAAAAACAACCACTACAAATAAACTACAACCAATTCTATCCGTTCTTGTCGAGCAACAAAAGAATGTACCGCAAGAGTGTTATTATAACTTTTTCTATTTTGTACACACAGTTTAAAGGCTTTTCTGTCGTCATTATTTTTTTGAGGATATTTTCAGCTACCTTAAACATTGACCTCAACATATTCCGTCATCGTATCAACAAAATTCCTTATCCTTTTGAAATTTTTAGAGTAGTACAAACGCTATTATCTGTATATTAAAGATTCAACTTGACTAGACGATTTGCTGCCAATAGTAATTACATACGATCTGTGATAATAACTTCTTACTTTTTAGTATCAACAGTTGACCAAAGAGTTTCTGTTTCCCAGTTTTTAGGAAATCCCATTGCAAACACGTCTACATTGGGGTATTTCTCCAGTAAAGCTTTTAACCTAACGACTATTGTGTGTTCTGGATTAATAGTCTGCATTAGAAATAAAATGATTGTAAGTGTGTAGGAAGTACGGTTATTTGATACTCCGTCGTTTTTTAACCAAGTTTTATAAATATTTCTAGGTCTAACAGGTTGTATACTCATAACCCTATTCCATAGCCGACTATGATGCGCGCACACATTTCTTAAGTAAACGATGCTATGTATCCACGATGAGAAGGTCTTATCATTTAATCCAAAGTGGCTAGCTATTTCTCTTTTTACCTTTCCCGGCTTCAAATTACTGTACAAGAAAGATAATGTTCCAAAAGAAGTAATCTCTAACATTATCCAACTTGGGGGTAATGGATTAGAATATTTTTTTTTAAAAGCCTCTATGAATTCTTCATCACTTCGATAGTATTCGTGCTCTAAACTTCAAAGACTTTTACTATGATTAATATGGTTTTTGAACAGATTAGCGTCTTGATACCAAAAAGCACCATATTCATGGGATAGCAAATAAATCATCTTTGCCCGAATCGAAACCTCAATTTTTTCAAGTTCCCTTCAAATCAAAACTCTTAATTCCCGATCAAAAGAATAAAGGTGAAACGCAGATTGAAAAGTAGAGTTTGCTTTGAGTTGATGATTATTTTTATCTGCTAGCATTGGATACCAATAACCACTTAGGCGATAATAACTGATACTTTCCAATAAGTGGGTAGCCCTAAGTATATTCTTTATTTCGAGTCCTCTTTCTTGTAGCTGCAGAATTTGCTCCGCATAAGTTAATGCAGGCTTGTCATAAGGAACTTTAGGCATTTGGTAAAAATAAAAAGCTTACCCTGAGCGCGCTGTTCTAACGGGAAGCGGGGTAAGCATGTTGATGTAAATTTACTAACTTTTTAATTATGAAACATGCTTATTAACAAAACAATAAATCAAATACCTTAAAAAACATTATGAAAGAGTATTTTGTAGCCATAAATTATAACTAAACGCCCTAAAAAATTTAGTAACAGAAACACAACTTTTGAGATTCATCCATTTATTGTTCTTGATCCCATACGTTGATTTGCGTGCAAATTACAAACAAATAAAAAAAGCCTCAAAAGTTAAAAACTCTTGAAGCCTTATATTTACTGGTGGAGAATACCGGATTCGAACCGGTGACCTCTTGCCTATGCACATTTTTTACAAATAGTTAAGCCGTTTGAGTTTTAAAAAATTCTTCATTGTCATTTTTTTAGAGATTTCAACATATAATTGCAAACAACGGACATAGTATACCACTTTGGCCGGGATAAAGTGAGCATAGCTCGCCGGATGAAAGTGAACCACCTAGGCCGGGCAAAAATGAGCCACCCTTAAAAC
>NZ_JAYEEQ010000019.1:0-71658 GCF_034651555.1 Aurantibrevibacter litoralis | reverse complement strand
TAGGTGGTTCACTTTCATCCGGCGAGCTATGCTCACTTTATCCCGGCCAAAGTGGTATACTATGTCCGTTGTTTGCATAATGTGTTTGTTTTCATTTGTTACTATTTATTTTATATTTCTAGCATTTATTCATTCCTTTTAACTACAACCTGTTCCCGGCAACCCATCGCCGCCCATCAACGAAATTAACAAGTCGAATCCGCCCATAACTTCTCCCACTTTTCCTAATGAAAAAAACATTATTTCTTTGTGAATGTTACAGGCAAGTTCTTTCATTGCTTCGCTTATTTTGTCATCCATACCCGTAGGATCCATAATAATGAGCACTTCTGTGACAATAGCATATAATTTTACAAGGGTTTTTCCGTAAGTTGCAACAATGCCAATGGGTGTGCTGGCTACTCCCATTCCTGTAAATAAAAGCATATATAAATCTATAACCCGATTGAGTTCTTTAAGTTGTTGCTCTATGCTATTGGTACCGCCGCCGGTTCCGTTGGGCAATATGCCGTAAAGTTCTCCGGTTTTGGAGTTGATATGCCAAAAAGCTTTGGTTTGTGCAGCGGCATCAATTATTTTATAGCTGCCGTCGTGTCTGTAAATAGTTTCTCGCCAAAAAAGGGCATCATCACCTTTTTGATACAACTCTACAAACCACTCTTCATTAACAACCGTTGCTCTCTCAACTTTATTTTTACCTTTTAATAAATGAAAGGTGCTTTGTTGGAATATTTCTTTTTCTCTAATGGCTAGTTGTGCCGTTTTGATGAGGTTAATTTTAAAATTATCTTCTTCATTTTTTGAAAATGTTACATAATTTGAAGTGGGTACAAAATCAAAATTTGTTTCTGTAGTTCTGCCGTCTAGGCCTATTTTATTTTTTATAATACCTACTCTTAATCCCGAAGAGAAAGTGAATGAATGCGCTGTTACTTGGTTGCTAAGGGGTGCCATTAAGGGTAAAAAAGCATCGGTACTGGTAAAACTCCCTTTTTCTATTGCTTCTCTTGCTTTTTTAATCTCATTATTCATAACTGCTTCGCCCCATTCTCTTGTGCTTAATCTGTACTTTAACACATCTGAAAGTGCATTTGAAAAAGTAGGCCCTTCACCTTCAAAACTAAGAATGGCACTGCCCAATAAATGGCATTTTACATCTAAAAAATCGGTAATTGTTGGTGTTCTATTACTATTTATAATGGGATCCCACCCGGCGTATATTCGATTTATTTCTTTGTTATCTACTTTTATATTTAAGTATAAACCGGCTATGTTTTGCCCAAGTGCCATTCCGTTTTCAGGAAAACTGATAAATTCATAGTTGGCGGAGGCTGCTACTCTTTGCGCATCTACACTAATTTTTGCTGTATGGTCTGCTTCTTTGTCGGTTACATAATAGGTAAAAACATAGGGGGGAATTTCAATAGAATCGATAAACTCTACAATACTTTCAATAACCAGAGATTGGTCTTTTGCATTAAAAACCGCTCCATTGGTTGCTTCTGCCATTTTTGTGAATGACTCGGTACGGTGTTTTTGATCTGAATTATACACATTGAGCACGAGTGCCGGTGGCCCGCTTTTATAAAAGTTGATATTTCTATCATCAAATGCATCATTATTATCACCATCGGTGGCATAAATAATCAGGTCGTTATCGGTTTGTGATGCTTTTAATAGCCAGGTAAATAATTCAGAAGGTGTTTGCCATTTTGTAATGATGGCTCCTTTGTAATTTTCTTTAATGGAATTTTCAAGTTGTGAAATAAAAAGGTCCATATTTTCGCCGTAATATTCATCCGGCATACTCAAAGAACCATCATAAAGAATGAGAATTCTTGGCGCTCGTTCGTTTCGTTCCATTAGTGCGGCAATGGGGTTGTCATTGTCATTAATTGCAAAATCTGCTGCCGAAAGCCCTTCAACAAATTCGCCCTGATTATTCAATGGTTTTACTTCCAGTTTTACCAAAGGGTATGTGTTTGGAACGGCTTTTATTTCAATTTTCTCTACACTTTTTTGCAGATCTTTGTCTGCATTTATTAACAACGGGTGGTTGCCTATTTGAGCGGAATTTTCAGAAAGGTCTATGGTTCTACCCTCTAAGGTTATTGGATTGCCTAGAAATGATTTTTTATCCATTTCTTCTGCATTCATATCAAAGGATTGAAACGATAGCGCAGGAGTAAAAACTCTTAAATTTCCTATATTGGTATATGTTTGTTCTTGCAGACTTAAACCGTGTAAAAAATTAACAACAATTTGATTGCCTACAAGCTCGTAGGCCAACCATTCGCCCGATACGAGTTCTTTTTCTTCCCTTAAATCAATTCCATCTGTAAAGTTTAAGCTAATTTTGATTTTTTGGTCATCAAATACTGTCTCATCGGCTTCTTTTATACTGCCTCCATTATCGTTTTTCAATGCGCCAAAATTTACTTTGGGGTCAAAAAGGTGGGCGTACATTGTTTGTTCTTGATAGGTAAATTCTACCGTTGGCGTGCTGTAATTGTCCCAACGAAAATCGAACTTATGAGGATTTATTTGATCTTTATTGGGCAATTCATCCCATAGTTCATTAGCCAAGGCAATACTTTGTGCTATATCCTGATCAACATTTTTAGCAGCGCTGTTTTCTGATTGTTTATAATTCATTTCAGCTTCCCAACGTTTGAATGTTTTTTTGCTGATTTTTGGGGCAAAGCTTCTATCTATAGGTCTAAAGAAAAAGGCAGGCACTTCGTCAACTTGAATGTTGGTTCTTTCATAAATAACTCTTGAGTTAATTCCTGCATCGTTGTACATTTTGTTTAAAAGTTCGGCTTTTTCTCTAGGAGTGGCAAAGCCGTATCGTAGGACTCCTTTGATGCCATATTTCATTAACTCTCCCATTTTATTTAAAGAATTTTGAGAAGTAGGCATCAAATAAATTTCATCGCGCACAAAGTGAAACATTGCTTTTGGGTCTCCTTCTGCAATTAATTTTTTCATTCTCCCTTCAAGATGGTCCGGACTGGTTTCTAAAGCCATTAACATTTCTTCCCAGACTTTGTAGGGTGCCAGACCGGAGCCTTGATAGTCAATGTCCGCAGCATCGTTTCCGCAGCTAAAAAAAGACAACGGCAACATAGATGCTAATCCTAGTAAAGACATTTGCTCAATAAACTCTCGCCTTGTGGTGCCGTTATCTGTTGATGGTTTCATTGATTGAGTTATTTAATAATTAATGATTTCTATCGATGTTTTTGTTATCAAAGTCATCCAGCACTTGTAGTGAAGATATGTAGTTGTCAAATTCAAAAAGATTCCATAGTTCATCAGGGGTCATTTTTTTGGCACTGAGAAGCATATGAAATCTATCGATATAAATAAATTCGATGCTGGCATCTTGGTTGTTTGTTTCATATCGATTGACTGTTTTTATGCCATTTCGCAATTTTTTTTCAACCCGGGTTGTGGGCGGAAAGTCTTCATCTAAATCATAGGTGACATCAAACATTGTGATGATTGAAGAACCTAAAGGCCCGGCAGCATCGGCAATTTTTAAATGAACTTTTCCGTTTCCAAAAGCACCTTCAGAAGTGGCCATATCTTCTGAGACGTTTATAAAATCTCTGTCTAAATCGCCTATTCTGAAAGGAAAGGTATCTTCCAACTCTTGCCTGTTGAGTGGTATTTTTTCTGAAACAGGTTTTCGAGCGCTTGGTTTTGTAAGCGCTTTTTCTATGGTATTGTTGATCTCCGGAACATTAGGTTGTTTGGATTCAGACTTGCAAGCATTGAAACAGATGAGCAGCAGTGTACTAACAAGGAGATATTTTATTTTATGAATTATTGAGGTGTTCATTGTTAAAATTTTGCTTTCTCTAACTCGTCTTTTGCCTGAAGCAGTTTTTTACTATCGTATCGCCTTCCGCTCAAGGTGATGTGATAGCGGTTGTCTTTGATGTACTCTAGTTCAGAAAATTGGATGCCTTTGTCCAAGGATTCTTTGAGTAAAATTCTATTTCCTTTATGGTCTTGAGTTTTTGCCCAACCGTTTGCTTCTTGGTTATTGATCTCCATAGAAATCATTTTATGAATGGCATTGAGGTGGCCAAAGCCATAATTTCCAGCACCGTCTATAATGGTAAGGTTTATGTTTTCAGTTTCGTGACTGGGATTGGCATCCAAACTGTAAGCCCCGGCAACTGTTTGCGGCGCAGGCGAAGATGAACTTCTAAATGGAACTCCTGCCAATTGTTTTGGCAACTTTGAAAGGAGAACTTCTTCAGTATGGGCTTCTGTGGCTATTAACTCCTGAAGCCAAGTGCCCTCCTTTTTGGCCGATTTTTCGAATTTCTCAACTTTCTCTTCTACGGATTTTGTATGTTTTTCGGCGGTTTCTCTACAAGAAATCATTGTTATAAGAAGGAAAATAAATAGCTTTACAAAAGAGCGTTTCATAAGAATACAATTAAATTAGTAGTGTTTTGTATGTATTAGCGTTTTTAGTAAAAATGGTTGGGGTTGATACTTTTTTCACGAAGGCAATGGCCTTGGCGTTCCTATATTCTCCCCGCGAGACAGCATAATTTTAAGCATCTGTAAAAAGACTACGGCCCAATGTCGTTTCGTTGAATTACAGGTGTAGGTTATTTGGGCAGATTCCTTTTTACACCTGTTTATAGTGTTTAGATATACCCTTTAAGGCGTCTAATTCGTCTTTTTAAAATGATCTTCAAACACTTTTGTAGGTCTACTGTCTTTAAAATTTATGGTTGTTTTTATGTACCCGGTGGTGGCTCCTGTTATTCTATAATGGGTATACCGGATATCAAACGTGCGATTGGCTACATTATCCGATTTGGTGACTGTCATTTTATATCGAGATCGTCCATCCGAATTGTCATAATTAAGGGGCACTTGGTTCCAGACAAACTTTACATTGGGTTTTGCATAAACTGTTGTTTTTGTCCTTGTTACGATAAATTTTGGGGTTAACGAATTGGGATCGTTATTTCTAAATAGTTGTTCGGTTTGTGCATGCAACCCTGTGCCGGTGCATAGAAAAACGATTAAAAGAACTGTTTTCATGGTGGTTAAGAGTTACGGGTTAATGATTGTGATTCGTTTATATCCTTTCCATTTTTGAGGTGTCCTAACGGGAATAAAGTTTGAATTTTTTCTCCTTTAGGGTTCGGCGTTACATGTTTTTGAACCATTCACCATACTTATCCCCAAGAAAAGGCACTGTTTTTTCTTTACCGTTAATGGCATTCATGAGTCCCATAACCCACATATAGAGCACTACAAAAACCCCAATAATCCATATAATCCATCCCAGAATGGGAATTAAGCTTATAATGCCCAACGCCAGTCCCGTAAGTGCCAGCCCTAGAGATTGCTTAATATGGAAGCTGGTGAAAGCGTCTTTTTTGTCTTTATTTGATATAAAGGCAATGATGAGCCCTACTACGGTAATGTAGGCGATAATAGCCATATTTTTGTCGGTTGTGTTCTGCATTTGTGTTTGTGTTTCCATGGCGGGTATTTCTCTTAGAATTAATGTATGATGATAAAATCCAGTTTGTATTAAAAAGCTCAGGGGATATCACGTAAAATTTAGTTCTTCTGCATTTCCGTCCATTTAGGGTACAAGCTTTATTGCGAAGCTGGACGTTTCCCTAAAAGAGCGGAAAAATTAATTGTCATCCAGCACAAGCCATTGTAGCCCTTCGGGTAAAAATCTTTCACGTGTAAGTACCGTTTTGGAAGGGTAAACGGTGCCGTCCGATGACGTAAAAACCTCGGCTATTTCATATTTAATCATGTTCCATCCCTCCTCCAATTGTAAGTCTACCTCTGTGATATTGTCATATTCTTCGCCACTATGGGAAACCGTAGGAATGCTAACTTGTCCTTTTGCTGTGGCATCCTTTTCTACGAAATAGTAGCGAATGTAATAACCCTGGGTGCCACTCCCCATTTGATAGTTATACAGCCATTTTGCCATTTCGGGGCTGTTGGCCAAATATAGCACGCCGTATTTCTCTTTCTTTTCTTCGTTGCCCACGATTAAGTCGGGCACTCCTGCCACCACGGCATCCCCATTTTCAAACGTAAATTCTCCAGGAAAGGAACTGCTATCACTTCCAAAGGTATCGGCCACGGTTTTAAATTTTAGACTCCACCCTTCAGGGGCATCTTTTTTTGCTTCTTCGGCCTTTTCCTGTAACAGGGTCATAAAATCATATGCCAGTTCCAGTTGCGCTTCTCCATTAGCATCAACTTTGCCCCATGTCTCCATTTCCCCGGTCATAAAATCTTGGGAAACTAAAAGGGCCTCATCCTTGTTCCAGTTGTTAATAGATCCTCCCACATATAACTGGCTATTGGCGTAAAGGGACGATAAAAGAAATGCGAGTACAAACGGTTTAAAAGAAGTTGAAGTTTTCATAAGTGATATCAATTTAAGTTATGGTTTATATTTTGTGATTTAAGAACAAGGCGGTTGGTATATGGTAACATATACGGCGCAGCCCTTTATTTTTTTACATTGAGCATCAATGTGTCCCTTAGATGTGTTGCTGTATTTCGCATTTTAGTATCCCAGCCGTTTTCAATTTTTCCTGAAACGATGTGTGTAAAAGTGGATGTCGCACCACGGTGGTCAACACTGCTTTCCGCTTCCATGGCTTTCTCTTTGGCACCCAAGGCAAACAAGATATAAAGCAATAGGAGCAAAAAGGATTTGAGTAAGGATCGCATGATTCGCCTTTTTTTAGCAAAAGTTTTTTCACATAAAGGTGTATCCCGAGGTATTGAAGCTGAAATTCACGGGTTCCAGCAAGGTACATTCCATAGTGCCTGAGGTGTTTTTCTTGCCTTTATTTTTCTTGTCCTTCATATCCATATACATCATTAAAGCACCTTCGTAATCCTTTAGTTGACTTCTGAGTGCCGGGGGAACCCGATCTGAATCGGTTTTGAATACATCATTAAAACTTATAAGAGCATCATTTGTGAAATATAGGGTAAACACATAATCGGCGTTTTCCATTTGTTTGCCTATACAATCATACCCTAAATAGGTTTTGTTGGGTAGATCTGTGATGGTAAAACCACTTGTGTCAAATTCATCGTCCTCTTCGATATCGCTGAGATCTACTTGGGTAGCGGTGGCCATTTTGTTACCGCCAGAGTCCATAAACATATAGGTAATGTTCTCATCTCCGTCCATGACCATAAACATTTCCATCCCGGCATTTATTTTTGACCCCAAATAAGATGCCCCCGGAGTTAAAAAATAATCGAGATCCATAGCGCCTTTATCGGTAGTCATGGTGAGCCGGTACTGATATTCAAAATCAAAGGATCCCGGGATGTTTTCAGGGACTACTCGTTTTCCTTGTTTGCCACTTCCCAAATTGGCATCGAAAACTTTATCCATAGATCGGCTTGCCTTTTCTGCGGCTTTATTGGCCGTTTTGTTGATTACGGTTTCCTCTACCGTTTGTTCTACTCTATTCTTTAGTTTTTTAAGAAATTGGGCTTCAGAAGTCTCCATGAATACCATAGAAAAGAATAGGGCACTTACAATGATCATTTTTGTTTTCATGTGTTTGTATTTAGCAGGGTTCTATACTGTTTTTCTTTTTGATAATTCTGTTGTTATGTCCATACAAATGTGGTTATAATGAAAAACAAAGGGCATAACAGATGTAACAATGTATAGCTGTGCTGTAACAGCGTTACCCAGGCAATGAAACAGATGTAACAAATGATGCAAATTATGTAACAGTAGTAGTAAAATGCCTAGAGTGAAGTACGCATCATAAATTTCGATGGGGTTTTTCCGTAGGTTTCTTTAAAGCATTTAATGAAGTACGATGGCGAACTAAATCCGCAGGCATAGGCCACTTCGGCCACGGTAATTGTGTTTTTTTGTAGTAGGGGTATGGCTGATTTTAGTCGTTGCGTTGTAATAAAGGCAGTGGCACTGAGGCCCGTAAGTGCCATTAGCTTGCGATGTAACTGCATTCTGCTCATTCCAATAGCCTTACTGAAGGCCGCCGCATTAAAGTCAGGATTGGCCAAGTTGTCCGCTATAACCTGTTGCAGTTTGGTAAAGAATTTTTCGTCGGTGGAAGTAATGAAAATTTCATGAGGTTTTAAAATAGCATTTTGTTGATAGCGGTTTCTTAAATTAATTCTGGATTCTATTAATTTCTGAACACGAAGTTTAATTTTATTGGGATTGTAGGGCTTTAGGATATAATCGTCTGCGCCGGTTTGCAGTCCTATGAGTTCGCTTTCTTCACCTGATTTGGCCGTAAGCAATATGATGGGTATGTGCGATGTGCGCTCGTCGTTCTTTAAGGTTTGGCACAATATAATGCCATCAGTTTCGGGCATGATAATATCTGAAATAATGAGGTCCGGAATATATTGAATGGCTTTTTTTATTCCTGTTGTTCCATTTTCTGCTTCAATCACCTTATAATCGTTCTCAAAAAGCGTTTTCGTAAAGGCTCTTAATTCCGGATTGTCCTCTACCAATAAGATCATTTTGGCAGCTTTGTTTGCGAGGCTCACTCTAGTGTCATAATCGGATAGTTTTTCACTAGGGGATATTTCTGTAGGTAGCGGGATTAACTCCGTTTCTAAAAAACAAGTCTTGGCTATGGGTAGGCGTACCTGAAACCGAATACGGTTTTCATTCACATAGGAGGCCGATATAGTACCGCGGTGCAGGGCTACCAGTTCTTTTATGAGAGAAAGTCCAATCCCGAAACCTTCATTTTGGGTATCGGACTGGTAGAAACGTTCAAATAATTTATCAATATTCGGCTCTTTTATCTCGCTTAGCTCATTTTCAATAGTAATTTCGAGTACATCTTGTTGTTGCTGTGCCTCAAAACGAATAGTGCCCTGTTTTGGGGTGTACTTAATAGCATTGCCAAGCAGATTGCTTAGAATTTTTTCTACCACATCACTGTCATACCAGCCATACTGAATTTGGGTAAGGATTGGGGTAAGCGTTATTTTTTTTTCTATGGCCAACGGAATGAACGAAGCCAGTTGTGCATTTAAAAAAAGCTCCAGATTGGCATATGTTACCCGTAACTTTACAAAGCCCGACTCCACTTTTGAAAGTTCTAAAAGCTGATCTACCAAGCTCATAAGTCGATCTGAATTCCGGGCTACCAGGCTTAAATCTGCACGAGCATCCTCCGGTATGTTTTTATGACCGAGTAATTTTTTAACAGGAGCAGAAATAAGGGTTAAAGGTGTTCTAAATTCATGCGAAAGATTGATGTATAGCTTGGTCTTGTAATCGTTGAGCTGTTTTAAGCGGCCCGAGCGATCCGATTCTATTTTTAACTCAGTTTGCATTTTCCAGCGAGATTTAAAGTAGAAATACGTGGCATATCCAAGCAATCCAAACAAAAGCACATACAACGCCAAGGCAGAGGCACTTAAATACCAAGGTTTTTTAATAGTAAAGCTAAAAACTGCAGGCGTTTCATTCCATGTGCCGTCGTAATTGCTCGATTTTACTTTAAAAACATAGTCTCCAAAAGGAAGATTGGTATAGCGTGCTACAGCCCTATTATCGACTTCCAGCCAGTCGGTCTCATAGCCTTCTAAGATGAATTGGTATTTATTTTTCTCCGGTAAAGAAAATTGCATGCTGCTAAAACCAAAGGTAAGGGTGTTTTGGTTGGCGTTTAGAAGCCTTCCGTTTTGCAAAGGTTGGGGCTCGTTAAAAATCTCAAAACTCGTAATGACGGTTTTCGGAATGATATGGCTTTCTTTCATTTGAGAAGGATCAAACCAATAAATACCATCTAAGGCTCCAAAATACAAATCGCCATTTACGGCCTTAAAATAGGCGCCGGTATTAAATTCATTGGATAAACCATCATAGTTGGTATAGTTGGTAACCTCCGGATTAGGGGAAAGATCTGCATTGGGTCTAAATTTTATGATGCCTTTGTTAGAGCTAAGCCAAAGATTGTTCATATTGTCTTGCATTACCGCATAGATCACGTTGTTTGCAAGTCCGTTTTCGGTAGTATACCTATAGAAGTCCTTTGTTTGGGTGTTGTACGCCTTTAGACCGTCGCCTCCGGTACCAATCCAAAGCACCTTGTTTTGGTCGTATGTGAGTGCTTTCACCTGAAATTGACTCAGGCGTTTCAGTGCATCTTCCGAAATTTCCAGTGGCTTATAGGCGTAGGTCTTTGTATTAAAACGAAATACCCCATGATCATCGGTACCAATCCAAAGGGTGTCATTATCCCCATCGATAATGGTTCGTATATTATTGCTTGGGAAATTCCCTAGTTTGGCCGAAAAGGCAGCCATTACCCCCTTTTTCTTATCAAAAAGAAAGATTCCGCTTTTCCGGGTTCCCAACCAAATTTGATTGTTAGGATCCTTATGGATGCGCCAAATGGTTACGCCGGGAAAGGCTGCGGTGGGGTGGTTTAGGTACTTTGTTATTTTGCGGTCTTTGGATAAAATATTGAGACCTCCATCCTGAGTGCCTATCCAAATGTCACCGGACGCATCGGTAAAAAGGCTCATAATACGATCGTCACTAAGTCCGGAATCTCCTTCATCGGCGAAATACGTTTTCCATGATTTTGTTTGCGCATCATAACAACTAAGTCCCTTTCCACTGGTACCAATCCAAATATTTTCACTATGGTCTATGGTAATGGCTCGTACTACATCAATATTTACATTTTCCGGGGTAAAATAATTAGTAAAATAATTGAATTTGTCTAAAAATGCATCATGATAACTTACTCCGGCGCCATCGGTTCCAAACCATAGCGTTCCGGTATAATCTTCATATATACTGAGTATATCGTCATAATGAATGGTACGGGGATTGTGCTTGGCTACAGAAAAATTTTCTAAGGTACCATATTCCAGGTCAAACTTATACAGGCCACTGCCATAAGTGCCAATCCATAAATTCTGTTGGCTATCTTTTACTAATGACAACACATACAAATCCTCCGGAAAGGGTTTGCCACTTTGTTCTGTAAGCATCACTTTTTCAAAACCATCCTCATCATTTTGTTTTTTCCATAAACCGTTGCCATAGCTTCCTACCCATACCTGGTTGGCGCCATCTATGGCTATAGCACTAAACAAGGTTTTTATGTCGGTTTTTGGTGTATGGGGTACAAATTTTTCGGTTTGGGTGTTGTATTCCATGATGCTGTCTTCTCCTGAAATCCAAATACGGCCCTTGGCATCTTCCGTAATGCTATACACGGTATTGATCTTTTCTGAAGTTGCCAGTTGCGATGCATGGGAATCCTCTTTGCGCATGCGGTACAGACCGGAATGGTAGGTGCCAAACCAAAAATTGTGCTGACTGTCTTGGTATATGGCACTTACGTCGTTAATTGCAGATAGGGGTAGGAACACATCCAATGTAGGATCATAGTAATGGGGAATTCTAGAAATTGGAATAATCCAAATTGTACCAACCCGATCTACATACACTTTGCCAAGATGGCTATATTCATAATTGGTAATATCTTCAAACTGAAAATCGTACACCTTAAAAGTACGCCCGTCGTACTTGTTTAGGCCATCTTGGGTAGCCATCCATAAATAGCCTGTACTATCTTGAGCAATAGAAATAACACTATTTTGGGAAAGCCCTTGATTGATAGATAATTGCCTAAAGGTGGTGTGGTTTTGGGCAAATACGAAGTTTGCCAAACAGGTTACAGCGAAGCAATAAGCCCATTTATTATGGAAAATAATACGTTTCGCGATTTGTCCCAATACTTTCATAAATCAATAATAACAGAAAAAACTGTCGTTAAATAATTTATTCTAAAAAGCGAAAAAACACTTCAATTTACGAAGAGATTTTAGTCGCTTTAGAGATGTTATATTTAGGGAACTTTAACAAAGTTACGATTTTTCATCCATCTTTACAAAACCGTAACACGTTGAATATACTTCTACCTAAAATTGCCGAGGGCGCTACCTAGAGCTAGGATAATTTTCCCAACCCCAAGAAGCTTTGGGCGTTTCAATTTCCTTGGTAAGATCAAAGGAAACTGAAAATAAACGGTCGGTACCTATTCGTCTTAAATTATAGGTGTAGGCCGTATCATTTACGGTAATCCACCAGACGTTGGTTGCTGCAGCCGGGATAACGCCTACGGTTTCCTCGTCTGCGGGAAACACAGCCAATCCGGGCAGCCCACTATTACTGGTAGTGCCTCCGTACATCGTTACCTTGTCTGATGTGCCATCTTCATGGCGATGATCGTGTTTTAGTTGAATTCGGCCATCTTTGTATATTAAAATCCACGTTCTGCTACGGTTATCTCCCACATTAAACGGAATTAGGATTTCATCGTCGTTACATGAAAGAAGGTGTATTACCAATTGTTTACCCTTAAAATCATCTCCGACAGCGCCACTGTTTAGATTTCCTTCATAGGCTTTGCCGCAATGGCGTTTCAGTGTATCCCAGAATTTTTTGGCGCCTGAGGTATCCATCACCTGTGAGGTATGCATTAAAGTGGCGGTAGAAGTTGCCTTTTGCGATTGTAGTGTGGTTTTGCTAAAAGCCATCAAAGCCAAGCAAGCTATTGCAGTTGTAATAATTTTTTTCATTCGTATATTTTTATATTCTAAATATAGGAAATTCCGCCTAGATTGGGATGTTACCCTCAGGGTATTCCTCTTTAGGTACTTCTATTTCCTGACAGATTTCTATAAGCACCCCGTGAGCGCTTTTGGGATGTACAAATGCCACCCATTTGTTGTCTGCTCCTTTTACCGGTATCGTGTTCAGTAATGTAAAGCCTTCTTTTTGAAGCCGTTCCATTTCCGCGCGAATGTCTGCCACGGCAAACGCAATGTGATGAATACCCTCACCTCTTTTGTCTATGAATTTGGCAATGGCACTGTCCGCATCTGTGGCTTCGAGTAATTCTATTTTGCTATCCTCAACGTTAAAAAAGGATGTAATTACCTTTTCCGAATGTACTTCTTCGCGCTTATAAGGTGCCACGCCCAATAATTTTTTATAAACCGTATTAGACGCTTCCAAATCCTTTACGGCAATTCCGATATGCTCTATTTTCTCCATACAATCCTTAGTTTGCGCTTAAAAGCCTTAAAAGTAAGCGGATTTTTAGTTTGAAACCTAAAATACGCAATATTGTATGTATTTTTGCACTATGGAAACGCAACGACAGAAAAAGATTGCCGGAATCATTCAGAAAGACATTGCCGATATTCTTCAACGTGCCGCTACCGATGGCGGATTGCGCGGCACCCTTATATCGGTAACTAAAGTTGCTGTAACCACCGATCTTTCTATTGCCAAGGTATATATAAGCGTTTTTCCGGCTAAAGATAGTGCCGCATTGCTGGAAGGAATAAAATCTAATCAACCTTTAATACGGCACGAGCTATCGCAACGCACCCGATACCAGTTGCGACGTGTTCCCGAACTTTTATTTTATATTGATGATTCTTTGGAGTACATAGAAAAGATTGAAAAATCGCTGAAGGGAGAAGAAAACCCCGTAAAGAATAGGGAACTTTTGGAAAAAAGAAAAAAAGCCTAGCTTGAATTTTCCCTTCTACATAGCAAAGCGGTATGTTCGGTCTAAGAGCAGCCAAAATGCCGTTAACATCATAAATTTTATTACCTTTTTGGTTATCGTCATTGGTTCCGCAGCCCTTTTTATTGTGCTTTCGGGGTTTGCTGGACTTAAAACATTTAGCCTTTCATTCAGCAATACCTTCGACCCCGATTTAAAAGCACTTCCTGCGAGCGGTAAATTTTTTTCGATAACACCGGAACAAGAAGAACAACTGCATAAAATGGAAGGGGTGCTTCATTTCTCTAAAGAATTAGAAGAGCGGGTATATCTAACACATCGTCAAAAAAGTCATGTGGCCTATATTAAAGGCGTAGATAGTCTTTATGCTAAAGTTACTGCGGTGGATAGTACCTTATATTTTGGGGAATGGTATATCGCGCAGCAGCAGGGTGTGGTGGGTATTGGTATTGCCAACCTCTTAGGTCTTACCACCGATAATTATCAAAGTCCGCTCGTAATTTTGGCCCCAAAACCCGGCAAAGGTGGTTTCTCTCAACAAGGGCTCAATGCCAAGCCTTATAATGAGCTGCCATTGGTTATTAGTGGCATCTATGCCGTAGAAGAGCATTTAGATAAAAAATATGTGTTTACAGATTTGGGTTTGGTGCAGGCCTTGCTGGAAAAAGATAGCACACAGGTTTCGGGTCTAAATTTTAAAATTATTCACGGGGGAAATTCAAAAAGTATACAAGAACAATTAAAAACACTATTCGGTGATCGTGTCTCGGTGCAGAATCGAAGAGAGCTCAATAGTACCTTATACCGTATGCTTAATACCGAAAATTTGGCTACATATCTCATTTTTACCTTGGTGCTCATCATTGCATTATTTAATGTAGTGGGAGCCATTATTATGATGATTTTAGACAAACAGCAAAATTCTAAAACGTTGTACAATTTGGGCACAACGATTACGGAATTGCGTCGCATTTACTTTGTGCAAGGCATTTTAGTCACCAGTGCCGGAGGTCTTATTGGAGTTGGATTGGCCTCTGTGCTTATTTGGTCGCAAATTGCGTTTGGTTGGCTTAAAATAACGCCTTCATTGGCGTATCCGGTAGAATATCAACTGATAAACGTACTTATTGTTTTGGCTACTATTGTGGTGTTGGGGGTGATAGCCTCTAAGATTGCGAGTAGTAGGATTTCCAAAAAGTTGATCACTTCCTAGCAACACTTTTTTGTAAAACATCGATTTTAAAGCGATCTATTGTTGGTGCTCTATGGAATGAAAAACCTAATCGATGTTCTAAGCAAACTGAAAATCGGCAAAATTTTCTAAAACGGCATCAAAGGCATCAAACACATCTTCCGAGGCATCGCTGGTAACCATTTTCATTCGGTATTCTTTAAAGTTGGGAATGCCCTTAAAATAATTGGTATAGTGTCTTCGGGTTTCAAAAACTCCCAGTTTTTCGCCTTTCCAAGCAATAGCCATTTCTAAATGCCTACGTGCCGCATGCACACGTTCTTCTAAACTTGGAGGAGCCAAATGCGTTCCGGTTTTAAAATAGTGCTTCACCTCATTAAAAAACCAAGGGTATCCAATACTGGCTCTACCAATCATGGCGCCGTCTAGGCCGTATTCATCGCGCATTTTCTTGGCCATTTCCGGGGAATCTACATCTCCGTTGCCAAAGACAGGAATGTGCATTCTAGGATTGTTCTTTACCTCGGCAATTGGGTCCCAATTGGCCTCCCCCTTGTACATTTGTACCCGGGTTCTGCCATGAATTGAGATGGCTTTTATCCCTACATCTTGCAAACGCTCCGCAACTTCTACAATTTTAATGGAGTCGGCATCCCATCCTAGACGGGTTTTTACGGTTACCGGAAGATGGGTATGTTTTACCATAGCTTCCGTAAGCTTTACCATTAGTGGAATGTCTTTTAAAATACCCGCTCCGGCATTTTTACAGACTACCTTTTTTACGGGACAGCCAAAATTAATATCGATAATATCCGGATTAGATTTTTCCACAATCGATATAGCTTGCAACATGGATTGCATTTCCGCTCCAAAAATTTGGATGCCTACCGGGCGTTCCTTTTCATAAATATCTAGTTTTATGACACTTTTTGCAGCGTCGCGAATAAGCCCCTCCGAGGAAATAAATTCGGTATACACCACATCGGCACCATGTTCTTTACAAAGGGCACGAAAAGGAGGGTCGCTTACATCTTCCATGGGAGCGAGAAGCAAGGGGAATTCAGGCAATTGTATGTTTCCTATGTTAGGCAACTTGTTTCGTTTAAGGGTGCAAATTTAGACAAAAAAGGGAAGGAATCAAGTTCAAGCTTAAAAAGCAATCTAAGACAAAACACTACAATAGGGCTGCTGCAGCACTTTTAGCAGGAGCTTAAAAAGCGATATCCACCTCAAGTGCACTTCCGTTTCTATCTACGATGACCTTGGTTTTATCTCCTTCTTTAAAAGCGGACAACGCCCTCATATAGCTCATCATATTTACTACAATACTGTCTCCCAATTGTAGTACGATGTCTCCTTTTTGGAGCCCAGCTTTCTGGGCCGGTTTGTCTTCGCTTACCCCATCAATACGCATTCCTTTTCCATCAAACAAATAATCGGGTACCACACCAAGACCCACTTTAAAACGGGGAACTTCTTCACTTTCATTTTTAGTTTTTCGGAAAGCGAGTTTCGGCGCTTGGTCTACTTCCATTAGGATAGCGGTTATGTAGTCTGTTAGTAACTGCATGCCTTCATAATTCAATTTTTCACTGTCGTCCGAAGGTTTATGATAATCCTCATGTTGTCCGGTAAAAAAGTGAAGCACCGGAATGTCTTGCAAATAAAAGGAAGTATGATCTGAAGGCCCAACACCGGACTGTTGTAAGACCAATTTAAATCCGGGATTTGTGGTTTGCACTATCTGTTCCCACAGGGTAGCGGTACCTGTGCCACTTATAGATAAGGTTATGTCTTCTCGCAAACGGCCTACCATATCCATATTCAACATACAATTTACCTTAGAAAGGTTGATCGTAGGGTTTTTTACAAAATAATTGCTGCCCAATAAACCCATTTCTTCGCCCGAAAAAGCCAAAAAAAGATAATTATGCCTTGCGGGAATTTGCTTTAATTTTTCTGCCAGTTGCAATAATACGGCGACACCACTGGCATTGTCATCGGCGCCATTGTGTATGGCTTGGCCTTCCCTATGCAAAGAACCTTCGCCACCCATACCTAAATGGTCGTAATGTGCCCCAATGACAATGGTGTTTTCGGCCTTATGATCTATAAATCCGATTACATTGGTGCCGGTTATAGTGCTGTCCCCATTACCGTAGTGCACCTCGCTATGCGGATCCTTTTTTGGCTTAAAGGTAAAGGTCTGAAAATAGGTGCCTGCCATGCCCTTTGGTTGCAATCCCATGGACTGCATTCGTTTTTGAATATAATTGGCGGCCATGAGTTCACTTTCTGTACCGGTTTCCCTACCTTTCAGTGCATCGCTGGCCAGAAAAGTAACATCGTCGTTAAGCGTTACCGATGTTGGTCTTTCTTTTTTGCATGCCACGAGCACGAACAAAAAGCAGATAAATAACCTTCTTTGGATCATTTTTAAATTATTTTTGTGTAAAAATACGCATCTCCATGAGAATCATTGTCGTACTATGCTATTTAATAGTTTTAAGCAGTTGCAAAACAGAGCCTAAGAAAACCGATATAGATCCGAAGCCAAGGAATACCCTTATGGCCGGAGAGGATTCGTTGATTTATCCTGAAGAGAAACATTTTAAAAGCATACGGCAAATTACCTTTGGAGGCGATAATGCCGAAGCCTATTGGAGTTTTGACGACAGTAAACTTATATTTCAATCGAATAACAGTGAATGGGGCTTAGAATGCGATCAAATGTTTGTAATGGGGATATCTGAATCTTTTAAGGAGACCAAACCTCCCATGGTGAGCACCGGTTTGGGTCGTACTACCTGTGCCTATTTTCTGCCAGACAACACCCATTTTGTGTATGGCTCTACCCATTTGGCCGACGAGGCCTGCCCCGAAGTGCCACTGCGAAAAAATGGCGACTATGTGTGGCCTGTATATGATTCGTTCGATATTTTTGTGGCTGATTTAGAGGGCAACATCGTTACGCAACTCACAAAAGAACCGGGCTACGATGCCGAGGCAACGGTTTCTCCCATAGGCGATAAAATTGTGTTTACGTCTATGCGAAGCGGTGATCTTGAATTATATACTATGAATTTGGATGGTAGCAATGTACAACAAATCACTGATGAATTGGGGTATGATGGGGGTGCTTTCTTTTCCCCGGATGGCACCAAACTAATCTTCAGAGCCTCGCGTCCAAAAACCCTTGAAGCCATAAAAAAGTATAAAGAGTTATTAGCGGAAGGCTTGGTAGAGCCCACCGATATGGAACTTTTTATCTGTAATGCGGATGGTAGCGACCTAAAACAACTTACCTTTTTAGGCAATGCCAATTGGAGTCCGTTTTTTCATCCTTCCGGAAAGAAAGTTCTGTTCTCTAGTAACTTTGAGGCCGAAAAAGGCTTCCCATTTAACCTGTATATGATTGATATTGATGGGAAAAATTTAAAGCGCATTACGCACGGGGAAACATTTGATGCCTTTCCGGTCTTTTCTAACAACGGCAAGTATTTGGCTTTTTCTAGTAATCGTAATAATGGAGGCACACGAGACACCAATCTTTTCATTGCCGAGTGGCAGGAGTAAATATGCCTTAGAAGCTCTGCTAAGAATTAAAATTAGTGGGAGAAGAGATGCCGCCAATGGCTAAGCATGGATACTTTTGAAAGTGGACGTTTTTTTGAAATGGATGTAGCCTTTCTTGACTTTCGTAAAATAACGACATTATCCTTGGGTTTGCCATTAAAAACGAAGGATGGTTTTATATTCTAAAATTCAAGGAAGTTTTAATTGGAAACGCTCACCACATTACCGCTAAATCGGGTGCGGTATTCCAGCATATCAAAACGTCTTTGGCCATCGTCGGGTCTGTTTAGCATTTGTCCTGTAAACAAACTGTACTCATATTGTTCGCAAGGACACACGGCCGTTTGTCCGTTTAAATCCATGGTAGAACAACTATTAGGGGCATGGTTCGGATCTGTGGCTTCAAAGGCTCGGAATTGGTTAAAGCCCACATTCATCACAAATACCCCGCGAATACCAACTCCTTGATTACCAATAAAAACAGCGTTTCCGGTGTTGGTCAAAGGACTGTATAAGGGAAGGTTCAGGTTTAGATCAAAACGGAATCCAAATTCTTGTAAAAAGGGATTCCGATTGCTAGTATCGTTACTGCAAGATAGGAGTAAGATGAATAAGAATTTCACTACAATGCGCTTCATAGGTTGTAAGGGGGTCATATGATGTAAGATGCATAAAGCTACCGCAAATATTCCATTTAGGAAGAAACGGGTAACCGAAGCAACAAAATTTGATCTGTTCAGAGGTTAACGGAAACAAAATTGAACAAAAATTATGTATATTTGTCTTAAATCCTCTATAAAAAAGAGGATTTTCCTATTTATTAAACACAGGAGTTATGGGCAACGTATCGTATTATACCGCAGAAGGGCTTAAAAAACTTAAAGATGAATTAAACTATCTTAGAGATGTGGAACGTCCCAAAGCATCGCAGGCCATTGCAGAGGCAAGAGATAAGGGAGACTTGTCTGAAAATGCAGAATATGATGCCGCCAAGGAGGCGCAGGGTCTCTTGGAACTGAAAATCGCCAAAATGGAGGAGGTCGTTTCTACGGCCAGACTCATAGACGAATCGCAATTGGATACCTCCAAAGTTTTGGTGCTATCTACCGTTAAGCTAAAAAACCAAACCAATGGCATGGTTATGACCTATACCTTAGTAGCCGAAAGCGAAGCGGATTTAAAAGCCGGTAAAATTTCGGTTAGCTCACCTATTGGAAAAGGGTTATTAGGAAAAAAAGTTGGCGAAACAGCCGAAATACAGGTGCCAAATGGTACCTTAAGATTCGATATTTTAGAAATTTCAAGATAAGAATCAATCCACTCGTATTCCAAATAATGTTTCGGATATGGGTAGGTGTAGGAAGTTTAATTTGGTAGTAAAATGCACTATGGCCAGTATCTTCACTAAAATTGTCAACGGAGAAATCCCTTCCTATAAAATCGCAGAAGACGCTCATTTTTATGCTTTTCTAGATATAAACCCCAACGCCAAGGGGCATACCTTGTGTATTCCTAAAAAAGAAGAAAACAAGTTGTTCGATTTGGATGAAGCCACCTATATGGGGCTCATGGCTTTTTCGAGAAAAGTGGGTAGAGCTTTGGAAAAGTCGGTCCATTGTAAACGGGTAGGGATGTCCGTAATTGGCTTAGAAGTTCCCCATGTACACGTACACCTTATTCCTTTAACTAGCATGAAAGATGCTACCTTTCAGCACAAAGTAAGTCTGAGCCCTGAGGAATTTGCAGAATTGGCCCAAAAGATAAGGGCTAATTTGGAATAAGGTTCAATATAAATGCATAGCCTAGAGCAGCTATAACTGCAATAAGAATCAGCAGCAATGCGAAGAAGAGTTTCGTAAATTGCACCTTAGATTTTTCGGGCACTACGGTTTTTTCGTAATAGTCAAAGACACGTTCTATGTCCGCTGTCCAATCTGAAGGATAAATGGTGGTAAGGCATTTTTTGCATTTCATTTCATGCGTTACTTCATTTGAAGTCCGATGCATGAAAAGACCCAATCGGTGTTTTTGGAAAAACCTAAGTTTTAATTCCTGATTAAAACATTCCGGACAGTTATTAGATAGATCGGCCTCCTTGATAATCTCTAATTTTTCAATTGCCATGCGCTACGTATTTATTTTTAACGAAATTTGCATAATCGTTCCTTCTTTGTTCGAAAAAAGGACTTTTACCTTTCCATTGTGATAGTCCTCTACGATACGTTTCACCAAAGAAAGACCCAAACCCCAACCTCTTTTTTTTGAGGTAACCCCAGGCTTAAAAATGTTCTGAAAATCACTTTTCGGAATACCGTGACCGGTATCGGCCACCATAACATTTACCTGTTTTCCATCGGGAATAATTTCGATACGGATGTCTCCTTTTCCCCGCATGGCATCAATTCCGTTTTTAACTAAATTTTCTATGGTCCAATGGTATAAAGACTGGTTTAAAAGCACCGGTAAATAGGGCACCTCCGAATGAAAAGTAAATTGGATAAGTTTAGAACTCCTCAGTTTCAAATAATCAAAAGCCATTTTAGTTTCGACAACAATGTCATACTCATGTAATTTGGGGCTAGAGCCAATTTTTGAAAAGCGGTCGGTTATGGTCTGCAGCCGAGAAATGTCTTTTTCAATTTCGTCGGTAATGTCTTTGCTAATGTGTTCAGATTTTAGCAACTCATTCCATCCCAAAAGGGAAGAAAGCGGTGTTCCTATCTGATGCGCAGTTTCCTTGGCCATGCCTGCCCATAATTTGTTTTGTTCGGAAGCTTTGTTGGTTTTAAAGAAGAAGAAAATAACAGTCCCGAAAAGCAGAATGATAAGGAGTAATGCAATGGGATAATATTTTAGTTTATTGAGTACCTCAGAATTGCCGTAGTATAGGGTTGCAAGTGGTTCGCCCTTATCTTCTATGGAAATAGGATTGTTTTCTTCCTGAAATAGCGCAATTTTTTTTTGAAGTAAAACACTGTCCTGCGCAAGCTCCAAAGGCATATTATTCACCTTTACCGTGCCGTTCTTGTTTACAAGAATCATGGGTGTTGAAGTGTTGTTTTGAAAGATTTTCACATGCAAATTGCCCAAGTCCATATCTTCAGATGATGCCAGAAACTCTGATTGCGCAGTGGCCCATATTTCCATTTTGTATCGCTCTTCCTCTTTAAACTTTTTAAAAAAACTATTGGTGTTCCAAAGGATAAGGCTCACGATGGTAAAAGCCGAGAGCAATAGGAAAATATTGGCCGTTTTCTTTTTTAGTTGTAAAGGCATTCAAGCAAATTAATAATGCCTAAAGATAACGGAAATTACAACAAGATATTCTGTTACGCCTTGGGGTATGGTTTCATAAAGCGTACAATTTATGTACCTTTGTACACCTATGTCCAAAATCGTTTCCATAAACCCTAAAGAAGTTTCAACCGTAGCGTTGCAAGGTTATTTATTGGGGGCTGTAGGGCCTAGACCTATTGCGTTGGCAAGCACATTAAATAGGGAAGGAGTTCCTAATCTTGCCCCTTTTAGTTTTTTTAATGTGTTTAGTAGCAACCCGCCCATCCTTATATTTTCTCCTGCCAGAAGAGTTAGAGATAATAGCACAAAACACACGTTGCAAAATGTTTTGGATACTAAAGAAGTGGTGATTAATGTGGTTAATTATGACATGGTACAACAAACGTCTTTAGCCAGTACGGACTACGCCGAAGGCGAGAATGAGTTTGTAAAGGCAGGATTTACCATGTTGGCCTCTGCCATTGTAAACCCATTCAGGGTGGCAGAAAGTCCGGTACAGTTTGAGTGTAAGGTCACTAAAATAGAGCCATTGGGAACAAACGGCGGAGCAGGAAATCTTATTTTTTCGGAGGTACTCAGAATACATATACATGCGGATGTTCTGGGAGCGCAGGGAAGTATAGACCCCTATAAAATAGACCTAGTAGCTCGTATGGGGGCAAATTGGTATAGCAGGGCTAAAACGGGGCTTTTTGAAGTGCCGAAACCTCTTTCTACAGCAGGGATAGGTTTCGATGGAATCCCCACCCGCATTAGGTTAAGCAGGGTTTTAACAGGAAATGATTTAGGAATGTTAGCCAATGTAGCGCAAGTACCTACCGCAGATGAAATTCACCAATTTGTAACTGAAAACACCGAAATTCAGTCCATCATAAGTACCTATAATGAAACACAACTGCATTTAAAAGCACAGGATTATTTACAAAAAAAAGATGTACTTTCCGCATGGAAAGTATTACTATCAAATTAAAAGAAAATGGAAGTACAAGGAACAGTAAAAATGGTTGGGGATACCCAAACTTTTGGAACCAATGGGTTTCGCAAGCGGGAGGTGGTAGTAACCACAGACGAGCAATACCCGCAGCATATTATGGTAGAATTTGTTCAAGACAAATGCGACCTTTTAAACAGTGTTGCGGTAGGGCAGGAAGTAAAAATAAGTATAAATCTTCGAGGTAGAGAATGGGTAAACCCTCAGGGCGAGACCAAATATTTTAATTCTATACAGGGATGGCGTATAGAAAAAGTTCAGGCAGAGGCAGCACCCGGTCAAATGCCGCCTGTACCGCCTTTGGAAGCTTTTGAACCGGTAGACGACATCAATGAAGAAGAGCATGACGACCTTCCTTTTTAACCACTAACAGGTTACGACTGCTTAAAAATCGACAGCCATTTTGATGGATGATTACAGTGCTGTGAATTACTAAATCGTTACGGTTTTGAAAACTGAAGGTAGTAAACAAACCATTACTTTTCTCACAGAACGCTTGTGGTTTCCGTCGGTGGAACATGCTACATCCGATGGATTAGTAGCTGTGGGTGGCGATTTAGATCCTGAACGCATTTTAGCAGCCTATCAAAAGGGTATTTTTCCGTGGTATAGTGCAGATTCGCCCATTCTTTGGTGGAGTCCCGATCCCCGAATGGTGCTGTATCCCGAAGAAATTAGGGTTTCTAAGAGTATGCAAAAAGTAATTCACAGTCGCCAGTTTGAGCTCACTCAAAACCGCTGTTTTTCCGAGGTGCTAGAGCAATGTGCTTCCGTACCCCGAACGGGTCAAGAAGGCACTTGGCTTAGTGCGGAAATGAAAACAGCCTACCTAAGGCTCTTTCATATGGGTTGGGCCAAATCGTATGAAGTGTGGCAGAATGGTACATTGGTGGGCGGACTTTACGGCTTGGATTTGGGTCACGTTTTTTGTGGAGAAAGTATGTTTAGCAGCACAAGCAATGCGTCTAAGTTCGCCTTAATTAAATTAGCCCAGCACCTTCAGCACAAGAACTACCACCTTATAGATTGTCAAATGTACACGCCCCATTTAGAGCGTATGGGGGCACGTTCCATAGCTCGAAAATACTTTTTAGACGTACTCCAAAAGGGCACGTAAACCACATAGATCCTCGGGTCGCATTTGTAGATACGTATGCGGCACAACACTACAAGAGCTACACAAGCAAAACGCACAAAATATACAGTGGTTTTTATTCTTAAATGAAAGATGGAGTTCTGCACTTGTCGCTTTAACCTTGTGTTTCGCACCTTGATGAGATCCTTCAAGGGGTTTTAGCTTGTTTGGCGCACAACAAAGTACTTCGTATTGGTTTCGCAGGCTTAGTGCGATTCATCTAAAATGCATTAGCGAGATTCTGAACTCAGAAGTGTTTTATCTGCCCAAAGAGCCAGGAAAACCAGATTTTTAAATTCAAAAAGCTGTTCCCTTTACACTTTTACCTTCTTTTTGAGTGTGCATAGTACTGGATTAATCAATTTTAATTCAATCTAAAGATTCCCCGACCCTTGGGTCGGGGTTTCCTATTTACGGCTCCTTTGGAGCGATCGGAACTGCCTTTTTGCAGTTCCGGGTAAGGTAAAATACAACATATCGGTTTTTGGCCCAAAGACCAAAATGAAACTGGCGAAACCCGTGCTGAGCGCAGTAGAAGTATACCCTTGTGGCTTGCCTTGGGGATAGTCATTTTCAAGAAATTTTTTATTATAAAAAATGTTGTAAATCAGATTATTAACGCTCGTAACAGCCCAAATAAATGTAATACTATCGTTAAATAATAGTTAATATATCATACTTTAATAGTAAAACTATTAATTATGCGATTATATTTGTAGTCTAGAAAGTAATATCGTATGGAACAGCTCATGCAATCTGTTAAAATTGGGATCAATGAAAAAATCTATTTGAAGGATCCCGAGTCTTCCGAATTGGGAAGGCGTATTCTTTTAAATGGCATTTCAATGATCCACGAGGTGGGATTTGAAGCGTTTACATTTAAAAAACTCGGGGAACAAATCGGCTCTAATGAAAGTTCCATATATCGCTATTTTGAAAGTAAACATAAGTTTTTACTCTATTTAGTGTCCTGGTATTGGGGTTGGATGGAGTATCAGTTGGTTTTTGCTACCAATAGTATCCCTGATCCAGAAGAAAAATTAAGAATGGCCATATCTATTGTGACCAAATTAAAGGAACAAAATGCTACAGGGGGCTCTATCAATCATACGAAGTTAACCAAGATAATGATCAATGAATTTTCTAAATCGTATTTAACGAAGGAAGTAGATGCGGAAAATGAGGAAGGCTATTTTGTAATATACAAACGTTTGGTAAACCGTTTGGCAAAAATGATAGAAGCTGTAGATGCAGATTATCCTTATCCGTTAAGCCTATCGAGCAATGTGGTGGAAGGCGGGTTGCATCAGCATTTTTTAATGGATCATTTTCCATCCCTTACCAATTGCAAAAAGAGTTTTACACCCACTTCATTTTATACCGATTTGGTATTTAGAACCTTAAACCGAAACTAAATGGCGAAAACAATACTTACTTCTTGGGAAAGGTTCAAAGGACTAGTTGCCCTAGATAAGAAAGACATTTTGCAAATCTTGTATTATGCCATTTTTGTCGGATTGGTAAATCTATCCCTTCCGTTAGGCATACAAGCCATTATTAATTTAATACAAGGGGCGCAGATGAGTACCTCATGGATTGTCTTAGTTGTGTTGGTGACTTTAGGAGTTGCTTTTGCAGGGGTATTGCAATTAATGCAGATACGAATTATAGAAAACATTCAACAAAAGATATTTACCCGATCTGCTTTTGAATTTGCCCACCGGTTTCCAAAAATAAAAATGGAAGCTTTCGGGTTTCAATATCCTCCCGAATTGGCCAATAGGTTCTTTGATACGCTAACTGTTCAAAAGAGCTTTTCTAAGATTTTGGTCGATGTTCCGGCTGCCGCACTGCAAATTTTGTTTGGACTCATGTTATTGTCCTTTTACCATCCATTTTTTATTTTATACGGTTTTATGTTGGTGGCTTTGGTCTATGTGGTCTTTAAATTTACAGCCGAAAAAGGACTTAATACCAGTTTGGATGAGTCTAAGCAAAAGTATAAAGTAGCCCATTGGATACAGGAAATAGCCCGATCTATCACCGCTTTTAAAATATCGGGTAAAACCTCTCATGCCATGGACAAAAGTGATGCGCTGGTTCTAGAATATCTAAAAGCACGAGAAAGTCATTTTAGAATACTGGTGATTCAGTTTATACAAATGATCGGGTTTAAAGTGCTGGTAACCGCCGGTCTGCTTCTTATTGGGGGCTTACTGGTACTGAATCAGCAAATGAATATTGGCCAATTTGTGGCAGCAGAGATTATAATTTTATTGGTAATCAATTCTGTAGAAAAACTGATCTTTAGGTTAGAAACTTTTTATGATCTACTTACATCCCTAGAAAAATTAGGACAGGTAGTCGATAAAGATTTGGAAGCTCAGACGGGCGATAAACCGCAATGGGATGATGACCCACTTACCATAGAATTAAAGGATGTTTCGTATAAAATTGAAGGTACAGATCAACTGGCGGTAGCAGATGTTTCGATGATCATACCGCCAAACTCTAAAATATGGATTCCTAGTGCAAGTAGTTCCGGAAAAACAACATTACTTCAATTAATTGGCGGGTTAATAACCCCTACAAAGGGCACTATTTACATCAATAACAGAGATTTAATAGGAATTAATTTAAATCATTATCGGTCTATGCTCGGATTTGTTCTTTTAACTGAAACCCCTTTTGAAGGTACCATCCTAGACAACATTACTTTTGGGGACAAACGTATTTCGAATGCGGATGTCGCGCAGGTTTTGGAAAAAACGGGTCTCACGGAATTTGTTAAAAAACAATCTAAGGGCATCCATACCACGATTTTCCCTGAAGGGCAGCACATTCCTTCAAGTGTAGGAAAAAAAATAATTTTGGCACGAAGTCTTGTCAGAAAACCAAAGCTTTTATTGCTAAAAGAACCTTTAGATCAAATAGATGAATTAGAGGCCAATACCATCATGGACTATTTAGTAGATCCTTCAAATCCGTGGTCCCTTATTGTTATTAGCAAAAACCCGAGATGGGGCTTGGTTACGGACCGTACTTTAAAATTGGCAAATGGAAAATTAATTGATGATTATAAGGCTAAAAAAGGAAATTAAATGCTAAATATATCCCACAATAAACTCAATAGAGAGGTAGATTTATCTGTCTTTGAGTCTGGAAAGACCGTGTTTCACAAGCGCCATTACGGTCTCATTAATAAGTTTTTGTTGGGCTTTTCGCTCTTTGGACTGTTATTTTTATTCCTTCCTTGGACACAGAATGTGCGAGGAACAGGTTTTGTAACTACACTTAAACCGGATCAACGGCCTCAAACTATTCAGTCGCCCATTCCGGGACGTATTGAAAAATGGTATGTTACTGAAGGAGATTATGTAGAAAAAGGAGATACTATTCTTCATATTTCAGAAGTTAAGAATGAATATTTCGATCCAAAACTGGTAGAACGCACAGGAGATCAGGTTCGCGTAAAAACCATGGCCGTACAATCCTACGGAAATAAAGTAAAAGCCCTAGAAAATCAAATAGTGGCATTGGGTAATGAACGAAGATTGAAGCAAGAACAAGCCAAAAACAAATTATTACAAGCCACTTTAAAAGTGCAAAGCGATAGTATCGATTTTGAGGCTGCAAAAACAAATTTAATCATTGCGGAGCGTCAATATAACCGTACGCTACAGTTACAGGAAGAAGGACTCAAAGCGGTAACGGATGTAGAAGACAAACGCTTAAAATTGCAGGAGACTCAAGCAAAACGTATTTCGCAAGAAAATAAATTGTTGTCCTCTAAAAATGAGGTCATTAATGCGAAGATGGAACTAAGCAGGGTCGATGCAGAATATATCGATAAAATTTCCAAGGCCCAAAGTGATATGTACACGGCCCAATCGTCGCAATACGACTCCGAAGCCCAAGTTACAAAACTAGAAAACGAGTTTGCAAACTATGAAATGCGGAGAGATATGTATTTTATTTTGGCGCCCCAAAGTGGGTATATAAATAGAGCACTTCAATCCGGAATAGGAGAAACGTTTAAAGAGGGCGATCGTCTTGTGGGGATTATGCCTTCAGACATTGAGTTGGCCGTAGAGACTTATGTAAATCCCATAGATCTTCCCTTATTACATGTGGGCGAAAAAGCACGCGTACTTTTTGATGGTTGGCCCGCCATCGTTTTTAGCGGTTGGCCTAATATTTCTTTTGGAACCTATGGAGCCAAAATTTACGCTATTGAACGCTTTATTAGTGAAAACGGTAAATATCGGGTGCTTTTAGCTCCCGATCCCGAAGACAATCCATGGCCACAAGAAATTAGAGCTGGTTCAGGCGCTAATACCATGTCATTGCTAAAGGATGTGCCTATTTGGTTTGAGTTATGGCGACAAATTAATGGTTTTCCTCCGGAATATTATTTGCCGCAAACGGTTGATGAAGCGTCCAAAACAAAAAAGTAACTATGAGGAAAATGTTTATCTTTTTTCTGGTTTGGGTTTTTGCAGGAAGCCTATTTGCACAGGATACCTTGGTGCTGTCCTTTAATGAGTATTTGGGATACGTAAAAAAACACCATCCTATTGCAAAGCAAGCCAACCTTGTGGTGAGTATGGGGCAAGCCAATTTACTGAAATCCAGAGGCGGTTTCGATCCTAAAATTGAAGTAGATTACGACAGAAAACAGTTTAAAGGAACAGAATATTGGGATCGATTTAATGCAACTTTTAAAATCCCTACCTGGTACGGATTAGAATTAAAGGGGAATTTTGAGCAAAATGATGGCGAATTTTTGAATAACGCAGAAAGTTTGCCCGAAGATGGCTTGTATAGCGCCGGCGTGTCTTTGGCATTGGGACAGGGATTGTGGATTAATGACCGCATGGCTACATTAAAAAAGGCGAAATTCTTTCTAGAACAGACCAGGGCCGATAGAGAGTTGCTGGTAAACCAGATTTTGTTTGAAGCCTCTATGGCTTATTTCAATTGGCTCTTAGCATACAAGGAGCGCAATGTGTATCGCGATTTTTTGGAAAATGCACAACTGCGTTTAAAAGCCATTGAAACGAGTGCAACTGCCGGTGACATAGCAGCCATAGACACCGTAGAGGCCAAAATTGCCTATCAAACCAGAGCACTTAACTTGGAGCAAGCCAATGTTGCGCTTCAAAATAGGGCCTTACAGCTCTCTAATTTTTTATGGATTGGCGATAATATTCCTATGGAATTACAGCCGAATGTGGTTCCTGATGTGCAGCTGAAAAATGAGGTAGACATTACACTCGAAATATTAGGGAAACCATTGGATAGTTTCACCTTAGAAAATCACCCAAAATTACGTTCGCTTGGGTTTAAAATGGAAGGTCTAAGGGTAGATAAGAATCTGAAAGCAAACAAATTGCTTCCCAAAATTGATGTGGAATACAATTTTTTAACCGAGAGCCCAACTAACAGTAGTACGTTTTTAACACAAGAATACAAGGGTGGCCTTAATTTTGTTTTTCCTCTTTTTCTACGAAAGGAACGCGGCGATCTTAAATTGGCAAAGTTTAAATTGCGAGATACGGAATATGAATTAGACAATACCCGTTTAGAAATTAGAAATAAAGTATTGGCCATTTACACCGAACTGCAATCCTTTGAAAGGCAAGATCAACTTAGCCGCGAAATCGTTACAAATTACGATATGCTTTTGGCGGCCGAGGAGCGTAAATTTAGTTTTGGCGAAAGTTCCTTATTTCTAATCAATACTCGAGAAAGTCAACTTATTTCCGCAGAATTGAAACAAATTGAAATAGAATATAAGTATTTAAGTGCTAAGGCAAAATTATTCAACAGTTTGGCTCTCGATCCTTTAAATCTGTAATGGCAATCCTATTTTTAATATGGCAGCGCACATGTTACACTAATAAAGGACATGGTCGTAATTGGTAGGTAATGCCATTCTAAATTGTTGTAACTCCCCCTCGGCGTCAAAAACAATCTCATACGTACTCCGTTCCTGATCCGGCATTTTTCCGGTCACCATAAACTCATAGGTGGTATGGGGAAGCATCAGATTTTGAAATGTTTCCTTTACGGTTTTTTCTATGTTTTCAGAATTTTCCACAGGGTATTGCTGTAGAATACGCCGCACGGCCACCTTGCCAAACGTTTTTTTTAGGTAAGCGTCTATTTTTGCATAGGTTTCATTGGGGATATCTACTTCTTTTACTTGAAAACCGGTAATTTCCGGAATTCCCTGTTCGGTAAGATCAAAATGATAGTGCAACCTGTCTTTTTTAAATTTCAGGGTATAGATAGTCTTGGTGGAATCTATTTCCTGATAAAATCGTACTTCTTTACTCTCCGGTATCAATAAGGCTGTGTCGAAATTAGGAAACTGACATTTTCGAATTCTGTGTTCCCGTTCCACTTTTTGTTGCGAAACCATCGTAGTACTTATCATTATAAAAAGAACTAGGGGTATGGTGCTAAACTTCTTCATATCTAAAACAATTTATTTCGTGATCATTAACCATGCCCGTGGCTTGCATAAGGGCATATATTACGGTGCTGCCCACAAACTTAAAACCGCGGGCCTTTAAATCTTTGCTAATTTTATCGGAAATGGGTGTGTTTGGTGCTGCTAATTTATAATTGGTTAGTTTGTTTTTAATGGGTTTTCCTTGAATAAACCCCCATATATAGGCACTGAAACTACCAAATTCTTTCTGGATTTTTATAAAGGCTTGCGCATTGGTTACTGTGGCATGTACCTTTAGTTTGTTTCTTATGATGCCCTCATTTTGGAGAAGTGCCTCTATCTTTGAAGCGTTGTAGTTTGAAATTTTCAGATAGTCGAAATGGTCAAAGGCAATTCTAAAATTTTCTCGTTTTCGCAGAATGGTAATCCAACTTAGACCTGCCTGAAAAGTTTCTAAAATAAGGAACTCAAATAGTTTTGCGTCGTCCTTAACAGGTACGCCCCATTCTGTATCGTGATAATTCTCGTAGAGCGAATCACCTAAACACCAGCCACATTTTTGCCTTTGCATATACTGCTTTTTCCAGAGTTAATCCTGTAATTAAAGTAGATACTATTCGACAGAAATGGGGAGGGCAATAAAATTACAAATTACATTTTAATTACACACTTAAATTTTAATAAAAATAGTAGCAATGAGCGAAACTAATTTTAGAACCGCAAAGGAAGCCAAGGGGTTGCAAGTAGGAGAAAAAGTAAAGAATTTTCAGGCTACCGACCTGCACGGTGCGTCTTTTGATCTTTCGGATACGTTAAAAAAGGGATCTTTAGTACTTATTTTTTACAGAGGACATTGGTGTCCTATTTGCAATTCGCATCTTAAGGAGTTGGAGAAAAATTTAAAAAAAATATTTGATAAAGGGGCTCAAGTAGTTGCCATTTCTCCCGAAAAATCAGAGTTTTTAAGACGTACTGCCGAAAAAACTGATGTTTCTTTTCGCCTGTTGTACGATGAAAACTATACCATTTCCAAATTATTCGATGTGCACTTTAAGCCAAGCACCCTGCATAAAGTAATGTACAATACCATGCTCGGGGCTAAACTAAAGCAGGCGCATTCTGACGACAGCGAACAATTACCCATACCCGCCACATTTATCTTAGATACGGACGGCGTGATTGTGTGGCGGCATTTTAATCCCGACTATAAGAAAAGGTCCTCTGTAGCCGATATTGTGGCCAATTTGCCTTAGTTTTTTTAATCTAAAGATTTCCCGAACCTTGGGTCGGGGTTTCCTATTTACCGCTCCTTTGGAGAGGTCATAACTGCCTTTTTGCAGTTCAGGGTGAGGTAAAATATAAAATTTCGGTTTTTGACCTTTAGGTCAAAATGAAACTGGCGAAACTCGTACTGAGCGCAGTAGAAGTATACTCCTATGGCTTGCCTTGGGGATAGTCAGTTTCAAGAAATTTTTTATTGAAGTTGATTTTGTTGTTAGCGGTGATGCATATGTTGGGGGTTATATGGCTGTCAGTGCAGATAGGCGAAACTTGCCCAGTTTAGAAGGGGTTCCGGTATATTTCCCTGCTTTACTTAGATTGAAAAAGATAAGTGATGGTACCTAATTGAATGGCCTTATCCGATGTGTCAAACTTAGATTGTAAGGCATAGGCGATTGCATTGTCTACCAAACACCCGTTGAGGGTTGTGGAACTATTGGTGTTGGCAGTAGCTTCAGTGACAAAGCCCAGCGCATCAACCTTAATATTAATAACCACCTTTCCTCCTTCGATACACGTGTAAATAGGGATTGGCAATCTGCGATGTGTTCGTTCTACCAAGGAGTAGGAGATAGAGGTATTGCGTTTTGCGAAATTGTGGGTGGGAGCTTCTTTTTGCGCCTCTTTTTCTCCCAATAGTTTTCTTTTTTCCTCCCTTTTTTTTGCAAGTTCCCGTAATGCCTCGGCGTACCCTGTATCTTCGGAATCTCCGGCATCATCGCTTTCAGAGGCTGTTTCTTTTTCGGCCAAAATTTCGTCCAATGTTTTTAAGGGTTCCGGGCTGCCCAAACTTGGCTTTGCAGTTTCATTAAAGGCTAAATGGCTTTTAATAGGATGGGCCTGAGTCATTTCTGCCTTGGCCTGTTCTTCTTCTAGTATTTTTTCCAGTTCCTCATCATCCATCAAACTCAATTCAATAACGTATTCTTCTTCCAACGTTTCTCCTAAATGAATGGAATAAAGTCCTAAGACTACCAACGACATGGAGAAGAAGGTTATTAAAAAAGATAATTGACTTCTATTTAATTGCATAGTGCTAATAACCTTTTTTTTTCGAAATTATTTTAATAATTCGCAAAAAAGGATCAAAACTGGGTTATTAATTACGTATTCGGCGCATCCATTCCCAACGTATTTTCCCTGAAAACATGTGGCGCTATTGCATTATCTACGTTGTAATTGCCTATTTTGGTTCTCCGTAAAGCCACTAAGTGGGCTCCAGAATTTAATGCTTTTCCAAAGTCGTATGCTAATGAACGCACGTATGTGCCTTTACTACAGACAATTCTAAAATCTATCTGAGGTAGGTGTATGCCGGTAATTTCGAACTCGGAAATAGTGATTTCTCGAGTGGGTATGGCAACGCTTTTGCCTTCGCGGGCATATTCATAGAGCCGTTTCCCTTCTTTTTTTAATGCGGAAAATAGAGGGGGAGTCTGGGTAATTTTGCCTACAAAAGACGAAACTGTATGGTAAATAAGATCTTCTGTAATGTGTTCTGTAGGATATTCCATGTCTATTTCCGTTTCCAGATCGTAGGATGGGGTAGTGGCTCCCAACCTTATTGTGCCTGTATATTCCTTGGCTTGGTCTTGCAACTGGGTTATGTTTTTGGTGAACGTCCCGGTACAGATCAACAAAAGGCCTGTGGCCAAAGGATCTAACGTTCCGGCATGGCCTATTTTTATCTTTTTAAGGTTGAATTTTTTTCGAATCGCCCATTTTAGGGTGTTTACGGCTTGAAATGAAGTCCAGCCTATGGGTTTGTCTATAAGCAGTACCTGTCCTTCTAAAAAGTCTGCGGCGGTCATTAGATCACAGTTAGGGGAGTAATGAAGTAATGGATCAGTAAAAGCGCAATACCCACACTAATTCTGTAGATGCCAAAAACTCTGAAACCGTGCTTTCCTAAATAATCTATAAACGTTTTTATAGCCAAAAGAGCAACAACAAAACCCACGACATTACCAATGATTAATAAGTGAATCTGCTCTTGGCTAAGCGTAAACCCACTGTTGTAATAATCGTAAGTTTTCTTTAATGTGGCTCCTAACATGGTAGGAACAGCAAGAAAAAACGAAAATTCGGCTGCTGCTGTGCGCGAAAGTTTTTGAGACATACCACCCACAATGCTTGCGCCGCTTCGCGAAACACCCGGAATCATTGCCAAACATTGAAAAAGCCCTATTTTGAAGGCCATGGCATAGGAGATTTCCGTATTTGTGGCATCGCCAAACCAATCGTCTACTTTTAAGAGTACAACACCACCAATGACCAGCGATAGCGCAACGGTGATTGGGTTTTCTAGAAGCAGATTAATCCAATTGCTCAATAACAATCCAAAAAACACGGCTGGTAAAAAAGCCACAAAGAGTTTATAATAAAAATCTACACGTTGAAAAAACCGTTTAAAATAGAGTACAATTACGGAAAGGATGGTGCCCAGTTGAATAACGATGGTAAATAGTTTGGTAAATTCATCTTGTGCAATACCAAAGAAGGACGAAGCGATGATCATGTGTCCTGTAGAGGATACAGGCAAAAATTCTGTAATACCTTCAATAATGGCTAGGATAACAGCTTGTAATATATCCAAAATCTATTTCTTCTTATGCGGATTTAACAAAATGGCATATACTTCTATTCCGAGTCCTATGAGTACCAATGTAGGTGCCAAACGTATTCTTCTAAAATTGTAAATATCGGTGCTAAATACATTGGGATCGTTGTTACCGCCACCACTCATAAGAATAAAGCCTAATATGATAAAACCTATTCCTAAAAACATGAACATATAATTCTTTTTTTGGAAGATGAATTCTTTATGGTTTTCTGTGTTTTTATTTTTTTTCACTGGAATTGCTTTACGTCAAAAATTTAGTGCTCCATGTAGGAAACTGTTTCGTAAAAAAGCAAGAGTTAATTGCCTTAATGGTGTATTTATTTTTCGTTATTCCCAAAATTATAGATCGGGAGCAGTATGTTAATGCTTATAACCTCAATCTTCATCAAGATATTGTCCTTTTTGGTGCTTATGGTGCAAATTTAGTAATATAAATCGTCTGTCCTAAGATTTAAAAATCGTTGGGTAGCAAAGAACGTACTTATATAGGAAATGAGGACACCAAGCGAAAAAATTACCAAGAAAAGTAGGGCAATGATACCGGGGTCTTTAAAAAGATACAATTCCGGAAAATAGACATCTACGTAATAGGCTACAACCCCAAGCGCCACCAAGGCCACGAGTGCACCAAGTATGCCTAGTTTAATGTTGGTAATGATAAAAGGTAAACGAATAAATTTTTTAGTAGCACCCACCATTTGCATCGTTTTAATTATGAATCGTTTAGCGTAAATAGAGAGTCGAATGCTGCTATTTATAAGCAATACAGCAATAATGGTAAAAACACCACTCGCTACCAAAATCCAAAAACTAATTCTTTTTACGTTTTCGTTAAGCAGTTTTATCAAGGGTTGATCATAGCTCACCTCTTGCACGTAGGCCTTGGAAGAAAGATCGGCAGCAATTTCTTCAATTTTATCAGTAGATACAAAATCGGCTTTTAGTTTTACATCGATTGCATTTTTAAGGGGATTGTAACCCAAAAAGTCCAGAAAATTTTCGCCAATTTCCTCACTATGCTGCTCGGCAGCTTCTTCTTTTGAAATGTAGGTGGCCGTTTTTGTGTATTCGGCAAGTGCTAAGGCTTTCTGTAGCTGATCTACTTCTACGGGTTTAGCAGTGTCTTTCAAAAAAACTGAAATAGCGATTTGCTCTTTAAAGTGGTCGGCTAGTTTTTTGGTGTTCAGCACTAAAAGCCCGAGGATACCAAGCAGAAAAAGTACTAACCCAATACTTAGTACCACAGAAAAATACGAAGATATCAATTTTCTTTTTTGATAGCGTTCAAATGAATTACTCATAGCAAAAAAATGAATATGTAAAAATAGTAAAGTAAATGAAATAAAAGTAGGGTTATTCCAGAACGCCTATTTTTTTAATTAGATCTAAAAACAGTTTGTCTCTGGCATAAACTTTCCCTTTTCACGGATTAAGCCTATTTTTGCGGCATTTACAAATGAACCGATTATAATGAACTACAATTTCAGTGAAATTGAAGCCAAATGGCAACAGTATTGGGCAAAGAACCAAACCTTTAAGGCAGAGAATTCATCCGATAAGGAAAAATTTTATGTACTGGATATGTTTCCCTATCCTTCCGGTGCAGGTCTGCATGTGGGGCATCCGCTTGGGTATATCGCCAGTGATATTTATGCCCGCTACAAACGCCATAAAGGTTTTAATGTACTGCATCCCATGGGGTATGATTCCTTTGGATTGCCGGCAGAACAATACGCCATACAAACCGGACAGCATCCGGCATTGACGACCGAAACCAATATCAAGAGATACAGGCAACAGCTCGATAAAATTGGTTTTTCTTTTGATTGGAGTCGGGAAGTCCGTACCTCAGATCCCAAATATTACAAATGGACACAGTGGATTTTTATCCAATTATTCAATGCCTGGTACAACAAAGTCACGGATAAGGCAGAAGACATATCCGAACTAATCGCGCTTTTTGAAAAAGAGGGAAATGAAAACGTGCATGCTGTTTGCGATGAAGATACCCCTATATTTTTGGCCTCGGATTGGAAAAAGTATTCCGACAAAGAAAAACAAGAACTTCTTTTAAAGTATCGACTTACGTATTTAGCAGAGACCGAAGTGAATTGGTGTCCCGCACTGGGAACGGTTTTGGCCAATGATGAAATTGTAAATGGCGTTTCAGAAAGGGGCGGTCATCCCGTAATCCGGAAAAAAATGACGCAATGGAGCATGCGCATTACGGCCTATGCCCAACGGTTGTTAAATGGTCTTGTCAAAGTAGACTGGCCGCAGCCCTTAAAAGATTCCCAAACCAATTGGATAGGAAGATCGGAAGGAGCGGAGGTTGCCTTTAAGATTCTCCCCCTAACCCCCTCCCAGGGAGGGGGAATGGATTCTGGTGCCCCAAAATATGTCACCAGCGATTCAAAAATATATGGGGTGCTTTTAGATCGGGCAAAGGAAATGCGCAAGAACCCTACCCCTGCAGAAAAGGCACTTTGGGAAGGACTTCGAAAGCGGAATTTGGATCATCGGTTTAGAAGACAACATCCGATTGCCGATTCTATTGTGGATTTTGTTTGTCTTGAAAAAGAATTGATTGTTGAGGTTGATGGAGAAATCCATCAATATCAAATGGATAAGGATGCAGAACGGCAATTGGTGCTGGAACAAAAGAAAGGCTATACGGTACTACGTTTTAGCAATGAAGAAGTCCTGAATGATTTGGATAAAGTTTTAGCTGAGATCGCATTACAAATGAACCTAAAAACCAATTCCCCCTCCTTGGGAGGGGGTCGGGGGGAGGTCAACCAAGAGATATCCGTCTTCACCACTCGTCCCGACACCATTTTTGGGGTTAGTTTTATGGTGTTAGCGCCGGAGCATGAATTGGTACCACAAATTACAACCCCGGAACAAAGGACGGCAGTGGAAGCCTATATAGAAGCTACTGCAAAACGTTCGGAGCGGGATCGTATGGCCGATGTAAAAACCATTACCGGGGCGTTTACAGGTGCATATGTAGAACATCCGTTTACTAAAGCGCCTATTCCGGTGTGGATTGGCGATTATGTCTTGGCGGGGTATGGCACGGGGGCGGTAATGTCTGTTCCTTGTGGCGATCAGCGCGATTATGATTTTGCCAAGCATTTCAATATTCCTATTCCGAATATTTTTAGCGCCCTAACTCCCAAAGGTGAACCGGACAATACCCTCAATTTAATTGAGAATGAGACCTATAGTGCTAAAGACGGTTATGTGTACAAAAATTCCGATTTTTTAAACGGATTGACGTATAAGGAGGCAGTAAAAAAGGTGATTGCGGCATTGGAGGATTTGGGACAGGGCAAAGGCAAGGTGAATTACCGATTGCGCGATGCCGTTTTTAGTCGCCAACGCTATTGGGGCGAACCTTTTCCGGTGTACTATCAGGATGGAATGCCGCAGATGATAGACCCTAAGTTTCTGCCGATAGAACTCCCCGAAGTGGAGAAATACCTCCCCACCGAGA
Source organism: Aurantibrevibacter litoralis (assembly GCF_034651555.1). Lineage (NCBI taxonomy): Bacteria > Pseudomonadati > Bacteroidota > Flavobacteriia > Flavobacteriales > Flavobacteriaceae > Aurantibrevibacter > Aurantibrevibacter litoralis. The sequence goes on along the minus strand of NZ_JAYEEQ010000019.1, from coordinate 34,000 downwards.
CCGGAGAACCGCCTTTGGGCAATGCCAAGAAATGGCATTGGCTGCAATATGGGGATGAGGGGAAAATCGTTTCCCAAGAAGAATTCAATAACTCCTCCCCTTTAGGGAGGTTGGGAGGGGCTTTAGAACTCAACACCATGCCGGGATGGGCAGGCAGCTCCCAGTACTTTAACCGCTATATGGATCCGCATAATGAAGAGGAAATTTTCTCTAAGGAAGCCATTGATTATTGGCAGGATGTGGACTTGTACATTGGCGGCAGTGAACACGCCACCGGACATTTGCTCTACAGTCGTTTTTGGCAAAAATTTATGTTTGATAAAGGCTTAGTGCCCAAAGACGAGTTTGCTAAAAAACTGATTAATCAGGGGATGATTACGGGGACGAGTGCCTTTATAAATAAATTAGGAGTTATTCCTGGCTTTGATAAAGAGATATCATTTGATAAAGATGAGATTGATAGTTTTAATCACGTTTTTATATCATCATCTTATTTTAATCAAATTAAAGGAAATTCTGACCGTGTTTTTGATTTGGAAAAAAAGCTAAAGGAAAAATTTGAAAATACTTATCAATCGAAATTAGTATCATTTAGATTGGCAATATCAGATTCTTATAGTATCCATGCTGACGTATCCCTTATAAATTCATCGGATGCTTTAGATATCAACGCCTTTAAAAATTGGAGACCTGAGTATAAGGAGGCGCTTTTTGTTTTAGAGAATGGAGAAATATATGATTCCAATTCCTCACCTTCGGGGAGACCGGGAGGGGAACTTATTGTTTCCCGCGAAGTCGAAAAAATGTCCAAATCCAAATACAATGTGGTGAGTCCGGATGCCATTTGTGAGCAGTATGGGGCGGACAGTTTACGTATGTATGAGATGTTTTTAGGGCCTTTAGAACAATCCAAACCCTGGAATACAGCCGGGATAACTGGAGTTCATGGATTTTTAAAGAAACTATGGCGGTTGTACCATTCCGGCCCCGATAATACTTTTTATGTGGCCGACTCCCCTCCTTCGGAGGGGTTGGGGGAGGCTTTGAAGATCCTCCACAAAACCATTAAAAAAGTAGCAGAAGATATCGAGAATTTTTCCTTCAACACCTCGGTCTCCACCTTTATGATTTGTGTAAACGAACTTACCGCATTAAAATGCAATAACCGAGAGATTTTAGAACCCTTGGCGATTTTGATTTCACCGTATGCCCCACACATTGCGGAAGAGTTATGGGAGAAATTGGGCCATACCGGGTCTATTGCCACCGTGCCTTTTCCGGTATTTGATGCCCAATATTTGGTAGAAAGTACAAAGGCATACCCCATTTCCTTTAACGGAAAAATGCGTTTTACACTAGAACTACCTTTGGATATGTCCGTAGAAGACATTGAAACTAGGGTGTTGGCGCATGACAAAACCAAGGAGCAATTGCAGGGCAGAACGCCTAAAAAGGTTATTGTTGTACCCGGAAAAATTGTGAATATCGTAGGATAATGTAGAAATTTTATAGGGTATGATGGCTATTGAAATTGTGGGTTTTGTGGCAGCTGCCTTAAGCACCGCGGCGTTTATTCCTCAGGTGTACAAAACTTGGCGACACAAATCAACCAAGGACATTTCGCTCACCATGGATTTGGTCTTGCTCAGTGGACTTATACTATGGCTTGTATATGGCATTTATCACAACAGCTTTCCCATTATTTTGGCTAATGGTGTTACCGCCGTGTTAGTGCTTTTTGTTGTGCTCTTAAAGTTGAAATACAAATAAAAAGATCATTTGGCAGTGCTTTTCCTCACTAAAAAGGGTGGAGAAGGAGAACGTATCTATCGATCTTAGGCAGCATACTCCTCATTGTAATGAATTAAGAAGTGTAAACCAAATGACGGTTGGACTTAAAAAGTGCGGTTTATCATAAGGTATTTCGGAGGTTTAAAAAGTACATTTTGTCATGAACATGACAGTTGCTGGTTTTGGCGAGATTTTTGTTTAGATTGCGTATATTTACCTTAAAAACAAAAAAGATTATGATAGGATATTATATACTTATTGGAGCCATTGCGCTGGTAAGCATGTTGGTTAGTCAAAAGCTTAAAAGTAAGTTTAAGCATTATTCCAAGGTGCATCTTCGCAACGGCTTAAGTGGGGCAGAAATTGCCGAAAAAATGTTGGCAGATCACGGTATACGTGATGTAAAAGTGGTTTCCACGCCGGGAATGTTGTCTGATCATTACAATCCCGTAAACAAAACAGTAAATTTAAGTGAAGGGGTTTACAGTCAGCGAAACGCTGCTGCTGCTGCGGTGGCTGCTCACGAATGTGGGCATGCTGTGCAACACGCACAGGCGTATGAATGGCTTACGATGCGATCTAAGTTAGTACCGGTGGTTAGTGTAACTTCCGGGATGTCTATGTGGGTAGTTTTCGGAGGGTTGGCCTTGGGAGCTGCGGCAGGAGTTGGTTTAGGTTTCTATATCGCAGTAGCAGGTCTTGTAATGATGGGATTGGCCACCGCTTTCAGCTTTGTTACGCTTCCCGTAGAATACGATGCCAGTAATCGTGCATTGGCTTGGTTAAAGAACAAGAATATGCTGAGTCAGCAAGAATATGCAGGCGCCGAAGATGCCTTAAAGTGGGCTGCAAGGACGTATCTGGTCGCTGCCATTGGCGCATTGGCTACCTTGGTTTATTGGGGATTGCAAGTGTTTGGCAGCAGAGATTAATCAATAGAAAACAAGAAACAACAATTGAGAAATAGTGCACCTTAGGTTATGAAGTGATAGAGTGATCTTGTTATGGTGGGGAATAGTCAAAATTCTAAATCCGTTCTTTTTTTGGGGAGCGGATTTTTTATTAAAAGCAAACGTAACAAAGCCCACGGTGGCAACCGTGGGCTTTGTTAATTTACCATTTAGATCGTAATTTGTCGGTCAATTTGCTGATCAAGGGAAATGAATGTCTCTGTTCGGGATACCCCTTCAATTTGTTGAATATTTTTATTGAGTACATGCATTAAATGCGCATTGTCTCGGCATAAAACCTTAATAAGAATAGACCAATTTCCGGTGGTATAATGGCACTCGAGCACTTCAGGTATTTTTTCTAATTCTTTTACGGCTACAGGATTGCTCATGGCTTTATCTAAATAAATGCCAATATAGGCCATGGTAGTATACCCCATCGCTTTTGGATTTATAACGAATTTAGATCCTGTAATTAAGCCAGAATTTTCTAATTTACGAAGTCGCTGGTGTATGGCAGCACCTGAAATACCTATGCTTCTGGCAATTTCAAGAATAGGCCTTCGGGCGTCTTCCATTAAAAATCTGAGAATTTTTTTGTCAATGCCATCTAAACGTACAATTTCGGAGGTTGGTTTCATGGGAGCAACTACTATTTGATGCTAAATATAGCAATATAGTTTTACACCTTAACCTGCAACGGAATCGGGATTATAGCCTAGGTACGGCACCTTGTAGGTTTTAAATTGGATGCCGAATGTTTTTAATTCTGCCAAAATAGGGGCATAGACCTCTTTTTTTATGGGGATTTGTACCCCTGGAGTGGTTATCTTTCCGTTGAGGATCAGTAAGGTGGCTATGGCCACTGGAAGCCCAACGGTTTTAGCCATTGCGGTATGCCTTTTATCTTCACCCAAAACCACCATATTGGCATCTATCTGATGCTTTTCTCCGTTTATTTCGTAACCAAATTTATGATACATTACAATCATATCTTTATCCGTTTCGGCTAGTGTCCAACTATCTTCCAAAATAGATTGCAGCATTTGCGCAGGGGTGGCATTTTTTAGAGGTATTTTTTTTGATGCATCAAACAAGTTCAGCTCCAATAACTTTTCCCATATACTATCGTCCTGATCTATTTTAAGATAATGACGCAGTTTTAGTTCCACCGAATCGGTAGGGGAATAGGGTAAAAATAGGTTTACAAACTGCCGATACGACATCCCTTCGGACTCTTTTATGGTATAACTGTCATCTGTCATTCCGAGCTGCACAAAGATATTCCAAGCCTTGGAGAAACCTACCCGCCGCATAGTGCCTCTGTACAAAGTTAAAATGTCGTTTAAGCCGTAAATCGATTTGTATTTTAAAGAATCCCTATTGGCATAGACTTCGAATTTGCCGTAACCTTCAATATCTAAAAATTCGGTTCTTCTAAATAGTTTATGATACGGTATGTATTTGTAAGTGCCTTCCTGAACAAATTTTGCCGTACCTCCTTGCCCCGCAATGACTACATTTCTAGGATTCCAAGTAAATTTATAATTCCATAAGTTGGTATCGCTTTCCGGAGCTACAAGTCCGCCGGTAAACGATTCAAAAAGTAACATTTTTCCGCCCTTGTCTCGAATGGTGTCTATCACTTCCATGGCACTCATATGATCTATACCCGGATCCAGTCCAATTTCGTTCATAAATATCAATCCGTTTTTCTTTGCTACGGCATCGAGATTCTTTATTTCATCACTTACGTAAGAGGCAGTAACCAAATGCTTTCTATGGGCTATACATTCTAGGGCTAGTGTAATATGATACATGGCAGGAAGCATGGATACCACAATATCGGCATTTAAAATTGCTTGCTCTAGGGCTTTTTTGTCAAAAATATCCAAGGTCAAAATATGGCAACTAGGGTGAGCCTTTATGGCTTCTGAAATGGTATGCGCCTTTAGATCTGCAATAGTAAGCCGCAATTTTTCATCATTTGCCTTTGCTAAAAGATAATCTAACAAATAATAGGTTGATTTGCCTGCGCCAACCACAAGAATTTTACGTACCATATTGTTTTCTTACTTTTGGTAAAAATAGCGAATCTAATTCTTCATATTGTTACATTTGTAATAAAAATAGATAAATAAGTTATGAAAAGAACAATTTTGATGACCGGAACTTATTTTGGTCTGCTGGCGGTGGTGCTGGGTGCGTTTGGAGCACACACCTTAGGGACTTTGGTTGATGCCACTTCGGTTAACACCTTTGATACCGGTGTACGCTATCAAATGTATCATGCCTTATTTTTACTTTTTTTGGGGAGTACGTCGCAATTTTCGGACGCTTCTAAAAAATGGATTTTCTATTTCATTACAGCCGGAGTCGTACTATTTTCGGGATCAATATACGTGCTTGCTACCAATAGCCTTACCGCTTTTAATTTTAAGAGCATCGGTTTTGTTACCCCCATCGGTGGCAGCCTTCTTATTTTGGGTTGGATCCTATTGCTGCATCGCTGCTATAGAGCTTTTTTAGACACCTAATCCATGAAGGCTAGTGCGGCTGTCCATGGTAAATAGATTTTTTATTCAAATTCATTTTTATAACATTATGCCACACAGACCTATTAAACCAATTTCATTACAATCGTACGGATTGTCGAATGCCAAATGGTATTATCAGTTGCCTCCGGACGAGTTGCATCAAATTTCTATAGCCAAAGATATGGGGCAAGAGGCCTCTTCGGGTGCCTTAGCCATAAATACCGGGGAATTTACCGGAAGATCGCCAAAGGACAGGTTTATTGTAAAGGATTCCATTACTAGGGATACCGTTAGTTGGGGCGATGTAAATATTCCATTCAACGCTGCTAAGTTTGATGCCTTGTATGCTAAAGTGATTCAGTATTTAGATGACAAAGAACTCTTTGTGCGCGATTGTTATGCCTGTGCCGATGCCAATTACAGGATGAATATAAGGGTCATTAACGAATACCCTTGGTCTAATCTTTTTGCCTACAATATGTTTTTACGACCAACCAATGAGGAGCTCTTAAATTTTGAGCCGGAGTGGACTGTGGTTAATGCCCCTGGCTTTAAGGCCGATGCTGAAACCGATGGCACCCGACAACATAATTTTGCGATTTTAAATTTTACCAAAAAAATTGTCCTTATTGGGGGCACGGGGTACACCGGTGAAATTAAAAAGGGTATATTTTCGGTGCTAAATTTTGTGCTTCCGGTGTATAAAAATACTTTGCCTATGCATTGTGCGGCCAATGTGGGCGAAGATGGGCAAACTGCCATATTCTTTGGGTTGTCGGGCACAGGAAAGACAACTTTGTCTGCCGATCCTCACCGAAAATTAATTGGGGATGATGAGCATGGTTGGAATAATGAGAATACCGTATTTAATTTTGAAGGCGGTTGTTATGCTAAAGTGATTGATCTGTCGCAGGAAAAAGAACCAGAGATATACGGAGCCATAAAGAAAGGCGCCTTGCTAGAAAATGTAATATTGGACAACCAAGGTGTAGTTCATTTTTCGGATACTTCGATTACGCAGAATACACGAGTAAGTTATCCTATTTATCATATCGAAAATATTAAGCAGCCCTCTATGGGAGGCAATCCAAGAAATATCTTTTTTTTAACAGCGGATGCATTTGGTGTGCTACCTCCTATTTCCAAACTTACACCCAGCCAGGCTGCCTATCATTTTATTTCGGGGTATACCGCTAAGGTGGCCGGCACGGAAACCGGAGTAGTAGAGCCCATTCCTTCATTTTCGGCCTGTTTTGGGGAGCCGTTTATGCCGCTGCATCCTGCAAAATATGCCGAAATGTTAAGTGCTAAAATGAAAGAATCCGGTGTTAATGTATGGTTAGTGAATACCGGATGGACAGGAGGTCCTTATGGAGTGGGTACTCGAATGAAATTAAAATATACCCGGGCTATGATTCATGCGGCTTTAAATGGAGATCTCGGACTTTATTCCTACGATAAATACCATATTCATTCTGTCTTTGGTACTGCCCAGCCAAGGGAATGCCCGGGCGTTCCTACCTCGGTATTAAGTCCGAGAGCTACTTGGAATAATGATAAGGCATATTATAAAACCGCATTTAAGCTTTCGAATGCGTTTAGGGAAAACTTTAAGAAATATGAAGCTTTTGCTAATGAGGAGATTCGTCGTGGAGGACCGCAACGTTATGCGTTTTAAAATGACGAAAGCCTGTTTTTAGAGCCTATCGCTATTTTTTGTTAACGTTTGTAATGTATTTTTGTAAGGCCATGGTCATGGATGGTGTTTCCGGGGTGGGTGCCTGAATGTCGATTCGAAGTCCGGCTTCGGTTGCCGCATTCACTGTAGAATTTCCAAAAACAGCTATACGGGTATTATTTTGCTTAAAATCTGGAAAATTCTTTAACAAAGATTCTATACCGGAAGGGCTAAAAAACACCAAAATATCGTAATACACATCTCGTAAATCTGATAGATCGCTGATGACCGTTTTGTAAAATATGCCTCTTTTCCAATCGAGTCCCAAAGCATTTAAGGTTTCCGGAACAATCGGTTTTAGTACATCTGAAGAAGGTAAGAGAAATTTTTCATCCTTATATTTCTTAAACAACACAGAAAGATCCGGAAAGTTCATTTTTCCTACATAGATCTTCCTTTTGCGGTAAATTACATATTTCTGAAGGTAGAAAGCAACAGCCTCAGACTGGCAGAAATACTTCATAGTATCTGGCACCTTAAAACGCATTTCCTCAGCAATGCGAAAATAATGATCCACAGAATTTCTGCTGGTAAGAATAATCGCAGTGTAGTTGTTTAGGTCTATTTTTTGCTGCCTAACATTCTTAGCATCTACGCCTTCTACATGAATAAACGGCCTAAAATCTACCGTGATCTTCTCTTTTTCAACAAGTCTGGAATATGGGGAATTCTCCATTTTCGGTTCTGGTTGGGAAACCAAAATCGTTTTAACTTTCATAGGCCTCAATCTTTTAGATAGCTACCGATTATTATTAGAGGTGCAATTTCAAGTGCGCAAAGGTACAAAATAAAATAGAAAAAGCGGGAAAGAATCAATTTTTGATAATTTCGCAAAAGGGTGATCCAACCAACAACATTTATAAGTATAATTAAGAAAAGACTTAGGTAGAACACAACTTTGGGATCCATTGGCACAAAAGAATATAGAATGTTAGCGGCACACATGAGGATACTGCTGTAGTTTAAATAAGAAAGTTTTTTAAAAATGATGTCTACTGTGGGTTTTTCCCAATCAAATATATTGGCATTAAAGAGTTGCAGACCTACTTTAAGCAATAGAAATAGAAACAATAAGAGCAAAATAGAAAAATAGTGTGCTACGGTAGCCGGGGTTGTGGCATCTGCGAAAATGGTAAAGGCAAAATAGAGGTACAAGGCAAAATTAAAGAGCTGAAAAAGACTCATAAAAAGATTAAAGCCGTTAAATAAGGTGTCTTTCTTATTGTACATAAAAATGTACTTGTTGTTAAAAGGTAATATCACAAAGTTCATAAACTTCTGATAAAAAAGACCTTTGGCAACGGTTATAAATACAAGACTGATTACAAGGAGTAACGTAATCCAATCCGGGTGTGCTACAGGGCGTAACAGCGGTTCCATGATTAATTTAGTTTTATATTATCACTGTTAATCCCCATATAAAGGCCATTTTCAGAAATCGCAATTTTTAAATAGGCCAGTTCCTCTATTTTTAATGTGGTCTTTGGCATTTTTACCAAAAAATAGGTGGTATCCCTTGCTTTTAAGGCAGTGTAATTTGGTGCTTTAGGGGCTATATCTAAGGGGAGTATTTCTTCTACGCGTTTATATTTGTTTAAATAAGCTACATGAAATTTAAGTTTTGCTAAGGGTATCGTTTCGGTGTACGGATTATATACTTTCATGGTCATTGGTTCACCCGCTCTTAAGGACACAGGGGTGTCATCAAAAAAGCAGCGTAATTTTCGATAAGATTCAAAGTTATCTATAAATTTCCCCTTGTAATTAGGGTTGTTATCAATAAAAAAAGAAAATTCGCCCTCAGAGATATAACGCGATACATAGAGTATTTTTTGATGTTGAATTTTTGCTTCAGAATCATCAATAGAATATTGATTCAGCCTATGCCGAATATTGTTAAAAGAATACGACAAACTTCCCGAGTAATAGGCATACATGGCAGCAATGCGATACGAATTTTCAAAAACTACGGGCATTTCGCCCACCTTAGATTTTATGTCTTGTACCCATTTTTTATTGCCATGAGATTCATAGGGCACAGGAGAAAGTATCGGAAAAATTAGGGCAAACCGAGCATAGAGCAGCAATAGCCCATTGGCAATACCGAGTCTGAAAAGCCATTTTCGATCCCTCGGGGTATCGATCAAATGCCTAAAAATCAATACGATCAAGGGAATACAAATGACAACGAGCCATTGCGTTTGTACTTTTTTGGAGAAGCTAGAGACAAAGAAAAAGAGCAATACCCCATAGGTTACAAATAAAAGGGCATTCGTAAATTTATCTGTAAACTTGGTAGCAAACAGCGCCTTATAAATCCATGGAAACGTAAGTCCAAACAAGGCTATGAGATTTATGAGATACCGTAAAGTAAATTCCTTAAAAGAATATGCCCGGGTAGGTCTTTGCTGTAAATGATACTTTATGGAAACAAAATCGTTATCTAAAAGCCAAAGCAGGTGTGGCAAAAAGGCAAGCAATGCGACGCCTACAGCCAACCAAGCATATTTATTAAAAATAAGTTTTACATTAGACAGAAATACAAAAACAATAACCAATAAGGCATGGTATTTACTGTACATAAGTGCCGCCATGAGCAAGCCCAAGGCTACAGCAGTCAACCATGAAGGTTTGTTCAGGAATTTTTTGTAGGCGTATAAAAAAAGGGCACTAAAGAAAAGCAAGGGCGTGTCCGGCAAAGTAAAAAAGCCGTAGGCGTTTACCAATACCATGGCGAATAACAACACAAAAAAATGAACGACAAAATTGTTTTTTTTGGGATGATCTGCCAAAAGCCATAAAATAAGCACGGTTCCCGAAGAAAGCACACAACTTACAAACCGCACTCCCAATTCGTCCGGAAAAATGAGACCTCCAATTTTTATAAGCCAGGCGACCATGGGGGGATGATCAAAATACCCCCATGCCATTTGTTGGGCATAATACCAATAATACGCTTCGTCAAAAATAAGTTCCGTAAAATAGCTTTGCGCCAGATTAATGGCGAAAAGAGCGGCGGTAAGGTATACTAGAAGTTTTGGGAATTTGGCGGTCATACCCATTTTAGGTTTGCCCAAAATTACGAATTATTAACAGGATCAAAAATATTTAGAATCGATAAAACGATAGTGCCTATTTACGAACCGTTTTTAAAGTAGTATTTTTGCCCCAATAGAAAGGTAGTTTATGGCAGACAGTTTAGTGATTATCCCCACCTTTAATGAAATTGAAAACATAAAAGCCATCATCGAGGCCGTTTTTGGTTTGCAAAAGGAGTTTCATGTGCTTATTGTAGACGACAATTCGCCCGATGGGACGGCTCAAAAAGTCAGGGAATTGCAAAACCAATTTTCAGATGGCTTGTTTCTCGAAGTTCGTAAAGAGAAGGCCGGATTAGGAACCGCCTATATTCATGGGTTTAAATGGGCTATAGCTCGTGAGTACGATTATATTTTTGAAATGGACGCCGATTTTTCGCATACGCCTGCCGATTTGGAACGGCTTTATGCAGCCTGTGTCAAGGGTGCCGATGTGGCCGTTGGTTCGCGGTACAAAAAGGGGATCAATGTGGTCAATTGGGCCTTATATCGCATCCTTTTGTCTTATGGCGCATCCTTTTATGTAAAACTCATTACCGGGATGCGGGTACATGACCCTACTGCTGGTTTTGTGTGTTACAAGCGCAAAGTACTAGAAGATATACACTTAGATTCGGTGCGTTTTGTAGGCTATGCGTTTCAGATAGAAATGAAATTTAGGGCACATCTAAAAAAATACAAGATAGAAGAGGTGCCTATTATTTTCAGAGATCGGGTAAGAGGAAAATCTAAAATGAGTTCGTCCATAATAGGGGAAGCTGTTTTTGGCGTTTTGAAAATGAAAATCAGGAGTATTTTTCAAGGGAGTAAATTTTGATATGGGACACATACTGATAAAAAATGCCAAAGTAGTCAATGAGAATCGCATTTTTGAAAGCGATCTGCTCTTGCAAGATGATCTCATTGTAAAGATGGACAAGGAGATTAGCGCTGCGAATGCCCAAGTCATAGATTTGGAAGGCAAGTATCTACTTCCGGGTATTATAGACGATCAGGTACATTTTAGAGAGCCGGGTCTTACACATAAAGGGGATATCGCATCCGAAAGCAGGGCAGCGCTATCTGGCGGAATTACCTCCTATATGGAGCAGCCCAACACCAATCCGCAGACCACCACCTTGGAGAAATTGGAAGCAAAATTTGCTATTGCTGCCAAAACCTCTTATGCCAACTATTCTTTTTTATTAGGGGGAACCAACGATAATTTGGAAGAGCTAAAAAAGCTAGATCCAAAGGCGTGCTCAGGCATAAAGCTATTTTTGGGCTCTTCTACGGGTAATATGCTGGTAGATGATGAAGCGGTATTAGAAAAAATCTTTCGAAGCACAAATTTGGTCATTTCGGCACATTGCGAAGATGAAACTACCGTTCGGCAAAATTTAGAGCACTATACAGCCCGTTTTGGAGCCGAAATACCTATAAAATACCATCCCTTGATTCGCAGTGAAGCAGCCTGTTATCTATCGTCCTCAAAAGCGGTGGCATTGGCACAAAAAACAGGGGCACGGTTACATGTTTTTCATGTTTCTACCGGAAAAGAAACCACTCTTTTTAGAAATGACATTCCGTTAGAAGAAAAAAGAATTACGTCCGAAGCATGCATTCACCATTTATGGTTTTCTGAGGAGGATTATGAAGAAAAAGGAGCACTTATAAAATGGAATCCTGCTGTTAAAACCGCTGAGGATCGTAAAAAATTGTGGGAAGCCCTTCTGGATGACCGTATCGATGTGGTGGCCACAGACCATGCGCCGCATACGTGGGAGGAAAAAAAGGGGGCCTACACCGCCACACCTTCTGGGGGGCCGTTGGTACAGCACGCTTTACCGGCAATGTTAGAAAAATACCATCAGAAGGTAATTTCAATAGAGAAAATAGTAACGAAAATGTGCCATAATCCGGCCATTTTATTTCAAATAGAAAAAAGAGGGTTTATTAGAGAAGGGTTTTTTGCCGACGTGGTAGCGGTGAATACACAGCAACCGTGGACGGTGCGTAAATCCAATATCCATTATAAATGTGGTTGGTCTCCTTTTGAAGGTACCACCTTTACATCGGGTATTACCCATACTTTTGTAAACGGACATTTGGCCTATGAAAACGGAAATTTTGCTCCTTTTAAAAATGCAAAGAGATTAACTTTTAACCGATAAAGATGCGTGCAATTTTTTTACTATTACTGCTTGTGGCGGTAGTTTCCTGTAATGAAAAATTAGTTGAAAAACCGGCCGGTTTAATCGGCAAGGAGAAAATGGTCGAAATTTTATACGATCTCTCTATCTTAAATTCGGCACAGAACACTAATGCGGCTATTCTACAGGAGCAGGATATAGCGATTATGCCTTACATCTATAAAAAACACGTTATAGATAGTGTTCAATTGGCTCGTAGTGATTTGTACTACGCCTCCATCCCTTTAGAATATGAGGCTATTTATAAGGAAATTGTGGCCAAATTGGAAGAAGATCAGAAAAAGTTGGAGGAATTAAGAACCAAAGGCCCCGATAGTACTGCGATAAAAGGGCAGAAAGTAAATAGTACGCTACTGGATAAAAAGTAATTGTTAAGGTTTTTTTATATCTTTTAAAGTTGTATTCAGGATATTGTCTGCCAAAAATCCTGATACGGATTCATAGATTTTAAAAGTTCTTCATGAGACCCGCTATGTGTTATACTTCCTTCCTCCAACACATAAATGTAATCAGCGAAATCCTTTAAAATATGAATCCTATGTGTGATAAAAAAGATGGAAAGCTGTGGCTTCAATTTTTTAAGAAGTTGCAGTACAAATAATTCAGTTTTTCTATCCAAGGCACCGGTGGCCTCGTCAAGGATAAGAAAATCAGGTTTATGATACAAGGCTCTTGCTAAAGCTAGAATTTGTTTTTGTCCTCCAGAAATGTTAACACCTTCCTCGCCTAATAGTGTGCCATAGCCGTTTGGAAATGCGTTAAAAGAAGCATCAAAACCCATTTTAATACAAAAATCGATTACTTTTTTTGGATTCTCTTCAAGCCCCAACACCAAGTTATCGATGACATTACCGTTGAACAAAGTAATTTCTTGGGACACAACACCTATTTTTTTTCGCCAACTCTTCAACATTATGTGGGCCAATGAAATTTCGCCGTTTATTAAAATTTCGCCTCCTTCCAAATCATAATGCTTTTGTAGAACAGCTCCTAAAGTAGATTTGCCACTACCACTTTCACCCAGAAGCGCAACAATACTATTAGAAGGGACTTCAATTGAAACGTTTTCAAACAGGCGTTTACGGCCTGCGAAACGAAAACTGGCATTTCGGATAGAAATTGATTTTATGTGTTTTGGTTTTAATTTACCTTTTTGCTCTGTTTTCAAACCTGTAAACTCGTACATGCGTTCAAACGCAATCTTCGCTTCATTTACGGGGATAGCCAATAAGGCTAGATTTGTTACCGAAGGTAAAAGTGTACCCGCTATACCCAATATTGCCATTAATTCTCCCAAAGTCAGATTATTTTTCAATACTTGATAGGATGCATAACTTAAAATTGAAATAATAAAAATCACTCCGATCAAGCCAGAAAATAGGCCCAAACGTATGTTTATCCTACCTAATGCAAAAATGGTATTTTGAAAAAACCCATAAATATTTTGGTTCAAGTGTTTAAAAAACGGTTCCTTGTTATTGTTCTTAATCTCAGAAATTCCCTGCATCGTCGCAATATAATTACTTTCATTAACTGCGTAAGCCTTCATCACTTCTCGCTGCGCCGCTATAATAAGTTTATTGTAACCGTAAATGACCAAAAAATAAATTGGCAAACTAATCAAAGCTATAATGGCACTTTGCCAATGGTAATAAGTTAAGAATGCTACGGAAATGATCACTACGATACCATCAATAATTGCGTTGCCTGCAATGTGTTGAATTACGCCTTGGATTCTTGAGGTATCGTTCAAACGGGCAACAAGTTCGCCGATTTTACGCGTATCAAAAAATAACTTGGGCAAATTTAGCAATGAAGAATAAAAACTATCGATTATTCGAATATTAAACGCCCTAGCCTGAAAAATCAAAAAATAGTCGCGAAGTGCTGAAAGACCTATTCGAACTATAAGTAACAGTAACAGTAAACCGATACCACCAATCAATTTATCCATTTGACGGGACGGAAGTATATCGTCGATCAGTTTTTGGGAAAAAACAGATAGCGCCATGGCCAAAACAGCCACCACGATACCCAAAATCAAACTAAATCTAAGAAGTACAATATCTGGCTTTAAAATAGACCAAAACCATTTTTTCTTATTTTTTCTTTGAACGGATACCGTTTCAAAATTCCGGTTCGGGCTTAGCGTCAAACAGGCTTTGCTTACCCATTGGGCATCTAGCTCTTTGTCACCCATAAAGACCAACCCTCCTGCCGGGTCGCCCAAAATAAAGCTATCCTTTTGCCAACCGTAACATACTACATAGTGACTGTGTTGCTCAGGAGTAATAATATGTAAAATGATAGGATCCTTTAGTTGTTTCAGATGCTCTAAAGTGCCTTCTTTGCCAGCAGCGTCAAAACCATGTTCTTCTGCGGCCTGTAACAACCCTAGTAAAGTAGTGCCTTGCTTGTGCGTTCCGCTTTGTCTCCTCAAACCGTCTAAAGAAGCATCGCCACCATAAAACCGAATGACCGAAAGTAGGCATGCTACTCCGCAATCGGAGGCGTCAAGTTGTAAGGATACCGTTTTTTTAAGGTGTTTTAAATTCATTGGCGATGTTATCAAGAAGTTTATCGATACGCCAGGCACCTTTATGGCTTATGACAATTTTACCCTTGGTATCATACACTAGAAAGTGCGGAGTGCTCTTTATGTTACACAATTTGGTAAACTCTGCATTATAATCTTGTAAGAAAGTGATGTTGGGGTGATCTCCCAGACCGTATAAATTTTGAAAGTTAGTTATGGTTTTATAGGGTTCCGATGATACCCATACAAATTGCGTTTTATCAATCTTATCCTTTTGGCTCTTTAGCTGCTGTGCCTCTTCCTGACAATAGTGGCATTCGGAGTTAAAAAACACAAAAACCGTCCATCTGTTCTGGACAATATTGGCTTTTGTCCTTACCTTTCCCATAGTATCCATTAATGAAAATTCTGGAAGGTGGGTCATTTGATCATTTTGCTTTGCTTTTTTCTGTAATGTGATATAAAATTGAAACCCTAAAAAGCCACTAATAACAAAAAAAAGTAGGAGTATTAAAACCTTAATTTTGCGCTTCATGGTGTATAATTTAAAGTCAAGAACATGATGAAAACAACCCAGATAAAAAGGGCCGGGGCATACCCTGTCAAAACAATTTTGATGCCTTTAGTTGTCCTTGTGGCCTTGTCGATTAAATAAGCCAATAGTAGCCAGTATGCCACTTCGAATAGATTAATCAACTGCAAAGGATACATTGCCCATTGAGGTACATTGGTGGTATTAAATACACTTTGTAATGAGAAGGGGACAAATTGCTGAACCTGATCAAAACTAAAATCGGTTTCAACGAAATAAAACCAGCCAAACTTTACAA
Source organism: Aurantibrevibacter litoralis (assembly GCF_034651555.1). Lineage (NCBI taxonomy): Bacteria > Pseudomonadati > Bacteroidota > Flavobacteriia > Flavobacteriales > Flavobacteriaceae > Aurantibrevibacter > Aurantibrevibacter litoralis. The sequence continues at coordinate 18,328 of NZ_JAYEEQ010000019.1, read as the reverse complement.
GAGCCGGAATAAGAAAAATATACTCTGAAATAAGTACAATGCGAAAATACCTTTTGTGTGCCAAGGAAATATCACTAAAAAAACCACCTATGCCCAATACCCAGGCAATACCAGTTATTTTTAAAAATAATAAAACCGGCATCACCAAATACCCCACCCATGCCCATCGTTTTTTATTTTCAAAAAACGCTTCAATTTGTTGTAGTGTCAGTTGTTCAGAAAGGTCTTTATAAATTAACCGGTTCAGATCTAAAAAATAAATCGCCATTTCTCCGAATAGTATGGTTAGAAGAACCAACATTAAAAGGAGTAACCCTGTAGGTAATAAATACTTATTTTCTTTCATGACAGGCCTTGTCGCTTTCTCTTAAGTTTAATTGTCCAATAAATGAGCTGTTTTTGAAAAAAATAGCGCTTTTTAATAGCGCTGAGACCAAAGTAGGCTTGCAAAAAGCCTAGCCTTGACCGTTTTTCTTCCTTGGGTAAACTCAAACCAATGTTTCTTAATAAAAGTAAATTATCTTTCCGCAAGAGTTTACTATTACGTATTTCGTTCATAAATGAATCCAGTTCATCCGTAGACTCATTTTTAGACAGTGAAAAATAATCGTTGAATGAAGTATGTACACATAGTGCTAAAAAACGAGCTAGGTACATCCTTTGGAATTGTTTAAAAACCCTTTGCTCTTCCAAGAAAGTTTTAACCTGATTAAACGCAATATACTTATCCTCAATTTTTTTTACCCCTGCCTTACCGGTAATCGAAAATCCGTGTTTTCGATAATTATACAAGGGTTCAGAAATTACTTGCAGCTCGGAGGCATGGTATAGCATTTGTACAGTAAAAGGAATATCTTCAAAATATATTTTTTCTGGAAAAGAAAGTTCATACTTGGATAAAAAGGAACGTTTTAAACTATAGACCCATACATAGGAAACGAAACCTTTTCGACCGGCTAAATGTAAAATAAAGGGGGTTTCTCCCTTTTCTTTGGATATCTTCATAGGAATAAACGATTTTTTAAAATCCCCTTTGCCATCCACTTTATTAAAACCCCATATGAACACCTCAGTTTCGGGGTTTATTGAAATGTTATTGTTGAGAACCTTAAGGGCAGCGGGTTCAAAAAAATCATCGGAATCTAAGAATATCAAATAATCTCCAACTGCTTTTTTAATACCCAAATTTCTAACATGCCCAAGTCCCCTATTTTCTATTAAATCAACCAGTTTTATCCGATTATCCAGAGCCGCATACTTTTTAAGAATGTTTAAACTTTTGTCGGAAGAAGCATCGTTTACTGCAATCAATTCCCAATCATCGATAGACTGCTCAAGTAAAGAGTCAATCGCCTTTTCTAGATATGAAGCTGCATTGAACACTGGTAATATTATGGAAAACCTAGTTTGCATAAACCTTCTATGTGTATCTTTCCATTAGATGAAGAAATTTTGAGACATTCCTACTGTCCTTGGTCTTTTTGAACAATCTGGAATTTATGGCCATACTTTCGGAAGAAACCTTTAATACCGCTGTATTTGATTCGGCCGAGGTAATTTCGATGATCATTAATTCACCTGATGGGTAGGAAGTTAGGCTCTCCACCAATCCAACCATTATCCCTGCATCCTCGCGCGAAAGTTTTATGTCCGTTTTCATTATGACCAAACATCTTCTGGCTGCTTCGAACAAGGTGTCCTTATCTGTATTAAATTCTTTTTTTTCGAGTTTCATTTTTGTTGGATTAAAAGCTATTCATCAAAATATTGTTTTTCAATTTCTTGGGACCACTTAATTTTTTCACTCAGGCTCCTATTTTCCAGAAATACAACGTTTGCTTCCAAATTCCTTATAGCCTCAACCCTATGTGTTATCATTAGTACTGCACCGTTGTTTTTGACAAATTCTTTAAAAAGCTTTTTTGAATTTGTGATGCTATCTCTGTCCATACCATCAAAGGGTTCGTCCAATATCAATAGTTTTGGCGAAGTAATTAAAGCACTTAGCAGCATTAATTTTTGTTGGTTGCCTTTAGAAAGGCTATAAATAAATTTTTCCTTTTCACTTTCCAATCCCAATAAATTGAGGAGGTAGGTCTCTTTGTCTTTTGGATACTTATCTACATTTTTTTTTAACCGGTAAATGAATACCAGGTACTCCCTCACCTTCAGTTTCGGTATCAGAAAGTCCCTAGAGAATACAATTCCAATATCACTTTTATCTATTCCAGTAAGTAAAATCTGACCTTTATTAATATTGGTAAGTCCGAGCAAGCATTTTAAAATCGTGGTTTTGCCAACACCATTATTACCAAAAATATTGACAATCTCTCCCTTATAGATATTTAAATTGACATCGACCAACACCAATAGGTCACCGTAACTTTTATGTAATCCCTTTATTTCAATCATTTATTAGGTATTGGTCAAACTTAAGTTTTGGATAAAGAAAGAAATGGTTGAATATGTTAAGCCCCAAAAGCAATATCAAAATTGTAAGTATTGAGTTGTTCACATTTCCTATTGAAATTAATATGGTCCATGCAATTGTTGCCAACAGCAAAATACTATAACGAACAAAATAAATAAGGTTGATGAATCTTGATCCAAGAAAAATCGGAAAAGTATAATCTGAGATTATAAAAAAGAAAAAAATGTAAACGTTAAAATTTAAAATATGTTCAAAAGTGAAACCGGTATAAACAAACTGGCAGATGTAAAAAAGAAAACCAAAAAGAATATTTAACTCAATTATGGTTATCAATTTTCTAATGAACACCACACTATTGACTCTATTTTCTCCATAAAAAAGCATCAACTTAGAATCACGGGAATCCAACCATATTAAGTTTAAAAAGTTTCTGGGCGCCAACACTAACAAAATAAAATAATAAGTATTATTTGTAAGTAGTGATAGTATGATTATTGCAGAAAAATATATTGTGGACACCCATCTTCCGTTCCTAAAATCTCTTTTAACCAATATCCAAAATAAAGATAAGTCCATTCTTAAAATAATCTTTCAATAAACTTTTTTCGGTGTATGAAGTACGCTGCTATAAATAAAACCGAAAATATTAACAGTTGTAGCAAAAGAACAGTATTCACATTTTCCGCAGAAATAAAACTAGATTGAATAGAATCCTCGCTCCAAAGTTCCGAAAGGTCGATATAGACAATGGGCAATAGGGTTAAAAATCTGAATAAATAAAAGTACCCTTTGTTCAGCAAAGCTAAATCTGAAAGTAAATAAACCAAAGATGTAAATACCCCAATGGATAAAGTGAAAATCATCAGCTTAAAAAAAGTAATGTGTTGAATAAGAAATATAAACGGTGAACAAATAATCAAAATAAGGAGCAATCTGTAATTCATTCCTATTATTAAGCTTTGTGTTTTGTCTATATAGATTGGCAAAAGATGGAATGAGTTAAAAGAATTGTTCCTTTCAAAACCATGATAGTAAAGACCACTGATTATAAGTAGGCTGGATGAGATTTCATTTAAATATAAATTAGTTTTCCAACAAAGAAAAAATAAGAAAAAATACCCTATACTTGCTACAATCAAAAAACTAAAATTTTTTATACCTAGAAATGAAATTCTAGATAATAGCATCAAGTTTGTTTTAATATGTATGAAGAATTTAATCATTTTAAAAAAAAATCTTGTCCTTAGACTAAACTAAACACAAGATATTCTAATTTAATTGAAAATTAATTACCTACTACCAATCATAATCAACAACGCATTTTGCAATTGCTACCGCTCCGCCCCTTGCCAGTCCAATTATTGCTCCACCTGGCCCACCAAAAATAAATCCAAGAAATGCGCCGCCAACCATAGAAAAGGCAACATTTTCAGTACATCCTCCCCCTTCAAGATTCTCCATTTCAGTTAAATCTAAATTTCTCATGATTTTACAATTTTAAAGTTAATGATTTATTTGTTCAGATTTTCCGTTCTCGTGAAAATCACAAGAATCTGTACAAATCAAAAAAAAAAAACGAAACTTACAAGAAAATACTAAGTTTTTTTACGGAAAAGCATTACACACATAACCAGATAATTATTTATCACTCGTTGATTAGCATCCATTTCCTTCGCCTTCATATAAAAGATAGTACTGCATGTAAAGTCGGTAATTTGCTTTAAGCGTTTTTAATGCCGGCGCATTGCAAAACTTTATGCCTGTAAAGACTTAGGAAATAAGAAAGGGAATTACCGTACCTAGTGTATTGCCTGTTTTAATAAGGGTTACAGATGTAGTGGGTATCTTATCTACAGCTTATAAATAAACCTTTTAATTCTTTACCTTACTATCTCCAGCTCGTTCCTTACGGTAAAGGCCGCAACAGAAAGCCAGGCTTTCATCTACGGATTCAAATTGAAAGGGCAGCGCTGCTTGTATTTTTCGATTGCTGTACCTTGTGGGGTTTTTTAGGGCATAAACGGTATCCTTGGTCAATTTTCTACCTTTTTTGCTGAATAGCGCCCAAAACCAATCTAGCCTCCATAGCAATTCTAGTTCCCAAAATTTCAACTTTCTTGTGGGAGCAGGTTTACCTAAGTTGTGGGCAATTTTTTGTAGGATATCGGCATAGATGCAATGCGCCGCAACCACAATGTACCGCTCGTTGCTGCATTCAGAATGCATGAGTTTTAGCATAAGCTGCACCACATCGCCAACACTTACAAAACCTGTACCCCCGGGCGGAAAATAATTCTTGGCCGAATCGGAAATTTTAAAAAGAAGGCCGCTCCCTCGATGCCAAAAACCGGGACCAATGATAATTCCGGGATTTAGTATAACCACGTTGAGATGCTCCTGCGCGCCCCGCCAAACCTCCATTTCTGCAGCATATTTAGATAACGCATATACATTGGCTCCATCAGCGTTCCATTCAGTTTCTTCGGTCACTTCCGTGGTAGTTGGGTTTTTTCCAATGGTCGCTACAGAACTTAGGTAGCAGAGTTTTTGTATTTTTTTTGCCAAACAAAGATTTACAATATTTGCAGTACCTTCAACATTAATTTTTTGCAGTTTGGCTTCATCCTTAGGATCAAAAGATATTAATGCTGCACAATGATAGACTTCCGTAACGTTTTCAAATGCTTCTCGAAGCGATTCAATATCAAGCAAATCGGCAGTGACCCATTGAATATTCCCGATCAATTGCTCGTAATTAGGCGCATAGTACGAAAACACTTTTTTTACTGCAGCTATATTGCTGTTGGTTCTAATAATGGCCTTTACGGGTGTTTTATTCGCTACAAGGCGCAATAATAAATGTGCCCCAACCAAACCCGTACCTCCAGTTACTAATACCATGTGTCAAATTTAGGAATTTGAAAGGGATTTATTCGTTTTTGTAAAAGCACAAAGCCTTTAAAATCCTTTATATTTGCAGCCAGTATAAAAATTTATAGATACAAATGGCTTCTAACTTTGTTGCAGAATTAAAATGGCGAGGGATGTTGCACGATGCGATGCCCGGAACAGAAGAACACTTGCTAAGTGGCATGCAATGCGCCTATGTAGGTATAGACCCCACAGCAGACTCCCTTCATATAGGTCATTTGGTAAGTGTAATGATGTTGCGCCATTTTCAATTGGCGGGTCATAAGCCATTTGCCTTAGTAGGTGGTGCTACAGGAATGATAGGCGACCCGTCGGGAAAATCGGCCGAGCGCAATTTGTTGGATGAAGCTGCCCTGAGGCATAACCAGGAGGCTATTAAGGATCAATTATCTCGTTTTTTAGATTTTAACAGTACAGCTGCCAATGCCGCCGTATTGGTAAACAATTATGACTGGATGAAAAATTTCTCCTTTCTCGATTTTATACGTGATGTGGGCAAACATATTACTGTAAATTATATGATGGCAAAGGAATCTGTAAAAAAGCGTCTTTCTGCCGAAGCCAAAGAAGGAATGTCGTTTACCGAATTTACGTATCAGCTGGTACAAGGGTACGATTTTCTCTATCTCTTTCAAAATCATAACTGCACCTTGCAAATGGGCGGCAGCGATCAATGGGGTAATATTACCACAGGCACCGAATTAATACGCAGAATAGGCAATGGTAAGGGGTATGCCCTGACCTGTCCGTTAATTACCAAAGCAGATGGCACCAAATTTGGGAAGACCGAAGGAGGCAATATATGGTTAGATGCCCAACGTACTTCGCCCTACAAATTCTACCAATATTGGTTGAATACCTCCGACGCCGATGCCGAAAAGTATCTTAAAATATTTACCTTTCTTTCCCGGGAAGCGATTGCTGATTTAGCGAAAGCACACGAAGAAGCACCGCATTTGCGAATTTTGCAAAAGTGCTTGGCCGAGGAAATTACGGTTATGGTGCACTCGCAGGAAGAGTTAGAAAATGCCATGCGCGCCAGTGAAATTCTCTTTGGAAAATCTACGGCTGCCGATGTAAAAAAATTAAATGAGAAAACCTTTTTAGATGTTTTTGAAGGGGTGCCGCAAGCCGAAATTGCTAGAGCAGATATTGAAAACGGATTAGATATGATCGGTGCATTGGCAGCAAAAACAGGATTTTTGTCCTCTAACGGTGAAGCCCGACGCGAACTGAAACAAAATTCCATTGCCGTGAATAAAGAAAAAGTAGGCGAAGACTATGTTATTACGCCGGCGGATCTCATTAATGATAAGTTTGTACTGGTACAACGAGGCAAAAAAAACTATTTCGTCATTATCGTAACGTAGGGAGCAGTATGAAAAAGAAAATCGAGATTTTTAAGGAGTTTTTACGAGTTTTGCCCAATTTGCATCCGCTTTGGGTCTAAGTTTTTCGGGGCCTTCTTTTTTCCAATTGGTTAACCCTTCGGCTCGGTGAAATAAATGTAGTTTCCCGTCTCGTATTTCATAAACTTCGGGGTTGCTACTCACTTTTTCGCCCTTAATAGCCATGGCATACGAACAATGACCTCCATATTGCGGGGCATATTTTTTCGGATTTGCTTTAAAAAGCGCGGCATTGGCCTCGGTAGCAAATAAAAACACCGCACCGTCATAAGGTACATTAAAATTTTTGTCGCCTTTTCTTACCTCATGGCTAAAGTAAGCTACCACATCATACCCACTTACGGCATACCCGCCTTTTACATAGATATCGGTTTTTTGTGCGTACGACAGGGAAAAAATTAAGAAGCAGGCAATTACGGATACGGTCTTCATAAATGTTTTTTTTGATAGTCGAGAATGCCGGTAAACCTGACGAAAGGAAACCTTAAAGTATCCTTAAAGAACCATCAAATTGCAACCGCGAATATCCGAATGATCAAAACGGCCCAGCACTTCAAAGGAACCATCGGGGTGCAGTTTTCCTAAATCTTGGGTAGCGATAAAGGAGCAGGAGTAGTAGTTGGCCAGATCGATGATGTTTAGGCCGCCTGTTTTGCCTTCCGCAATAAAAGAAAGCGGATCTTCTGTGTCTCTAATAAAAACGTTCATCCACGGAGGGGTATAAAAAATACCATTTCCTTTGGAATAGGCTTGCGATAAAAGCTCGGTCATGCCATACTCGGAATGAATCCGGGGAACCCCAAATGCTTTTTTAAGAGGGTGATGCAATGCTTCCCTAATGAGTTCCTTGCGGCGACCTTTCATGCCACCGGTTTCCATAACGATGGTATTTTTAAGTGCGACGGGATATTGTTCGGCCAAATCCAACAAGGCAAAAGACACCCCGATGAGTAGCGTTTTGGTTTGGGTTGCTTCCAACTGAAGTAAAGTGTCTTTTAGGGCATTCAAATCGTTCAAATAAAATCCGCTTTTGGGGTGTTTAGAGGATGTGATAAGCTGCGATACCATATAAATAAGGCTAGAGCCCTCACGTTCCAAATACGAAGGTAAAAGAGCCAAAATACAATAGTCCGAAGTTGGGCCGTAAAAATGGTGAAAACCCAATTCAAAACTCTTTTTGTAAAGTGCCAGACGATGAACCTCATGTTTACTGGTCTGTGCTCCTGTAGTACCACTGCTGGTAAATATAATTTCAGGAACAAAATCCCCGCATACAACCTTGTGCGATTTAAAAAATTCAACAGGGAGATAGGGTATTTGCTGAAGGGAATGTACGTTGCGCGGATTTCGATCTAAATGATTACAAAAAGTATTATAAATAGGGTTATTTTCAAACTGAAAACGGAAAGTTTTCAATGCCTTTTCGGTAAATTTCTCGGTAGTGGAGATTTGAAATAGTAGGTCCGTATCCATGACGAACAAAAGTAACCAAAATTAAATTTTCCAGAGGTTTTTAATGTTTGGAAGTAGAAGAGCTGTTGGCTTATTTAACCACTAACTTTCGGGTCGTGGATGTACTGTTTTCGGTCACCTGAATCACATAAACTCCGGGAACCAGTTTGGAAATGTTAAGGGCGTTGGTAAAGATTCTATCCGTAAGCACAATTTCGCCAAAAACATCATACACAATAATGTCCTTTGGGTCATTTTTAGGGGTAGTAATGTAGACTACGGGGTCGTACACCGGATTGGGGTATAGTTTAAAACTAAAGTTGGTTGTAGATGTTGTAGTACCGGCATCGGCAATTTCTTGTGCCGAAGCAGCATAAGTACCGATGAGCAACAAGGCAAAGTAGATTAATTTCATTGGGTATCGATTTGGGATCAACACCGTAAAACTAAGAACTTAAACCAGGTGTAGAAAGTAAATGTTGTGAAACAACTTTTTTTGTAGGTGAATCTAAAGTGGGGTGTATTTCGTCGATGTTATTTTAGAAAAAAATGTTCGGAGCAGCAGATAGAATCTATTTTACGATCAATTTTCGGGTCGCCATTTTATCTTTTTCAAATACCCTAATCACATAAATTCCGGGTTCTAATGTGTATAGATTTAATTCGGTACCTAATAGTGTAGTTTCTAAAACTTGGGTGCCGAGTACATCTAAAATGAGGATTTTCTTGGGAGCATTTAAAGGAGTACTTATAAATACCTTACCATTGGTAACAGGATTGGGATAAATTTTGAGCCCATCAATATCGCCGGTATGTTGCTGTTGTGCAAAAACCAGAGCAGAAGTAAAAAATAAGAATACGAAGTAAAGTTTTTTCATGTAGCCTTATATACTGCAAAAGTAATCATTTTTGGGACTGTTAAAAGGGGCGTTTTAGAATTGTAGGAAGTTTTCGATGAAATGCACAAAAAACCCCACCAGAGTGGGGTTTTAATTTTACAAATTATAGGGGTGATGTTAAAATTGATAACTGTAGCCTAATGATATAGCTTGCCCGGGATCTCTTAAGGAATAGATCTGGTCTGTGGCTCTAAAAGATTGGTATACACTTTCAATTTTATCATTTAGTAAATTGGAAAATCGAAGTGATACTTTTGAATTTCGGTCTTTACCAAATTCTTTGGCAAAATTTAGGTTTAGGTTGTGAAAGGGCTGTGTAAATACATCCGGAACCCCACGTATTCCTACAATTTCTAAAGTTTCGCCCTGCACGTTATAGCTCAATGAGCCTTGCCATCCATTGGCGTCTCCCTTGTAATTTATCCCTACATTAATCAAGTAGGGCGATTGGCCCTGCAGCACTCTGGTGTCTTTAATAGTTTCACCATCGCGTACCGCTAATTGTCTGGAGTTAAATTCCGTATCGCTCATGTCAACCGAAGAATCTATGATAGAGTAGTTGGCATTTATATCAAAGTTTTTAAGTCCCGGAGCGAGAATTCCCAGGTTTTGCCGTATTTCTATTTCGGCGCCAATGACAGAAGCAGATGACACGTTTCGGGGTTGAAAATTATTTGGCGCTTGTTCAAAAGCCACAAGCTCTATAGGATCGCTAAAATCTTTGTAAAAGGCACTTACGGCAAAAAACGAACCTTCAGTACCGTATTTTTCAAATCTAAGGTCAAAGTTATTGATGTATGTAGGATCTAATTCTACATTTCCTATAAAAATGCGTCCGGTTAAAGGATCAAAAATTTCGGCTATGGAAGCTTCTTTAAAGGAAGGTCTGGCTGTGGTTCGGGAATAAGAGCCTCTTATTTTGGTGTTGCCGGCTTCGTTAAAATCGTAAATAAGGTTGGCCGAAGGAAACAAATCGGTAACATCAATGATCTTTTCGTCATCAAAAACGACGTCCCCCAAATTGTTTTGACCGGTATAGGTAAGGTCAAATTTTTCGAAGCGTACCCCAAGAATACTTTTTAAACGATTACTTATTTGAAACTCCTCGGAAACATAGGCGGCCGTTAAGGTAGAGTTAGAATCAAAGGAATTCGTAGGTTCAAAATTACCGGTAACAAAAGTACCTCTATCTGTTTGCGGCGTCCAAATATTTTCGGGCAGCAACAGATTGTCTGCATTGCCTCCAATGGGCGTGGTTGCTTGTCCCCTTAAAGTTAAGAAAAATTGATCAATGCCAAATTCTCTGTCTTTGTAGGTATAGCCACCGCCAAAAAGCACTTTTGCGTCTTTTCCGAATAAACTATGTTTGTTGGTAAAATCAACTTTTCCGGAGAGGTTTATTTCCTCTAAATCGCGCCAAATACGGGTTGGTGGGCCAAAACTGCTGGGTCTTATTAAGAAATCGCCGGTATCGCTAATTTCAAAAGAAGTAAACCGTACATCTTTATCGTTGATAATGGATAGCGTTGGCGACAATTTCCATTCTAAGGACCATCGGTTGTCCTTGCTGGTATGCAACCCGGTGAGCAATGCATTGGAAATAGATCGTTCTGTATATTCAATATTATCGCGAACACCGCGCACTTCATCAAAAAGAACGGAAGCCACGTCAAAAAAAGCATTTTTAGATTCGCCATTTTGTATGTGCAGCACATTAAGGCGATATTTTGATCTTTCCGTTTTAAGCGCCAAACCGCCCAAGGCACTGATAAGTACATTGTTAATGCCAATATTGCCACTTTGAAGGCGATCCGGTTCTAATTCAAAAATACCACTGTCTGCCCTATTTTTAAACCAGAAATTGTTTTGGGCATTTTCGAAAAAATCTGTTGTGTTCCGATAACTCACTGCCGCCTGAACCCCCAATTTTTTGGAGCCTCCTAAATCGTATTGGTTGCCTGCGGTGAAACCAATATTAAAATCCATAAAACTTTTTTCCTTTTCCACAGCCATTTGTGGATCTAAGGTTTGGGTCAGTAGCGTAAGTACTGGACTATTGGCAGAAGGAGGCGGAATATTTTGGAGACGGTTTATGGGCAAGTCTCTTTTACCATCGTCGAAACCGAGAAAATCGGTACCGCTGGTTTGGGAAGTTAAATAATCATTGTTAAAGTGCATGGAGGAGTTGTACCCTAAACCTACCGTGATTTCAAATTGCGCACGTGTCGGAATATCTTTGGTTACAATATCTACAAAACCACCTGTAAAATCCGCAGAAGATTCCGCCGTGAAGGATTTCACCACTTGGATGTTATCTAAAATAGACGTCGGGAAAAGATCCAATTGTAAGGTGTTTCTATCCGGATCCAGGCCGGGTACGTCCATGCCATTGAGTGTGGTCTTGGTATACCGATCGCCCAAACCTCTTACGTACACGTATTTTCCGCCTTGCACCGATACTCCGGGCACCGATTTTACTGCGGATGCAATATCTGCCGCTCCCGATCTTTTTATACTTTGTAGCGAGAGGCCATCCATAAGTTTTACAGATGCTTTTTGGAGTTGCAGCACCGATGCTTCAGTGTTTTTAGAAACCGTGGTGGTTACAACCACTTCGTCTAATGCATTAGAAGCGGGTTCAAGAGTAACGTCAACAATAAGATCCTTGGTTGCGCTAATGGCGACTTCTGCGATTTCTTTGGTTTGATATCCCAGATAGGAAAATACAAGGGTATAGATGCCGGGCTCCGCTTCCAACTGATATTTTCCATCGAAATCTGATGTGGTGCCTACTGTGGTGCCTTTAATAATTACATTCGCAAACGGCAAAACATCATTGAACTCACCGTCATTAATGGTTCCTGTAACAATTCCCTTCTGAGAAAAAGCCTGTTGTAGAAGTACTATAAAAAGTAAGAATAAAAGATTTTTGAGTTTCATTGTGCAAAATTAGAATTGTGTTTATGCCTTGAAATGTGATTTTTTAAGGGTACTTTGGTTAGGTTATTTGGGTTTAGGAGATGTCGCACTCGTATTTTTAGACTGATAAGGTTGTAACAAACAAGTTGCTCATTCCTAAAAAAGGAACGAGCAACTGTAGTGTTATGATTGCTATTGCGCAAAGACAATTAAAAGCCTAAACTAGCTTTAGTATTGCTATAGGTCCAACTAAAAGCCGCAGTATCAGCACCCACGGTTTGTGATCCCGCTGTTACCGCTGTAGCGATAGTACTGCCATCGGCCACGTAGGTCGTTGGGAGGGTTACATTACTGGTGGTAAAGAGTTCGTTTACCGCTGCGACACCTTCTGGCAGTACAATTTGCCAGTTGCTGAGCGTTAGGAGACCGTCGTTATAAGTAGTTGCAGATTTATCTCCGTTTAACCTTATAGACGTAGTGGGTAAAAAACCGGTAACATATACGTTGTTTATAGAGGCTAAAAGTCCATCTCTAAAGTCAGCTATTCTTCTGTTTCCTAATCCTTCTCCGGTTTCTGTATTACCAAAAATGGTGATGTTATTTAGCGTGTAAGACCCGGTAGCAGAACCTTCTGGGCCATCTAATTCTAAAGCACTATCAGATCGAACGCCTTGTACTACAACCGCGTTATCTATAGTTCCTGTCCAAGCCTGATCAAAATCCAAAGCATCATCGGCAACAGCCCAAACAAATACGTTGGTTACGTTTACGCTTCCTCCAAAAATCTCTAAACCGTCATCTTCATTACCTACAATTTCAATATTGTCTATTGAAGTGCCGGTACCTACACCACCTAAAGTAAGTCCATTTATTTCGTTGGCCTCTCCAATAATGGCACCCCCATGTCGTATAGAGATATACGCCAAATCACCGGAATCGTCTGCCGGATCATTTCCACCGTATAAACCAAAAGCATCGCTTGCAGGAATTCCCTCAATTTGAGTTTGTGCAGCGTCACCCGATAAGGAAGCAGGCGCATTACCCAAAACCAATACACCACCCCAAAGACCATTATCGGTTTGGTCTAAATTGGTACCGGCAGTTTCGCCTACTTTAATGTTATCTTGCGAACTGGTAAAGATAATAGGTCGCTCTGGTGTTCCTACGGCATTAATTTTAGAATCCCGTTGTACAATAAGCGCTGAAGCTAAGGAACCTGTTCCGGGTAATCCTTTAATAATGGTACCGGGCTCTATGGTTAAGGTAACGCCAACACCAACTACTACTTTACCGCCTAAAAGATAAATGTTATTTCTAGTCCAAGTAGTATCTTCAGCAATCAAACCTGTTACGGTTATCTCACCGGCACAAGAGCCGCCAAAATCTATTTCGGTTTCATCACCATTCAAAATACCATCATTACAGGTAGCAACCACAGGGGGTTCTTCTACGCAAGCCGCACAGTTTGGACCGCCACAATCAATTTCAGTTTCACCATTATTTAAAATTCCATCGTTGCAAGTGGCCACAGGCGGCTCAATGATAGGAGCGCTGTCATCATCGCTACACGATACAATCGCTAAGGAGCCAAACGTCATTAAAGCAAATACAATTTTTTTCATTTCTGTTTTTTTAAATTTCATAATTCTGTTCGTTAGTTTCTGTCATTTAAGAACAGGGCAAAGAAACCACACCGTTGTAAAAGTGAAGTTACCTACAGGTTAAACCTTTATGTTATAAATGTTATCTTAATGTTACCATATTAAATGAATGTTAAGCAGGTTAGGACTAATAGTATTATCTTTACTTTTGCCGAAATGACCATTACATAAAACCCATGAAAAAAAAGGACATAAGAATACTTTTAGTAGATGATGAACCGGATATTTTGGAAATTGTGGGCTACAATTTGTCGGCCGAGGGGTATGACGTATATACTGCTAAAAACGGGGTAGAAGGAGTGGCTAAGGCCAAAAAAAAGAAACCCCATCTCATTATTATGGATGTAATGATGCCCGAAATGGATGGCATAGAAGCCTGCGAAACCATAAGAAATACGGCAGGATTAGAAGACACGGTTATTGCGTTTCTCACGGCACGCGGAGAGGATTATTCGCAGATGGCAGGTTTTGATGCCGGAGCAGATGATTATATTACCAAACCTATAAAGCCAAAAGTTTTGGTTAGTAAGGTTAAGGCGTTACTGCGAAGATTCAAAGAAGGGGAAGTAAAGGAGGCAGACGATATTATTCAAGTAGGCCATATCACCATCAACCGAGAAGAATACAAGATTATCAATAACGGCGATGAAATTATCTTGCCTCGAAAGGAATTTGAATTACTGGCCTTACTAACTTCAAAACCAAATAAAGTCTTTAAAAGAGAAGTTATTCTAGACAAAGTATGGGGCAACGAAGTGGTTGTGGGAGGTAGAACCATCGATGTGCACATAAGAAAATTGCGCGAAAAAATTGGAGAAGACAATTTTAAAACGGTAAAAGGCGTAGGGTATAAGTTTGTTTTATAATGGCGATTCGACTAAAAAAGTCTTATAAGTTTGCGTTTAGATCCTCGCTCATCATTTCTTTGGCCTTAACCATACTGTTGGGAATTATTCTCCAGTATCAACAAATCTTTCAGCTCTTTACACTTTTTATTTTTGGTATACTGGCGTTTGTCGTTGCGTTTTTAATTATTCAATTTCGGGTAGAAACCTTTATTTACAAACGGATAAAACGCATTTACGATGATGTGTCTCTTTTAGAATCTTCCACGCTGGCTTCGCGCACCATCACCACAGATATGCATACCTTAACACAGGAAATAGAAAAGTTTGCCAAGGATAAAAAGATAGAGATCGATACGCTTAAGATTAGGGAGGAATACCGACGCGATTTTTTAGGGAATGTCTCACATGAACTAAAAACACCATTATTTACGGTACAAGGCTACATTTTAACCTTGTTAGATGGCGCTATAGAGGATAAGGTCGTTCGAAAGAAATACCTACAACGCGCCTATAAAGGTGTAGAACGGCTCATTTATATTGTGAAAGATCTGGACCTCATCACCAAACTGGAAGTAGGAGATCTACACTTAGAATTGACTCGTTTTAATATCATTGAACTGATACAAAATGTATTCGATCTTTTAGAAATGCGCGCCGCCAAGCGGAATATTTCGCTAACTTTTGATATGCATTACAAAGAACCCATCTTTGTGAATGCCGATAAAGAAAAGATACAACAGGTGCTTACCAATCTTTTAGTAAATTCTATAAAATACGGAAATGACAATGGCACTACCGAAGTGAGTGTAGAAAACCTTATTAAAAATAAAGTTATTGTGCGGGTTACAGATAATGGCGAAGGAATAGAAAAGCAACACATTCCCCGTCTTTTTGAACGCTTTTATAGGGTGGATAAAAGCGGCAGTAGAACCGAGGGAGGCTCCGGTTTAGGGCTGGCCATCGTAAAGCACATCATTGAGGCACACAAGGAAAAAATTTACGTAGAAAGTGCTGTTGAGGTAGGATCCGAATTTTCTTTTACCCTAGAAAAGGCACAACAAGTTTAAAAGTGGTTTTAAAGTAAAGCGTAAATTATGTCGTGGCATGAAAAAAGTTCAGAGAGCGAAACTATAGGGACTTAAGAAATAGCTGCCTTTTTAAAAGTAAAAGCTAAATTAACTTCCTGAAAGTTACTGAGAAATGGAAATTGTAAATAATGATAAGTACGAAGAACTGGCTATTGAATGGCAGTTTCAGATGATATGTTTACTTAGGAAAACGCTAAAAAATCATAACATTGAGTCACAGAAAGCAAAAGAGATATGTGGAGATTTTTCTTTTGATTTGGCAATGATTCAGGATCAAGGTGAAATCAGAATTGATAGAGAAGAATACAGACCTGTAATATGCTTTGAAAGTGCAGACCAACAATTATGGTATAATTCTAATGATGACTGTCAATTGCATGAATATGCATTTGGAAATACAGAGGAAGCATTTAGAGATTAAATGGACTAACTAAAACACACGACCTATGAAGAGGTAGCTATATTCGTGTTTTTGCCCTTTTTATCTGGCATCGAGCTCAAAATTAGGCGATAATCAAAACGCTAATATGACGCTTCTTTTCAAGGGTTACCACGTTCGGCGGAGACCTACTAGAGTATTCCGAGATATCAGCCTGTATTCAGATTATTTTTATTCCGTAGCTTTGCCCCCACAGCTAATGCGTAAGACTATGGGGAGCAAAAATAAGCTCAAAAGGTTTAAGGATAATGAGCGTTTTTCTAATGTAGTGCAGCCCACTCGTGATGAAGTGCTGCGATCGCTTTTTTCTTTTCGAGGCAAATGGCACACTTTTTTTAAGAACGACAATCCCATTGTACTGGAATTGGGTTGCGGTAAAGGAGAATATACGGTAGCACTGGCGCAACGAGATCCCCAAAAAAATTATATTGGCATCGATATTAAAGGTGCACGCTTTTGGCAAGGAGCCAAATTGGCCTTAGAGAAGAATTTAAACAACGTGGCTTTTCTAAGAGCAGAAATAGAACTTATAGACCTGCTTTTTGCGCCGCAGGAGGTGGCCGAAATTTGGATTACGTTTCCCGATCCACAAATAAAATACAAACGAACGAAACACCGGCTAACCAATCAAAAGTTTCTGGAAAAGTATAGAACCATTCTTAAACCGGGGGCTTGGTTGCATTTAAAGACCGATAGTGAGTTTATGCATGGCTACACCTTGGGACTGCTACATGGCTTGGGGTTAGAAGTGCGCTATGCCAACCACGATGTATATAAAAACGAAGGAAGCCCAAAAGAAGTTTTAGAAATACAAACTTTCTACGAAAAGCAGTATCTTGTTCAAGGCAAACCAATTACCTATATACAGTTCCGGATATCGTAGGCATGCAACATTTATTAATCCTTTTTTTTGTAACCTATTCGGCAGCTTTCATGGCCACCGTCCCTCCCGGACTTTTAAATATGAATGCGGCTAAAACAAGTGTGGAGAAAGGCAAACTAAACGGAATTATATTTAGTCTTGGCGTCGCTACCATGATTCTTATACAGGCGTATATCGCCGTGCTTATTTCAAAATTTCTTTTTAATAATCCCGAGGTAATCCATCTTTTGCTAAAAATTGCCCTAGTTGTATTTACTTTTTTTGCCATTTACTTTTTTATTAAAGCAAAAGATAACGCCAAAAATGAAGTAAAGGTGCTTAACCTTAGCAAAAAAAATAGTTTCTTTAAAGGAATGCTTTTAGCGGCACTTAATTTACTGACCATCCCATATTACAGTGGTTTAAATGCCATGTGGAACGCCTCAGGCTGGATTAAGTTTCAAGCTGCAGACATTCTTACCTTTATGCTGGCTGCCGGGCTCGGTACTTTTTCCGTTTTGTACCTTTACACCGTTTATTTTTACAAACTGGAAGCTAAATCGCATGCTTTTTCTAAAAATGCTAACTATATTATAAGTGTCCTTATGGTGGTGCTATTGGCGATTACCATCATCCGCATTTTCTACCAATGACCTCCATGGAAAATACCAACTTTTTTGAAAAAGTATATGAGGTGGCTAAGCAAATTCCCTTTGGCAAAGTAACCTCTTATGGTGCAATTGCCCGATACCTTGGCACGGCAAGAAGCGCGCGAATGGTGGGTTGGGCTTTAAATAATTCGCATGCTATGGAAGATATTCCTGCACATAGGGTCGTTAACAGAAAAGGACTTTTAACGGGGAAACACCATTTTGGCGGTTCTAGTTTAATGCAGCAATTGTTAGAAAATGAGGGTGTGGCGGTGGTGAACAATCAGATCGTTGATTTTGATGGGCATTTTTGGGATCCTACAAAAGAACTGGGCAAGGACGATCAAAAACATTAAGAAATAAAAAAAAAGAGCAAAACGATTAAATTTATTCATCCAATTGAATTTAGATAAAACAGGCAACTTTAAGAGCACGGAAAAAACATCAATTCAACAATGCACAATGTAAAATAAACCCCGTAAGAGAACATCTTCTAAACTTACCGTAACCAAAGTAAAACTAATAAAATAAATGGTGAACGACCTAAATTCAAGAACACGACTGAAGATGATTGCGAAAGAATTCGGAATCTCATAAATATAACTTTACCGAATAAAAACAGGCGAAAATTGTAGCTCTATAACCGAATATTAAATAATAAGATTGACTTAGGCATTTAATTACTAATATTTTTGATATAACAAGGTTGTGCCTGCACCATCCTCTGCATTAGGTTGTC